>NZ_JBIWGG010000012.1:0-265885 GCF_044763415.1 Streptomyces sp. NPDC096048
CCCGCCTCGATCGCGGCGAACACGTACTTGGGCTGGAAGTGGATGTCCGCGATCACCGGGATCTGCGACTTCCTCGCGATCACGGCCAGGGCGTCGGCGTCGTCCTGCGTCGGGCAGGCCACCCGGACGATCTGGCAGCCGGACGCCGTCAGCTCGGCGATCTGCTGCAGCGTCGCACCGATGTCGGAGGTGCGGGTCGTGGTCATGGACTGCACCGACACGGGGGCGTCGCCGCCCACCGCCACGGGCCCGACCTGGATCTGACGGCTCTTGCGGCGCTCCGCGAGCCTGGTCGGAACGTCCGGCATGCCGAGAGAAATCGCAGTCATCTGCTGTGCAACCCCAAGTCGTGGATCAAGGTCCGGCCCCGTTCAGCGGCGGGCTCCGGCCTTCGAGATTACGGCACCGACGTGAACGTCAGGCACACGGCGTACGGGAGGTACACCCTTTGGCGTCCATCTGCCGGGTGATCGGCGTGAAGCCCGGCCCGGGGGGACATGCTCCCCGGATCGGGCTTCTCATCGGATGTGGCGATTGCCCGGTCCGACCGGGTCCGCCCTTTCGGTATCCACCGAAGGGGCCGGACCGTCCGCATCTCAGCTGATGCGTACCGGATTGACGACGTCCGCCACCAGGACGAGCAGCGTGAAGCAGACGAAGATGCCCGCCACCACGTAGGCCACCGGCATCAGCTTCGCCACGTCGAACGGCCCCGGGTCCGGGCGGCGCAGCACCTTGGCCGCGTTCCGGCGCAGTGACTCCCACAGTGCGCCCGCGATGTGGCCGCCGTCGAGCGGCAGCAGCGGGAGCATGTTGAAGAGGAACAGGGAGAGGTTGAACCCGGCCACGAGCATGACGAACATGGCCAGCTGCTGGGTGGGCGGGATGTCCAGGGTGGCGATCTCGCCGCCGACGCGGGCGGCGCCGACGACGCCCATCGGGGAGTCGGCCTCGCGCGGTCCGTCGCCGAAGGCGGCGTCCCACAGGGCGGGGATCTTGGACGGCAGCGCGGCCAGGGAGTCGACGGCGTCGCCGACCCGGTCGCCCATCCAGGTCACGGACTGGCCGAAGTCCTGTTTCACCACGCCGGTGGCGGCGCTGAAGCCGAGGAAGCCGGCGGTGACGTACTCGCCCTCGACGATCTGTCCGTTCGCGTCCTTCTTCGCGACCTGGTTGGTGGCGATCGTCGCCTGGAGGGTGATCTCCTGGCCGCCGCGCTCGACGACGACCGGCACCTGCTCGCCGGGGTTGGCGCGGATCAGGTTGGACAGCCGGTCCCAGTCGTCGGTCCGTACGCCGTCGAAGGCGACGATCTTGTCGCCCGCGCGGAGGCCCGCCGCCGCGGCCGGGGAGGCCGGGTCGGACTTGGTGCAGTCGTCGCGGTTCTCGCTCTGCGAGATGACGCACTGGGAGACGGAGCTGACGGTGGTGGTCTGCTGCGAGATGCCGAAGCCCATCAGCACGGTGAGGAACAGCACCACCGCGAGGATGAGGTTCATGAACGGGCCCGCGAACATCACGATGACCCGTTTCCAGGGCTTGCGCGTGTAGAACAGGCGCTTCTCGTCACCCGGCTCCAGTTCCTCGAAGGCGGCCGAGCGGGCGTCCTCGATCATGCCGCGCCAGGGCGAGGTGGAGCGGGCCTCCAGCCGGCCGTCGGCGCCGGGCGGGAACATGCCGATCATGCGGATGTAGCCGCCGAACGGAATGGCCTTGACCCCGTACTCGGTCTCGCCCTTCTTCCGCGAGAAGAGCGTCGGCCCGAAGCCGACCATGTACTGCGGCACGCGGATGCCGAACATCTTGGCCGTGGAGAGGTGCCCCAGCTCGTGCCAGGCGATCGAGAACAGCAGGCCGACCGCGAAGACGACTATGCCGAGGATGAACATCAGGGTCGTCATGCACGGGCCTCCGCCGTCTGTGCCGCCAGTTGCCGGGCCCGGGCGCGTGCCCAGGCCTCCGCTTCGAGGACGTCCGCGACGGTGAGCGAGGTTCCCGCCCGGGGGGTGCCGTGTTCCTCGACCACCCGCGTGACGGTCTCCATGATCCCGAGATACGGCAGCGCGCCGGAGCGGAACGCCTCGACGCACTCCTCGTTGGCGGCATTGAACACCGCCGGGGCCGTGCCCGCGAGTTCTCCTACGTGCCGGGCCAGGTTCACCGAGGGGAAGGCCTCGTTGTCGAGCGGGAAGAACTCCCAGGTCGACGCCTTGCTCCAGTCGAAGGTGGGGGCGGCGTCGGGGACGCGTTCGGGCCAGCCGAGGCCGATGGCGATGGGCCCGCCCATGTCGGGGGGCGTCGCCTGGGCCAGTGTCGATCCGTCCGTGAACTCGACCATCGAGTGGACATACGACTGCGGGTGCACGACCACCTCAATGCGGTCGAAGGGAATGTCGTAGAGGAGGTGCGCCTCGATCACCTCCAGGCCCTTGTTGACGAGGGTGGCGGAGTTGATCGTGATCACCGGGCCCATGGCCCAGGTGGGGTGGGCGAGGGCGTCCTCGACGGTGACGCTCGCCAGCTGCTCCTTCGTACGCCCCCGGAACGGGCCGCCGGACGCGGTGACGACCAGCTTGCGCACGTCGGCGCGGGTGCCGGCGGCCAGCGCCTGGAAGAGCGCGGCGTGCTCGGAGTCGACCGGGATGATCTGGCCCGGTTTGGCGAGCGCCTTGACCAGCGGGCCGCCGACGATGAGCGATTCCTTGTTGGCGAGCGCGAGGGTGCGGCCCGCCTCCAGGGCGGCCAGGGTCGGTGCCAGCCCGATGGAGCCGGTGATGCCGTTGAGGACGGTGTGGCAGTCGGAGGCGGCGACCTCGGTGGCCGCGTCGGGCCCGGCGAGGATCTCGGGGAGCGGTTCCCCACTGCCGTACTGGTCGCTCAGCGCCTCCCGCAGCGCGGGGACGACGTCCTCGCGGGCGACGGCGACGGTCCGCGCCCTCAGCCGGTACGCCTGCTCGGCGAGGAGGGCGACCCGGCCGCCGTTGGCGGACAGGGCGGTGACCCGGAAGCGGTCCGGGTTGCGCAGCACGAGGTCGATGGCCTGGGTCCCGATCGACCCGGTGGACCCGAGGATCACCACGTCCTTCGGGCCGTCGCCCGCCACCGGGTCGTACACGAGGTGGGGGTCGGCGAGTGGGGCTGGACTGTCGCTCATCCCCCCATTGTTGCCGCAACCGCCCTCCGGGAGGACAGCGCGTCCCTCGCACGGGTGTCGCGGTGCCCGTGCGCCTGCGCCCCGGAGCGGCACGGGGGCCGCCCGGCGGGGTGGGGCCGCGCCCCGCCGGGGCGCTGGACGGCCCCGGCGGGATCCGACGTACGTCCGTCCTACCTGATGGGGCGGTGGACGTTCGCCCGTCGTGACTCGCCCGGGGTGGCGTCCGCGATCCAGGGCCCGTCCCCCGAGGGGTCGACGACACCCTGCTCCAGCCACTCGTACGCGCCGCCCAGCACGCCCTTGACGACCTTGCGGTCGAGGTCGTCGGTGTTGGTCCACAGACGGCCGAAGAGCTCCTCGACGCGGATGCGGGCCTGGCGGCAGAAGGCGTCGGCGAGCTGGTAGGCCTCACGGCCGTGGTCGCCCTCGGCGCGCAGGTGCTCGGCGCGCACGCACGCGGCGCTCATCGCGAACAGCTCGGCGCCGATGTCGACGATCCGGCCCAGGAAGCCCTGCTTGGTCTCCATCCGGCCCTGCCAGCGGGACATGGCGTAGAAGGTGGAGCGGGCCAGCTTGCGGGCGGTGCGCTCGACGTAGCGCAGGTGTCCGGACAGGTCGGGGTGGCCGGACGGGTGGAAGTCGGCGTAGGAGCGCGGGAGCTGCCCGGGTCCGGCGACCAGCTTCGGCAGCCACTTCGCGTAGAAGACGCCCGCCTGCGCGCCCGCCCGCGCCTTGTCCGACAGGGACTTGTCGGGGTCGATCAGGTCACCGGCGACCGAGAGGTGGGCGTCGACGGCCTCGCGGGCGATCAGCAGGTGCATGATCTCGGTGGAGCCCTCGAAGATCCGGTTGATGCGCAGGTCGCGCAGGATCTGCTCGGCGGGCACCGCGCGCTCACCGCGGGCGGCGAGGGAGGCCGCGGTCTCGAAGCCGCGGCCACCGCGGATCTGGACCAGCTCGTCGGCCATCAGGCAGGCCATCTCGGAGCCGTAGAGCTTGGCGAGGGCGGCCTCGATGCGGATGTCGTTGCGGTCCTCGTCCGCCATCTGGGACGACAGGTCCAGCACCGCCTCCAGCGCGAAGGTCGTCGCCGCGATGAACGAGATCTTCGAGCCGACCGCCTCGTGCAGCGCGACCGGCTTGCCCCACTGCTCGCGCACCGCCGACCACTCGCGGGCGATCTTCAGGCACCACTTGCCGGCGCCGACGCACATGGCGGGGAGCGAGAGCCGGCCGGTGTTGAGGGTGGTCAGGGCGATCTTGAGCCCGGCGCCCTCGGGGCCGATGCGGTTGGCGGCCGGGACGCGGACGCGGTGGAAGCGGGTGACGCCGTTCTCCAGGCCGCGCAGGCCCATGAAGGCGTTGCGGTTCTCGACCGTGACGCCCTCGGAGGCGGCCTCCACGACGAAGGCGGTGATGCCGCCCTTGCGGCCCTCCGACTTCGGGACGCGTGCCATGACGACGAGCAGGTCGGCCACGACGCCGTTGGTCGTCCACAGCTTCACGCCGTCGAGGACGTAGTCGTCCCCTTCCGGGACGGCGGTGGTCGCGAGGCGGGCCGGGTCGGAGCCGACGTCCGGCTCGGTCAGCAGGAACGCCGAGATGTCGGTGCGGGCGCAGCGCGGCAGGAACGTGTCCTTCTGCTCCTGGGTGCCGAACATCTTCAGCGGCTGCGGCACGCCGATCGACTGGTGGGCGGAGAGCAGCGCGCCGATCGCGGGATTCGCGGATCCGACCAGGGCGAGGGCCTTGTTGTAGTAGACCTGGGTGAGGCCGAGTCCGCCGTACTTGGTGTCGATCTTCATGCCGAAGGCGCCCAGCTCCTTCAGCCCGGTGATCACCTCGTCCGGAATCCGTGCGTCGCGCTCGATCACGGCCCCGTCGATCTTCGTCTCGCAGAAGTCGCGCAGCTTGGCGAGGAACTCCTCGCCGCGCTGGACGTCCTCGTGGGCCGGGAGCGGGTGGGGGTGGATGAGGTCGAGGCGGAAGCGGCCGAGGAACAGCTCCTTGGCGAAGCTCGGCTTGCGCCAGTCCTGTTCCCGGGCCGCCTCCGCGACCTCGCGGGCCTCACGTTCGGTGACGGTGGATCGGGAGGAGGGGGTGGTTGGTGCGGACATGAGGCTCACCTCGCCGCGAATCGGCATCGGGGGGAGGTACGTCCACGAAGATCGCCGCGATGGGTCACAGGCGAACTTGCGGACGTACGTTACTAGTCGGTGCTACCCGATCGTATTTACCCGATCCCGGGCGGTCCCACCACCCTTCGTGCGGCCGTTCGGCCGATGCCTCGGAGAGGGGACGGCGGGGAAGTAGGTGTCGAAGCGCTTCGACGACCTATGGACACCCACCCCCACTGGGGTTACTGTCGGACCACCCTCACCCGCCATTGTCCACCCCGCGCGCTGTCGAAGCGCTTCACAAAGCTTGGAGAGCTGGATGGTCACCCTCGCCGAGGTCGCCCAGCACGCCGGAGTCTCGGCGAGCACGGTGAGCTATGTCCTCAGCGGCAAGCGGTCCATCTCCACCACCACCCGGCAACGGGTCGAGGAGAGCATCCGGAAGCTCGGCTACCACCCGAACGCCGGTGCCCGCGCCCTGGCCAGCAGCAGGTCGAACATCATCGCTCTGATGATCCCACTGCGCACCGACATGTACGTGCCGGTGA
Source organism: Streptomyces sp. NPDC096048 (assembly GCF_044763415.1). Taxonomy (NCBI): domain Bacteria; kingdom Bacillati; phylum Actinomycetota; class Actinomycetes; order Kitasatosporales; family Streptomycetaceae; genus Streptomyces; species Streptomyces sp. NPDC096048. The sequence goes on from NZ_JBIWGG010000012.1 coordinate 5,820, forward strand.
TGATGGAGATCGCCATCGCGGTCGCGACCAGTGCGCGCACCCACGGGTACGACATCCTGCTGCTCACCGGCGAGGAGGGCCCCGACGCGGTGCGCCGCGTCACCGGCAGCGGGCTCGCCGACGCGATGATCCTCATGGACGTCGAACTCGACGACGAGCGGCTGCCCCTGCTGCGCGGCACCGACCAGCCGTCCGTGCTGATCGGTCTGCCCGCCGACACCACCGGGCTGACCTGCGTCGACCTCGACTTCCGGGCGACCGGCGCGCTGTGCGTGGAGCACCTGGCGAAGCTGGGACACCGCGACATCGCGGTCATCGGCGAGGCGCCCGCGGTCTACGAACGGCACACCGGCTTCGCCGAACGCACCCTGGAGGGGCTGCGCACCCGGGCGCGGGAGCTGGAGCTGCGGCTGCTCCACCGGCCCTGCGAGGGCGGGTACGACTCGATGGCCGCGACCCTCGCCCGCGTCTTCGACGAACGCCCGGACACCACGGGGTTCGTGGTCCAGAACGAGTCCGCGGTCGAGCCGCTGCTCGCCCTGCTGCGCCAGCAGGGCCGGGCCGTGCCCGAGGACGTGTCGGTGGTCGCGGTCTGCCCCGAGCAGGTCGCCACCCAGGCCTCGGTGCGGCTCACGTCGGTCGCCGTGCCCGCGCAGGAGATGGGCCGGCACGCCGTCGAGCAGCTGGTCGCCAAGCTGGACGGGCGCGGGAGCGACGAGGTCGTGCTGCTCGCACCGGAGCTGACGGTCCGGGCCAGCTCGGGGCCGGCGCCCGCCCGGGCCGGTGCGGGGCAGGCGCCCGTCCGGTCCCAGCCCTTGACCTCTCCGTAGCCGACCTCTCCATAGCCGACCCCTGCGTAGCCGACCTCTCCGTAGCCGACCCCTGCGTAGCCGTTCTCCGTAGCCGACCTCTCCATAGCCGACCTCTGTGTAACCCTCGCTCCGCACCGCGCTCGGCCCCTGCCAGGGCACCGCCATGTCCGCGTTCTCCCCGCACTCCCCCAGGAGCCGCCTCGTGAACCAGCCTGCCGAGATCCAGCCCAAGGTCAGCCTCGCCCAGTCCTCCCCCACCGTCGGCACGTTCCGCGAGCGGGACGGCGCGCTGGAGTGGAGCGGCCGTCAGGAGACCGTGCGGATCGAGGCATGGGGCCCGGACGCGGTCCGGGTCCGGGCCCGCCTCGGCGGTCCGGTGCTGGAGGAGCTGCCCGGCGCCCTGCTGCCGGCGGCGCCGGCGACCGGGAGCACCGTCAAGATCGAGCAGGGGCACGGCTCGCTGACCGTCGGGGCGCTGACCGTGGAGGTCGGCCCCGAGGGGCAGGTGCGCTTCGTACGGACCGCGGACGGCGGTGAGCTGCTGGCCGAGGAACCCGCCCACTTCTGGTGGCCCGGCCCGCGCCTGTACACGGCCGTCGGCAGCGGGCACCACCGGCTGGAGCAGCGGTTCGCCGCCTACGACGACGAGAAGCTGTACGGCCTCGGCCAGCACCAGCACGGCCGCCTCGACCAGAAGGGCCTGGTCGTGGACCTGGTCCAGCGCAACGCCGAGGTGTCCATACCCGTCCTCACCTCCAGCCGCGGCTACACGCTGCTGTGGAACAACCCGGCGATCGGGCGCGTGGAGCTGGCACACAACGGCACCCGCTGGGTCGCCGACTCGGCCCGCCAGATCGACTACTGGATCACGGCCGGCGCCCCGGCCGACGCGCAGCGCCGCTACAGCGCGGTGACCGGCCGTACGCCGATGCTGCCCGCGTGGGCGGCGGGTTTCTGGCAGTGCAGGCTGCGCTACCGCACCCAGGACGAACTCCTCGCCGTGGCCCGGGAGTACAAGCGCCGGAGCCTGCCGATCGACGCCATCGTCTGCGACTTCTTCCACTGGACTCACCTGGGCGAGTGGAAGTTCGACCCCGCCGAGTGGCCCGACCCGGCGGCCATGGTCCGTGAGCTGGACGAGCTGGGCATCAAGCTGGTGGTGAGCGTCTGGCCGTCGGTGTCCCCGCTGAGCGAGAACCACCCGGTCATGGAGCAGCGCGGCTACTTCATCGGCACCCAGTACGGCCCGATGGCGCACGCCGACTGGCCGGACAAGGAGGTCGCGTCCACCGTCCAGGTGGCCTTCTACGACGCCACCAACCCCGAGGCCCGCGACTACGTGTGGTCGAAGGTCAAGGAGAACTACCTCGACGAGTACGGCATCACGGCCTTCTGGCTGGACGCCTGCGAGCCGGAGCTCAAGCCCGGCTTCCCGGAGAACCTGCGCTACTGGGCGGGGCCGGGCCTGGAGGTCGGGAACATGTACCCGGCCGAGAACTCCCGCGCCTTCGACGAGGGCCTGCGTGCCGCCGGCGTGGACGAGGTGATCACCCTCAACCGCTCGGCGTGGGCGGGCAGTCAGCGCCACGGCGCCGCGCTCTGGTCCGGGGACATCGGTACCGACTTCGCGACCCTGCGCCGCCAGATCGCGGCCGGTCTCCACACCGGGCTGTCCGGCATCCCCTGGTGGAACACGGACATCGGCGGCTTCCACGGCGGCGACCCGGACGACCCGGCCTACCGCGAGGTGATGATCCGCTGGTTCCAGTTCGGTGCGCTCTCACCGCTGATGCGCCTGCACGGCTTCCGCGACCCGGGCATGCCGCTGGGTCCGGACATGACCGGCGGCCCCAACGAGGTGTGGTCGTACGGGGAGGAGGCGTACCCGATCCTGGAGCGGTACCTGCGACTGCGCGAGCGGCTGAAGCCGTACGTCCTGGGCGTGATGCGGGAGGCGCACGAGGAGGGGCTGCCGGTGATGCGACCGCTGTTCCTGGAGTTCCCCGAGGACCAGGAGGCCTGGACGGTGGACGACGCGTACCTCTTCGGCCGGGACCTGCTGGTCGCGCCGGTGCTGACGGCGGGCGCCACGGTCCGGACGACGTACCTTCCGGCGGGCGCGCGCTGGACGGACGCGTGGACGGGGGAGACGTACGAGGGCGGGTCGGCCGTGACGGTGGACGCGCCGCTGGACCGCATCCCGCTGTTCCTCAGGGACGGCGCGCGGCTGCCGGTCGCGGGGTGAGCCGAGGGGCCGGTCCCGGACGGGGCCGGCCCCTCGGCCGTGCCGCGGTACGGGGTCAGCCGCCGCTGACCGTCAGGTTGTTGGTGCGGAAGTCCAGGCCGCCGGCGGACGAGGTGATCTCGTAGCCGAACTGCACGTCACCGATGGTCTCGTTGCCCATCCAGCCCTTGGTGTCCTTGATCCATTTCAGGATCGGCAGGATCTGGACGGTCCCCGAGTTCGAGTCCGAGGTGCGCAGGAACGAGAAGACCTCGTTGGCTCCGTTGTCGCCCTTGTAGACGTTCCAGGTGTGGCCGCCGAGCGTGACCGACCCCTGTGGGCTGCCGAGCGGGCCGACCGCGCCGTGGTGGTTGACCCAGAGCATGATCTCGTAGTCGTAGTCCGTGTCCCAGATGTCGTACGACGTGTTGTACGCGCCTGACGACGGGACGGTGACGTTGTAGCTGCTGCTGAGCGAACCGATCGAGGTGATCGGCTTGTTGATCACCTTCTTGGCGTTCGGGTAGGACTTGATGCCGCCGGTGTTCGGGTGGTCGGCCCAGACGCCCCAGTTCGTGCCGGAGTTGGCCCAGACGCACTGGCTGCCGGCGCCGGAGCCCCAGATGTTGTTGTAGAGGGTGTAGCCGTTCAGGTTGGTGTTGCCCCACTGGTCGCAGGAGCTCCAGACGGCGGCCTGGGCGGGAGCGGCGGCGAGGCCGATGGTGGCGCCGAGGGCGAGGGCCGGGGCGAGGAAGGCCGTGGAGAGGCGGCTCAGGGTGCGGGTGCGTGGTGCCATGGGGTTCCTTCCATGGGTGGGGGGGAGGTTGCGGGGGCTACCGCGCCGCGACACTCGCTCTCGTGACGCTGATGACGCGGTTCTCTCCGGCGACGAGGTCGAGCGGTTCGGCGCCGAAGGAGGTCCGGAGTTCGATGCGGTGCGTGCGGCCGGGGCGCAGGACGGCTGTCACGTCGCCGTCGGGCGTCCAGGCGAGGTCGAGTGCCGCCCCGAAGCGGGTGCGGACGCCGCTCAGCCGGCCCGCCGGGCAGCGCTCCGGAAGCGCGGGCAGCAGGACCAGCCGGTCGGGGGTGGACTGCACGAGCATCTCGATGAGCACGGCCGGGAGGGCGTGCGCGGCGTCCGCGTTGTACACGTCGCGGTGGGGGTAGTGCGCGCTCATCAGGGAGGCGTGGAAGAAGTCGCCGTCGAGCACCTGGCCGAGGGCGTGGGCGACCCGGGCGCGGTCCCCGAGCCGGGCCGCGATCAGGGCGTGGTGGAGGTGGCCGTGGGCGGAGTGGTTCTCGGCGCCGCGCAGTGCGAGGGCCCGGTGGGCGGCCTCGGCGAGGGCGGGGGTGTCGTAGGGGTTGATCTCGTCGAGCGGCCAGACGCCGTAGAGGTGGCTGAGGTGGCGGTGGTCGTACGTGTCCTCCAGACCGGTCCAGGCCCATTCGGCCAGTGCGCCGTCCCCGTTGATCCGGTGCGGTGGCAGCCGGTCGGCGAGGGCACGCCAGCGGTCGGCGTGCTCGGGGTGGCGGTCGGCGGCGGTCAGCAGGGCGTGCCGGGCGGCGGAGAGGTCCATGGCCGCGTTGACGGTGCCCCAGCCGGCGTTGGCGGGGCGGTTCTCGGGTGAGTAGGAGGGGACCACGACCGCGTGTCCGGCGTCGTCGGTCCGGGAGAGGAAGTCCTCGTAGAACAGGGCGACTTCGGCGAGCGCGGCGGTGGTGCGGGGGTCGCGGTCGCCGTGGGTCTCGTCGTGGTCGGCGAGGGGCTTGAGCAGCCAGTCGGCGCCCGCGGTCCACAGGTGGAGCGGGTACTCGCGGCTGAAGTGGTACGTGTGCCCGGACTCGCCGTCGGTGTGCGAGGGCGCGACGACGCCTCGGGTGCCGAAGATCGCGCGGGCGTTGTCCCGCCAGTCCGGGAGCTGCCCGTGGACCAGGGCGGCATGGGCCTCGGTGACCTCGGGGAGGGCGGCGGCCGCGGCGGAGGCGGTCTGGAGGTTGAGGTTGGCGTTGGTGGTGAACGCCCCGGACCAGGCGGTGTTCCAGTCGCCGGTCCACAGGCCGGTCAGGCGGGGCGGGAGGAGGCCGCTCGCCGACAGGAGGTGGTAGCGGCCGGCGGCGAACAGACGCTCCAGCAGGGCCGTGCCGCCGGGGCGTTCGAGCAGCGCGGAACCCGGCAGGGCGCGTTCGGCGGGGTCGGCGGCGAGGTCGAGGGTGACGCGGTCGTAGGCGGTGCGGTGGAGGGCGAGGTGGCGGTCGAGGAGACCCTCGTACGACGTCCCGTCCGGCAGGTCGCGCAGGGTCCGGCCCTCGGTGACCACGTCCAGCTCGCCGGTGTGCCGGCGCACCCGGGTGAGGAGCAGTACCTCCGTGGCGCCCTCGACGCGTACGCCGGGCGGAACCAGCTTCGTGGTGCCGCCGGTGACCGCGGCCAGGGTGACGCCGGTGTACGCCAGGTCGCTGCCGGGGTAGCGGGCGCGCAGGCTGAGCAGGGCGCCCTCGGGGGTGAGGGCGGCGCCGTGGCCGACGCCCAGCCCGGTGGGGGCGCCGGGGAGGCGGGGGTCGAGGGACAGGTCGAGGGTGAGGTGCGGGGCGGTGACGTGCTGGACGATCACGTCGTCGGCGCGGGAGACGAAGACACGGCTGGTCCAGTCGGCGCAGGTGGCGGTCGTCTCGCCGGTGGTGAAGTCGACGGAGCGGCGGTAGGGGGCGTGGGTGTCGCCGGGCGGCCTGTTCAGGCGCAGTTGGAAGGCCGGGTGGAAAGGGCGCACCCATTGCAGCGGGCGGCCGTCGGTGAAGCCCTCGGCGGCGGTCGGGTCCCCGGCGAGCAGGCGGTCCTGCAACGCGGGGAGTTCGGCGGCGAGCCGGGGCGGGCGGCGGTGTTCTTCGTCGCCGTTCGGGCGGACGAGCGTGTGGTGGGTGACGATGACCCGGTCGGCGTTCGGATCGCCGAACACGAGGGCGCCGTGGTGGCCGTTGCCGCTCAGGAAGGCGTCCTCCCAGCGGGCGGCGGGCTCGGGCTCCCAGGTGCCGTGTACCGGCGTACCGGTCATGAGGCCGGCTCCCTGAGGACCGCCACGCCGTAGCGGCCGAGGGTGACGCGGTCGGTGACGGTCGCGTCGGTCAGCAGGTCGCGGTGGGTGCCCGGGACGTCGACGGTGACCGGGTCGCGGCCGTGGTGGAGGAGGAACAGCAGGTCGCCGCGGCGTACGGCCTCGACGCCGGCCGGGAGTCCGGCGAGCACCGGTCGGGCGCCCGCGTCGGCGGCGATGCGGGCGAGCAGGTCGCGCAGCGCGTCCGGCTCCGGGAGGGTCGAGAGGTACCAGGCGCGGCCCTTGCGCAGGGCGGCCGGGAGTCCGTCCAGCTCGCCGCCCTTGTAGCGGACGGTCTCGGTGGCGGTGCCGTCGGGCTCGATCTCCTCCGACCACAGGGTGCCCCGGAAGCCGTCGCAGGCGGTCGTCTCGTCCGCCTCCAGGGGCCACCACTCGTGCAGGACGCGGATGCCGAACAGCTCGCGCAACCGGGCGTCCATGCCGCCGGGCCTGACCCGGTCGTCCGCGTCGGCGACGCCGGTGAGGAAGCCGCAGACGAGGGTGCCGCCGACGTGGACGTAGGCGAGGAGGTTGTCGATCGCCGCGTCCGTGAGCGCGTAGAGCTGGGGTACGACGACCGCCTTGTAGGGGGTCAGGTCGTGTTCCGGGTGGGCGAAGTCGGTGGTGAGGTGGGCTTCCCACAGGGCGCGGTGCCAGGCGCGCAGGACGTCGGGGTACTCGAAGCGGGCGGAGGGGCGGCCGTCCTGGGCGCCGGCCCACCAGGAGTGCCAGTCGTGCAGGACGGCGACGTCGGCGGTGACGGCGGCGTCCGCCGCGTGCGGGCCGAGCTTCGCGAGGTCGGCGCCGAGCTGCTTGACCTCCTGGTACGTACGGCCTTCCGCCCCCGCGTGGGAGACCATCCCGGAGTGGAACTTCTCGGCGCCCTGCCGCGACTGGCGCCACTGGAAGTAGCAGACGGCGTCGGCGCCGCGGGCGACGGCCTGGAGGGACCACAGGCGGTTGAGGCCGCGCGGCTTGGGGTGGTTCGCGCCGCGCCAGTTGACGGGTCCGGCCGCCTGTTCCATGAGCATCCACGGGCCGCGTGCCTGGGAGCGGGTCATGTCCTGGACCAGGGCGCCTTCCTGGGCGCCGAGCGGGTCGCGCGGGTCGGGATAGAGGTCGACGGAGACGACGTCCTCCTCCTCGGCCCAGCGCCAGGCGTCCTGGCCGGACCAGAGCGGCATGAAGTTGGTGGTCACCGGGATGTGCGGGGTGTGGCGGCGGACGATGTCGCGTTCGGCGACGTAGCACTCCAGGAGCATGTCGGAGGTGAAGCGCCGGAAGTCGAGGACCTGGGCCGGGTTCTTCAGGTAGTGGGTGCGGCGGGCCGGCAGGATCTCCGCCCAGTCGCCGTAGCCCTGGCTCCAGAAGGCGGTGCCCCAGGCGGTGTTGAGGGCGTCGAGGGTGCCGTACCGGTCCTGTAGCCAGCGGCGGAAGCGGGCGGCGGCCTCGTCGCCGTGGTCGTAGGTGCAGTACTCGTTGTTGATGTGCCACATGGTGAGGGCGGGGTGGCCGGCGTAGCGGGCGGCCAGGGCCTCGGTGATGGCGGCGGCGTGGCGGCGGTAGGTGGCGCTGGAGTGCGAGAAGTGCTGCCGGCCGCCCCACCACTCGGTGCGGCCGTCCTCGTCGCGGGGCAGGGTGTCCGGGTGCAGGTGCCCCAGCCAGGGCGGGGGCGAGGAGGTGGGGGTGGCGAGGACGACGCCGATGCCGTTCGCGTGCATCAGGTCCATCAGGCGGTCCAGGCGGCCGAAGTCGTGCACGCCGGGGCGTGGTTCGAGGCTCGCCCAGGAGAAGACGCCGAGGGTGACGGAGTTGACGCCGGCGTCCTTCATCAGGCGGACGTCCTCGTGCCAGGTCTCCTCGGGCCACTGCTCGGGGTTGTAGTCACCGCCGTAGAGGATGCGGTGGCGGGTGGCGTCCGACAGGCTCGGCATCACCTGGGCTCCCCGTACTGGATGCCGCGTCCGTTGGTCGCGAGGTAGACGCGGCCGTACACGCGGGGGTCGCCGGTGATCGTCTCGCCGGTCCACCCCCACTGGTGCCGGTCGTCGTTGATCCGCGTCCAGCTCCTCGCCTCGTCGTCGGAGCGGTAGACGGCGGTGATGGCCTCGGTGGAGCCGACCTGGTAGATCGCCGGATAGCCGGCGCCGTCGGCGGCCTTGCCGAAGCCGAGGGTGTGGGAGGCCCAGCAGCTGGTGACCTTGGTGAAGGTGACGCCGCCGTCGGTGGAGCGGTGCAGGCCGTTCCACTTCGTGCTCAGCCACAGGTCGCCGGACCGGCCCGGCGCCGCGACCACCTTGTACTGGCTGTCGCCGGCGGGCAGTCCGGTCGCGCGGGCGGTGAAGGAACGGCCGCCGTCGGTGCTGGCGAGCAGTGTGCCCGTGTCGGTGTCGTACGCGTAGAAGAGCGCCGGGTCGGCCGGGTCGGCGACCGGCGTGGCGCCCTTCGGGAAGGAGGGGATCTCGGACCAGGTCGTGCCGTTGTCCGCCGAGCGGTGAGCCGTGTGCTTCGTGCCGTCCCAGTGCACGAAGGACCACAGCAGCACGCTGCCGTCGGCGTTGGTGGCGATCGGGCCGGGGGCGCTCTCGGCGAGGTCGGGCTGGGCCGCGAAGGGTGCCCAGGTCCGTCCGCCGTCGTGGGAGTACGCGCCGTTGCCGTGATCGCCCGTGCCCGTCCGGACGACGTACGCCGGTCTGCGTGCCGCCTGTGCGAGTCCCGTCGCCGACCCGAACACGGGGTTCGTCGCCATGCCGTGCGCCGGAGACGCCGTGAGCCGCTCGTGGTACATCACGCCGATGTCCCGCGACCCGCTGAGCAGGTGCGCTCCCCCTGCCGGGGGTGAGATCAGCTGGGTCACGGACGCCTCCTCCAGGCCGCGGATCCGCGGGGCCCAGCGTCTGAGGTCGCGGGTGCCGTAGAGGGTGGCGCCGGTGCCGTACACGAGGTGCTTCGAGTCGTACGGGTCGAGGGCGACGGCCTGGATCCACCAGCCGAACTTGGGCTGCTCCTCGCCCCACTTCAGGTACGGGGTCTCGGAGACGTCGAGGACGGCCGAGTCCTTCAGGGACGTCCAGGTGCGGCCGCCGTCGGTGGTCCGGTACAGGGTGTCGACCGCCGCCCAGCGGTTGTTGGTGGAGACGACGGCGGTGCCCGGGCGGCGGACGTCGACGGCGACTCCGCCGTAGCCGAAGCTGTCGGCCGACCCGTCGTCGGTGGTCCCGCCGGGCCGGACGGGCGTGACCTCGGTCCAACGGTCGTTGACCGTGCGCAGCTTGTGGACGCTGCCGGTCGACTGGCCGTTGGGGCCCGGTGCGTCGGCGTACGTCACGTACAGCTCGCGGGTGTGCCGGTCGTACGCGGCGCGTATCGGGACCTGGGCCGCGGTGCCGGAGGGCTGTCCGGGGACGGGCTCCCAGGTGGTGCCGTCGGCCGTGCGGAAGAGGTTCGGTGCGGTGCCGTCGGTGTCGCCCCAGCCGGCGTAGACGGTGCGGCGGGCGGCGACGAGGAGGGTGACGCCCTGGCCGGTGGCGCTCGGGGTGGTGGGGAAGCCGGTGACGGGGGTCCAGGTGGCGCCGCGGTCCGTCGACTTCCAGAGGCCGTCGTGCCGGGTGCCCAGCCACAGGGTGTCGCCGTCGCGCGGGTCGACCAGGAGACGCTCGCCGGTGCCCCGGCCGTCCTCGTTGGCGCCGAGCTTCACGGTGAGGTCGGTGCGCTGCCAGGTCCTGCCCCGGTCCTCGGAGCGCAGGATCGCGCCGTTGGTCGACCACGCCTGGGAGTAGGTGCCGCAGGCCAGGTAGAGCCGGTCCGGGTGGGCGGGGTCGACGGCCATCGCCTCGACGCCGAGGAGGTTCCAGTCGTCCCACCCGAGGTGGTCCAGGAGCGGGATCCAGCGGTCGGTGCGGTCGTCCCAGCGGTAGGCGCCGCCGATGTCGGTGCGGGCGTAGGCGAGCCCGCGGACGCGGGGATGGAACAGGACACCGGTGATGAATCCGGTGCCTCCGATGACGGCGTTGCGCCAGCGGTAGGGGCCTGCTTCCGCCGTTTCCGCGGCGGCTCGGGCGCGCCCGGGTGTGAACGGGACGGCGGTGAGCGCGGCGGCGGCCGCGGTTCCGGCGAGTACGGCACGCCGGCTCGGGCTGCCTGACACTGACGCATGCATGACATACCTCGTTCTGTGCGGCTCGGGGGCGGGGTGGGCGGTGCGACCGAGGGTGGGCGGAGCGAGCGGAGGGGCGGGGCGAGCGGGTCCGTCGTGGCCGGCCGCCGGTCAGGAGCGACCGGCCACGACGGAGCTGGGGGTGAGGGCGTCAGCCCTTCACGGCGCCGGTCAGCATTCCCTTCTTGAAGTGACGCTGAACGAACGGCGACAGCACGGCCACCGGCAGCAGGGCCATGACCATCACCGCCATCTGCACGGCGAGTCCGGAGAGTTCACCGGTCTTGATCGCCTGGCCGAGGCCGACCGGCGCCTCCTGTTTCTGCACGAGCTGGATCATCACGTTCTGCAGGGGCAGCATGTCCTGGTCGTTCAGGTACAGGGAGGCGTTGAACCAGGCGCTCCAGTAGCCGACGGCGTAGAACAGCGTGATCACCGCGACGACCGCGCGGGAGAGCGGCAGGACGATCTGCCACAGGATGCGCAGGTCGCCGGCGCCGTCGATGCGGGCGCTGTCGATCAGCTCCTGCGAGATGCCCATGAAGAAGCCGCGCAGCACCAGGATGTTGAAGACGCTGATCGCGCTGGGCAGGATCAGCGCGAGGTAGTTGTCCATCAGCCCCAGGGACTGCACCAGCAGGTAGGTGGGGATGAGGCCCGCGCTGAAGAACATCGTGGCCAGCAGCGTCATGAGGATCCAGCGGTGGCCGAGCGAGCCGCTGCGGGACAGCCCGTAGGCGCACAGCACCGACACCGCCATCGAGAACAGGGTGCCGACGAGGGTGATACCGATACTGACGAGCGCGGCGCGGGTGACCTGGCCGCCGCTGAGCAGTTCCTGGTAGGCGACGAAGGTGATGTCCGTCGGGACCATCACCAGCCCGCCGGCCTCGTCGATGGACTTGCGCGAGGAGAGGCTCGTGACGACGACGATCCACAGCGGGAACAGGATGGCCAGGCAGGCCAGCAGCAGGACCAGCCCCTTGCCGGCCAGGCCGGCCCGGCTGGGTTTCTCCTCCCACACCGGACGGGGCGGGGCCGCCCACCGGCCGGGCCCCCGCGCGGGCTTGTCGATCGCGGCGGTCACTTCCTGAACGGCGGTCACTTCTTGTACACCCCCTGCTCGCCCATGAGGTGGGCCACCTTGTTCGCTATCAGGACCAGGCCGAGGCTGATGACCCCCTTGACGAGGCCGGCGGCGGCCGCGTAGCCGAAGTCCTGGTTGCGTACGCCGTTCCACCACACGAAGGTGTCCAGGACTTCCGCGGCGCCCGGCCCGACGGCGTCGCGTTGCAGGAGGATCTGTTCGAAACCGACCGTCAGGGCGTCGCCGACGCGCAGCACCAGCAGCAGGGCGATGACCGGGCGCAGCGCGGGCAGCGTGACGTGCCACATCCGGCGCCAGCGGTTGGCACCGTCCATCGCGGCGGCCTCGTACAGGTCGGGGCTGACCGAGGCGAGCGCGGCGAGGAAGACGATGATCCCCCAGCCCGCGTCCTTCCACACACTCTGCGCGGTGACCAGGAACTTGAAGGTGTCCGGGTCGGTCATGAGGCTGAGCCCGTCGTACCCGTGGTCGCGCAGCAGCTGGGACAGCAGCCCGGCACCGCCGAACAGCTGCTGGAAGACGGCGATGACCAGGACCCACGAGAAGAAGTGCGGCAGGTAGAGGATGGCCTGCGAGATCGCCCGCACCCGGGGCCGGACCACACTGTTGATGAGCAGCGCGAGCAGGATCGGGATCGGGAAGTACAGCACCAGCTGGAGGACGAACAGCAGCAGCGTGTTCCGCACGGAGTTCCAGAAGGCCGAGTCCTCGAAGATCCGCTGGAAGTTCTCCAGGCCCACCCACGGGCTGTGCAGGATGGAGACGATCCCGTTGTCGCTGATGTAGGGGTCGTACTCCTGGAAGGCGACGACGTTGCCGAGGATCGGTACGTAGTTGAAGAGCAGCACCAGCAGGACGGCCGGCAGCGTCATCAGCACCAGCACGCGGTCACGCCGGAACCTGACTCCGAGGCTCAGCTTCCCTGTGTGCGGCTTGGCCTCGCGGGAGCCGGCGGCGTCGCCGGACGCCACCGGGGTCTTCTTCGTCGCATCGGCCTCGGCTCTGGTCCGAGGCACCGTGTTGTGGGACACGGCCGTTCTCCTCGCCTCGGTACCGGTCAGCCCGCCGCCGTGCCGTTCTCGTCGAGCAGCTTCTTGTACCAGTCGCGGAGCTTGTCGCCGCCCTTGCTCTTCCAGTCGGAGACGGCCTGCTGCACGTCGCTGATCTTCTTGCGGCCGCGGACGACGTCGTCCTCGAGCTGCTCGAAGTCGTTGGAGAGGTTGGTGTAGCGGGCGGGCTCGGTGACCTGCATGCCGTAGAACGTGGGCTTCCTGGTGAAGGCCCCCATCCGCTGCTGCCACTCGACCTGCCCCTTGGCGACCTCGGGGAAGTCGGGGTGGGCGATGGTCGCGGCGGGGCTCGCCACCATCACGTAGGCGTTCATCACGTCGATGTTGCCCTGGTCGGTCTTGGTGGGCACGCCGTCCTCGACGGTGTAGTGGGTGCCCTCCACGCCGTAGTTGGTGGCCATGTACTCCTTGGTGCCGTACGGCGCGGCGGTGACGTTGGCGACGGCCAGCACATCGCGGATCACGGACTCGGACGCGTTCTTGTTGACGAAGGCGAAGATGCCGGCCGGGTTCTGCGCCCACAGCGTGGGGTCACCGCCGTCGTGCCCGAAGATGTCCATCCCCCAGATCTTGAACTCCGGGTTCTGGGAGGCCTGTTCCGCGGTGCGGCTCCACCACTGGGAGGTGTCCTGGTTGTAGATGAGGAACTCGCCGGCGGCGAACTTGGGCCCGGGGTCGGCGGCGTTGCTCTTGCCCAGCTTGGCGTCGGGGTGCACGACGCCGGCGGCGAACAGCTTGCGCGTCCACTCCAGGGCCTCTAGGTACTCTTCGGTCTCGATGCGGTAGATCAGCTTGCCGTCGGCCTGGTTCCAGCCGAGTGACTTCTCGTTGCCGGAGAGCACGCCGAAGGCGTTGAAGGCGGTCCACTTCATGTCCAGGCAGGCCCAGCGCTTGGCCTTCGCGTTGGTGGCCTCCTTGGCCAGCGCCATGAACTCGTCGCAGGACCGGGGGACTTCGTAGCCCTCCTTCTCGAAGATGTCCTGGCGGTACAGCGGCACGATGCCGGTCACGTACGAGGACGGCATCGGCAGACCGCGCAGCTTGCCGCCGAAGATGGACCGCTGCCAGGCGTCGGTGGGGATCGCCGCGAGGTTGGGGAAGTCCTTGACCGCGTCGCCGGAGAGGTAGGGGCCCAGGTCGGCGAACTTGCCGATGATGGCGCTGGGGATCTTGCCGGTCATGTTCCAGCCGGGCACGACCACCACGTCGGGTACCTCGCTGGAGGCCAGGACCGCGCCGAGTTTCTGGTCGTAGGTGTTGCCGTCCTGGTTCTGCCAGGCCACGTCGACGCCGATGAGGTCGTTCATCGCCTTGTAGTAGGCGTTGTCCTCCTTCGGCGGGGACCCCCAGAACGGCGACATGATGGTGACCTTGCCGCCCTTGCCGAGCTTCTTCGGCACCGAGGTCTTCAGGTCGGCGAGGTCGAGCTTGCTGGTGAAGCCGACCGCGGAGCCGTTCTTGCTGGGGATGTCGGGGGTGACCACGTTGCCGGCCACGTAGGCCGGCAGCAGCTTCTTGGCGTCCTTGCCCGACGTGGTGCCGTCCCGTGATCCTCCGTCCGACCCACCGCCGCACGCGGAGAGCAGCGGCATCCCTCCCGCCACCGCTGCGGTGGCGACCGCGGTGGAGGCGAGGAACTTTCTCCGGCTGGGGCCGGAGGCGGCGTTCGGCGTCATTGCGTCAACCCTTCGTGGCGCACCAGGACACCCGGCGGTGGCCGTCGGCTGCGGTGTCTCGAGTGGAACTGGCTGAGCTGAAGCGGTCGTCGGAGGAATGCCCGGATTCGGCCGCACCTCAAGGTGAACCAGGTGCACCAAGTGCAACAGGTACACCCGTTGCACCCGTTGCATCAGGTGCCCAGGTGCACGTCCGGGTGGGAGCCTCGTAGTCGAAGCGCTTCGATGTTGCTGCGAGGTTAAGTGAACGCCTGGGGGTGCACAAGAGTCGTTTCCAGAATTCCTCCGAGGTATGGGGAGGGCGGGACCGCCCGAACCGGCTCATGTGACGCTTGGGTTGCGAGGAGAAGTCGGAGGTGATGCGCGGAAGTGGCTTGACACCCACCCCCGGGCCGACTGAGCATCGAAGCGCTTCGAAAGCGCCCGGCCGCTCCATCGCAAGGGGAACTCCACGTGACCGCACCCACGCCGCCCACGCCGCCTTTCCGTGATCCGCGTCTGCCGTTCGCGAAGCGCGTCGACGACCTGCTGTCGCGGCTCACGCTCGACGAGAAGACCGGGTTCCTGCACCAGTTCGGGCCCGCCGTCGAACGGCTCGGCGTCGCCGCTTTCCGCACCGGCCAGGAGGCGCTGCACGGCGTGGCCTGGATGGGCCCGGCGACCGTGTTCCCGCAGGCCGTGGGGCTCGGCGCCACCTGGCACGAGGACCTGGTGCGCCGGGTCGGCGAGGCGGTGTCCAAGGAGGCGCGGGCGATGCGCGCCCGCGACGACCGCGTGGGCCTCAACGTCTGGTCCCCGACCGTGAACCTGCTGCGCCACCCCCTGTGGGGCCGGAACGAGGAGGGCTACTCCGAGGACCCGAGACTCACCTCGGCCATCGCCACCGCCTACACCCGCGGCCTGCGCGGCGAACACCCGACGTACTGGCGCACGGCGCCCGTCCTCAAGCACTGGCTCGCGCACAACAACGAGACCGACCGGGACACGTCCTCGTCCTCCGTCCGCCCCCGCGTCCTCCACGAGTACGACCTGCGCGCCTTCCGCGGGACGGTCGAGGCGGGCGCGGTGGCCGGGGTGATGCCGGCGTACAACCTGGTCAACGGCCGCCCCAACCATGTCTCCCCGTACCTGAACCGGCATCTGCGTGCCTGGACGGAGGACGACCTCCTGGTCTGCTCGGACGCGGGTGCCCCTTCCAACCTGGTCGACTCCGAGCACTACTTCGACACCCACGAGGAGGCGACCGCCGCCGCCCTGCGGGCCGGGGTGGACAGCTTCACCGACCACGGCACGGACTCCTCGAAGATCGTCGCCCGTATCCGGGGCGCCCTCGAACAGGGCCTGCTGACCGAGGCCGACATCGACGCGGCCGTGCGCCGGCAGCTGTCGGTCCGCTTCCGGCTCGGCGAGTTCGACCCGGAGCACGACCCGCACGCCGTCACCGCGGAGACCGCGGGCGCCGGCTTCGACACGCCGGAGCACCGGGCGCTGGCGCTGGAGGCGGCCGAGCAGGCGGTCGTCCTGCTCAAGAACGACGGCGTGCTGCCGCTGGCGGCCGACACCCGTGTCGCGGTCGTCGGGCTGCTCGCCGACGAGTGCAAGCTCGACTGGTACAGCGGCACGCTCATCCACCGTTCCACCCCGCTGGAGGGCCTGTACGAGCGGTTCGGCGCCGAGCGCGTGAGCTTCGCGGAGGGCGTGGACCGGGTCCGGCTGAGGACCGCCGCCGGTACCTTCCTGCACGTGCTCCCGTCGGACGAGTCCCCCGACGAAGCGCGCGGCGCCGAGGGCGCCCTCGACCCGGCCCTGCTGGCCGGCCGCACCGACCTGCCGCCCCTCACCACCGACGCCGTCGGCACCGAACTCGCGCTCGTCGACTGGGGCGAGGGCGTCCTCACCCTGCGCGCACCCGACGGCCGCTACCTCTCGGTCGCCGAGGACGGTTACCTGCGCGCCTCCGCCGACCAGCCCGGCGGCTGGGTCGTGCAGGAGACCTTCCGCCTGGAACCCCACGGGAACGGGCACCTCCTCCGGCACACGGGGACGGGTGGTCACGTCCATGTCGCCGCCGACGGCGTGAAGGTTGCCGCCCCGGACACGCCCTCGGACGACGGCGCCCCGGAGGTCTTCGACGTGGTCGTCACCGAGCGCGGCGAGGACGCGGTGACGCGGGTGGCGGCGGAGGCGGACGTGGTCGTGGTGGTGGCGGGCAACGACCCGCACATCAACGGCCGGGAGACCGAGGACCGTACGACGCTGCGGCTGCCCGCCCACCAGGAACGCCTGCTGCGCGCGGCGCGCGCCGCCAACCCGAGCACCGTGCTGACGCTGGTGTCCGCCTATCCGTACGCGGTCGACGCCGACGCGCTCCCGGCGGTGCTGTGGACGGCGCACGGCGGACAGGCGGCCGGCACCGCGCTGGCCCGGGTCCTCGCCGGGGACGTCTCCCCCGCCGGACGGCTCCCGCAGACCTGGTACGCGGACGACACCGACCTGCCGGACCTGCTCGACTACGACGTGATCGGCGGCCGTCAGACCTACCTGTACTTCGAGGGGACGCCGCTGTTCCCGTTCGGGCACGGCCTGTCGTACGCGTCCTTCTCGTACGCGGACCTGGCGGCGCGAGTGGGGGACGGGGAGGTGTCCGTGTCCTTCACGGTCACCAACACGGGGGACGTCACCGCCGACGAGGTGGCCCAGCTCTACGTCCGCGCCGAGGCCCCGCCGGTCCCGCGCCCGCGCCGCGAACTGCTGGCCCACCGCCGCGTCACCCTGGCCCCGGGAGCCACGGCGGACGTGTCCTTCGAAGTCCCGCTGTCCGCCTTCGCGTTCTGGGACGTGGCGCACGGCCGGTGGCGGCTGGAGCCGGGCCCGTACGCCCTGCTGGCGGGCGCCTCCAGCGAGGACGTCCGCCTGTCGACGACCGTGTCCCTCGCCGGCGAGCCCGCCGCCCCGCGCCCGGTCCGTGAACGCGGCCTGGTGGCCGCCGACTTCGACGAGCAGAGCGGCACGGAGCTCGTCGACCGGACGAGGGCCACGGGCGACGCGGTGACGCCGGTGGCGGCGGGCGAGGGCGAACTGCTCTACCGCGGCTGCGACTTCGGTCCCGGGGTCACCGGGGTGACCGTGACGGTGGCGGGAGGCGCGGGCACCGTGGAGATCGCCCTCGACGGCGGCCCGGCACCGGCGGTGCTGACACCGGACGCGCCCACACCGGGCCCCTACGACTACGTGGAGATCGGCGCCGCGCTGACCGCCGAGGGCGTACACGATCTCCGCATCAGGCTGCGCGGCTCTCTGCGGCTCGCGCACGTCGGCTTCTCCGGCTGAGGGTCCGCAGAAGCCGACCCGGGGAGGGGGCCCGGCACCGACGCCTGTCTACCGGTGCCGGGCCCCCGACTCACCGCCCGCCCGGACCAGGCCCAGTTCGTAGGCGGCGATCACGGCCTGGGCCCGGTCGCGCAGCTCCAGCTTGGCGAACAGCCGGTTGATGTGGGTCTTCACCGTGTGATCGGTGATGGTGAGGCGGCCCGCGATCTCCGCGTTGGACAGACCCCGCGCGATCAGGGTCAGCACCTCTGTCTCCCGGGCCGTGAGGTCGGCCGCCGAGTGGACGGGCAGCCGTGACGCGCGCGCGTGGACGAACTCGGCGATGAGCCGTTTGGTGATCTCGGGCGAGAGCAGGGCGTTCCCGTCCGCCACCACCCGGACCGCGTGCAGCAGTTCGGGGAAGGTGGCGTCCTTGAGCAGAAAACCGCCCGCCCCGGCCGCGAGCGCGTCGTACACGTACTCGTCGAGGCCGAAGGTCGTCAGCATCAGGACCTTCGTCGCCCCGCCGGAAGCGGCCAGTATCTCGCGGGCCGCCTCGATGCCGTTCATGTGCGGCATCCGGATGTCGAGGAGCGCGAGGTCGGGCCGGGTCTCAGCGGCGATCCGCACCGCCTGCGCACCGTCCTCCGCCTCGCCGACCACCTCGATGTCCTCCTGGGTGCTCAGGAGGTTCACGAAGCCTGTGCGTACGACCGCCTGGTCGTCGGCGACCAGTGCCCTGATCACGTGTGTCTCCCTCTTCCGCTCCATGGGTGTCACCCGGTCCCCCAGGGGAGTTCCGCCTCCACCAGGAATCCGCCGTCCGGTCGCACGCCCGCGCTGAGCCGGCCCCCGACCAGCGCGGCCCGCTCCCGCATGCCGGTCAGACCGTGGCCCGTGCCGGAGCCCGGGTCCGGACGGGCGCCCGGCGCGGGTCCGTCGTCGCGGACGCGCAGCGTGAGCAGGCGGTCGGCGCCGTAGTCGAGCTCCACCACCGTACGGGCGCCGGGCGCGTGCTTGCGTGCGTTGGTCAGCGCCTCCTGGGTGATCCGGTAGGCGGACAGCTCCCACGCGGCGGGCAGCGCCACCCGCTCCCCGGTGACCTTCAGTTCGGCCACGCCGCCCACCGCCCGGTGCTGCTCCACCAGTTCGGCGAGGTGGTCGAGGGTCGGCTGCGGAGCGGTGAGGGCCGTATCGCCCGGGGCGGTGCGCAGGACGCCGAGGAGACGGCGCAGTTCCGCCATCGAGGAGCGGGCCGTGGCGGCGATCTGCTGGAAGCCCTCGCGGCCTTCGGGAGTCAGTCCGGGGGTGGTGTACGTGGCGCTTTCGGCCTGGACCGCGATCATCGACACCGAGTGCGAGACGATGTCGTGCAGCTCACGGGCGATGGCGGCCCGCTCGGCCTCGGCGGCCTGCTGCCGTTCCATCGCGATCAACTGGGCCTGCGCCAGGTTCCGTTCGGTGCGGGTCTCCTCCCGGGAGCGCACCGCGTCGCCCATCATCACGGCCCCGAAGATGACCACGGTCAGCAGGAACGACTCGGCGAACAGGCTGAGCGAGCCCTGCTCCCAGAGTGCGGGAACCGGCAGTTCCATCCGCGACCAGGTGTTGATGTGCACCACGTTCACGCACAGGGCGCCGAGCGCGCCGCCGGCGACGGTCACGGCGGGGTGCAGTACCCGGTGCCGGCCGAGCGAGTAGCAACCGACCAGTCCGCTCGCCACGATCGAGAGGTACAGGTTGACGTCCCCGGCGAACCCGAGGAGGCCCGCCGCGACCGTGAGCACGGCGACGGGCGGGAAGGACCGCCGCCACATCAGCGAGGCGGCGGACACGAGCACCCCGACCGTGGTCGTCACGGAGCCGGGAATGACGATCAGCTCCGTGACCGCTCCGGCGGTCAGGACACCGCCGGTGGCCCAGGGGTAGGCGGGTGCGGCGATCCAGGCGCGGAACCGCCGTTGCAGCGACGTACTCATGCGCCCATGATCCCGGCCGGGGCGAAGGCGCGCGTCACCGCTCGGGTCGAGTCCGCGGGCGGATGTCGTACCACGGGTTGAGTTCCAGGTGCGGAGCCTCGGTTGACGCCTTCCGGCCTGCGGATTCCTAGCGTCGACGGACATGAGGAAGAACCTTGAGGAGCATGCCGCGGCATACGCCGCCAGGCGCGTCGAACGGTACGCGTGGACCGGGTGCGCGGTCGTCGCGCCGGGGTTCGCGATGGCGTCCGGCTTGGGGCCGCACCGGGTGTGGGGGTGGGTGGCGGGTGCGGGATACGCGGTCGCGGCGCTCCTGACGTCCGGCTCCGTCCCGCTCCGCGCGGCCCGAGCGGTCGCGGTGCTCGGGGCCGTCGTGGTGCCGCTCGTCGGCCTGGTCGCGGCGGGGCTCGGGCAGTCGGAGGTCGCCGTCGTCGAGCGGTCGGGGCTGCTGCTGCTCACGTCCGGCAGTCCGTACGTCACCGACCCCGTGGCCGTGGCCGACTTCAATCCCTACCTGCCGGGGACGGCACTCTTCGGCGTGCTCCCCGGGGACGCCCGATGGTGGCTGGGCGGCGCGTTCGTCGCGTCCCTCGCCGCCGCCGGACTGCACCGCGCCTGGCTGCTCGCCTGCCCGCTGGTCGCGCTGCCCCTCGCGGTGGGCGGGATCGACCTGCCGGTGGCCGGCCTGATGTGCCTCGGCCTCTCACTCGCCGGGCGAGGGCGTCCGGGCCGGGCCGGCCTGGCGCTCGGGGCCGCCGCCGCTCTCAAGTGGACCGCCTGGCCCGCGCTTCCCGTGGCGCTCGCCCTGATCGCCGTACGCCGGGGTGGCCGGCCCGCGCTGCGGTGCGCGGCCGTGGGCCTGTCCACGGCGACGGCGGCGGTACTGCCCTTCGCCCTCGCCGACCCGGCCGGCTTCTACCGGAACGTCGTCGCCTTCCCGCTGGGCCTGAGCGCCACCGCTTCCCCCGCCGCGAGTCCGCTGCCCGGGTGGCTGCTCGCGGAGTACGTCCCCGGCGGCACGGTGATCGCCGTCGCGTTCCTCTCGGTCGGCGCGCTGCTGATCGCCCTCTCGCTGGTGGTGCGCCCTCCCTCGACGGTACGGGCGGCGGCCGGGCGACTCGCGCTCGGCCTGGGCCTGGCGACGGCGTTGATGCCGGCGACGCGCTTCGGCTACCTGGTCTGTCCGCTGGTGCTCGGCGCTCTGGCCCACCGGGCACCGCACCACGCAACCGCCGTCGTTCCCTCCGTCAAGAAGGCCCTCGCATGACGAGCGACTCCCCTGCCCGCACCCTGATCGTCACGAACGACTTCCCGCCCGGACAGGGCGGCATCGAGACCTTCGTCCGGGAACTGGCCGACCGTTTCCCGCCCGACGAGGTGGTCGTGTTCACCTCGGCCTCGGCGGCACCCGCGCCACCGAAGGCACCGGCGGCCGCCACGGAACCCGGCGGACCGTTCCCGTACCCGGTGATCCGCGACCGGGCCCGCACCCTCCTGCCCACGCCCCGCGTCGCCGCACACGCCGCGTCCGTGGCCCGCCGATACCACTGCGACCGGGTGTGGTTCGGCGCGGCGGCACCCCTCGGACTGATGGCGGGCCGGCTCCGGCGCACGGCGGGCATCCGTACGGCCGTGGCCACCACCCACGGTCACGAGGTGTGGTGGGCCCGTACTCCCGGCGCACGGGGCCTGCTGCGCCGCATCGGCACAGAGGTGGACACGCTGACCTGGCTGGGCGCGAGCACCCGGGGCCCCATCGAGGCGGCCCTCGCGCCGGGGACCCGGTCCGCTCGCCTGGTCCCCGGCGTCGACACGACGGCGTTCCATCCCGCTGTGGACGGCGGACCGATCAGGACCAGGTACGGTCTCGGCCACCGCCCGGTGATCCTCTGCGCGGCCCGGCTGGTCCCGCGCAAGGGCCAGGACACCTTGATCAGGGCGCTGCCCTGGGTCCGCAGGGCGGTCCCCGACGCCGTACTGCTCCTGGTCGGTGACGGCCCGTACGCGTCCGAGCTGCGTCAACTGGCCCTGCGCGAGGGGGTATCGCACTCGGTCGCCTTCGCGGGCGGCCATCCCCACCACGCGCTCCCGCCGTTCTACGCCGCCGCCGACGTCTTCGCGATGCCCTGCCGTACCCGCAGGCGCGGCCTGGAGGTGGAAGGGCTGGGCATCGTCTATCTGGAGGCCGCCGCGTCCGGACTCCCGGTCGTGGCGGGCGACTCGGGCGGCGCGCCGGACGCCGTGCGTGACGGCGAGACGGGGCATGTCGTCGACGGCCGCTCGGTGGCGGCGACGGCGGACCGCCTGATCAGGCTCCTGCGCAACCCCGGGCTCGCCCGCGAGATGGGCGGGAAGGGGCGGGACTGGGTGCGTACGGAGTGGACCTGGGACCGGTCCCGCGCGACGCTGCGGGACCTGCTTTCCCGGCCGGCGGGGACTGTGCCCGGCTCCTAGGGGGCGGCTGTCGGATCGACCGGGCGGTCCGCCGTGACCAGCCAGGATGCGCTGCGCAGCCGGACCGTGCCGTCGGCCGCCTCTCGGGCGCGCAGATGGTCCGTGAGCACGTGCCGGGCGCGGTTCCGCGCGGCCGTGCCGACCTGGCTCAGGAAGTGCCGGCCGGGCCCCGTGTTCAGCAGGAACTCCGCCGCGTCATCGGCTCCGTGCCCCCATGCCCCGTACGCCTCGACCGGGTCGACGGTCACGCCGGAGAACCCCGCGGCGGTGAGGACGGCGCCGATCCGCTCCGGGGACGCCAGGGAGAACATGCCCGGCAGTCCCGGCGCGTCGAAGTCACCGAGCGGCAGGACGTCGCGCAGTACCGCCATGGCCGTCACCCAGCCGTTGAGCGAGGGCTCGGCCGGGCAGACGAACGCCAGGCGGCCGCCGGGTCGCAGGGCGCGGCCGATGTTGCGGAAGGCCGCTTCGGGGTCGGCGAAGAACATCACCCCGTAGCGGCTGATCGCCGCGTCGAACGCGCCCGACTCGAAAGGGTGCGACTGGGCGTCGCCCTGCGTGAAGGTGGCGTTGGTGATGCCCTCCCGCGCCGCCCGGGACCGTGCCTCGGCCAGCATGGGGCCGGAAAGGTCGATGCCGTGGGCGCTTCCCCGTGGTGCGCGGAGGGCGGCGAGGCGCGTGGTCTGCCCGGCGCCGCAGCCGAGGTCGAGGGTCCGGTGGCCCTCGGTGAGTCCGGCGGCGTCGAGCAGTGGCTCGTCGAAGCCTTCGTTCACGGCGTTCCACCGGTCCTGGTTGCGCGCCCAGTGGGCGCCCTCGGGGCCGTTCCACGCCTGCGCCTGCTCGGTGTTGACGATCTCCGACACGACTGCCTCCTGAGGACGGAGTGAATAATGGGCGCTCGCCCAAACTTTATGGGCGTGCGCCCATACTGGCAATGCCCATACGATCCGAGAGGTCGCGCCGCCCGCGGCGCCGAACGCCGGAAGGATGAGAGGCCCATGTCACCCCGTGGAGTGGCGACGCCGGACGTGCGCGAGCGGCTGTTCGCGGCCGCCGAACGGATCGTGGAAAGAGAGGGGCCGGGCGCGCTCACGAGCCGGTCCGTCACCACCGAGGCCGGCTGCGCCAAGGGGCTGCTGCACACGCACTTCGCGGGACTCGACGAGTTCGTGGCCGAACTCTGCCTCGACCGCTTCGCCCGTACGGCGGCGAAGGCGCGGGCGATGGCGGGGCTCGCGGGGCAGGGCACGGTGGCCGGGAACCTCGAAGCCGTCGCGCTCTCGCTCCTCGACCGCGGCGGCCCCGCTCTGTCGGGCCTGGCCATGACACGCCCGACCGCGGCGGCACGCGTGCGCGAGGCCATGAAGGACGGCGGCCCCGGCTTCGGCGCCGTCCAGGAGGCGATAGTCGGCTATCTGGAGGCCGAGCGAGACCTCGGACGGCTGCCGGACACGACCGACCCGCACACCGTGGCCCTCGCCGTCGTCGGCACCGCCCATCACCTGCTGATGACCGGCTGGCCGGGCGCCCCCGACCCACGACCGGCCATGAACCGGCTGGTGGCCGCGCTGGTGGGGGGCTAGGCCGCCGCCCGCCCCGCCCGGCACGGTACGCGCCGACGGCCCGAACCCCCGCACAGTGGGTTCGGGCCGTCGGCCTTCTACGGTGTGGCTCCGGTCAGAGCGCGAGCCCCGTCAGGACCAGCACCCGCTCGTAGGTGTAGTCGTCCATCGCGAACCTGACGCCCTCGCGGCCGACGCCGGACTGCTTGGCGCCGCCGTACGGCATCTGGTCGGCGCGGTAGGAGGGGACGTCGCCGATGACGACGCCGCCGACCTCGAGGGCGCGGTGGGCGCGGAAGGCGGTCTGGAGGTCGTGGGTGAACACGCCTGCCTGGAGGCCGTACTTGGAGTCGTTGACGGCGGCGAACGCCTCGGTCTCGCCGTTCACCTTCTGCACGCTGAGGACGGGGCCGAAGACCTCCTCGCGGGCGAGGGTGGTGCCGGCCGGGAGGTCGGTGAGGACGGTCGGCGCGTACGAGGCGCCGTCGCGCTTGCCGCCGGTGTGGAGGGTGGCGCCCGCCTCGACGGCTTCCTGGACCCACGCCTCCACGCGCTCGGCGGCGGCCTCGCTGACCAGCGGGCCGACGTCCGTCGCGTCGTCGTTCGGGTCGCCGGTGACCTGGGCCTCGACGGCGGCGACGACGCGCGGCAGCAGTCGGTCGTAGACGGCGGCGTCGGCGATCACGCGCTGCACGGAGATGCAGGACTGGCCGCCCTGGTAGTTGGAGAAGGTCGCGATGCGCGTCGCGGCCCGGTCCAGGTCCTCGTCGCTCGCCCAGTCGCCGAGGACGACGGCCGCGCCGTTGCCGCCCAGCTCCAGGGTGCAGTGCTTGCGCGGGACCGAGTCCATGATCGCGTAGCCGACGGTCTCGGAGCCGGTGAAGGAGATGACCGGCAGGCGCTCGTCCTGGACGAGGGCGGGCATCTTGTCGTTGGGCACCGGGAGGATGCTCCAGGAACCGGCGGGCAGCTCGGTCTCGGCGAGCAGTTCGCCGAGGATCAGGCCGGAGAGGGGGGTGGCGGGGGCCGGCTTGAGGATGATCGGCGCGCCGGCGGCGATCGCGGGGGCGATCTTGTGGGCGCACAGGTTCAGCGGGAAGTTGAACGGCGCGATACCGAGGACGACGCCCTTCGGGAAGCGGCGGGTGAGGGCGAGGCGGCCCTGGCCGCCCGCGTCGGTGTCCAGGCGCTGGGCCTCGCCGCCGTTGAAGCGGCGGGCCTCCTCGGCCGCGAAGCGGAAGACGGACACCGCGCGGCCGACCTCGCCGCGGGCCCACTTGATCGGCTTACCGTTCTCGGCGGAGATCAGGCGGGCGATCTCCTCGGTGCGCTCGGCCAGCCGGCGGCTCACGTGGTCCAGGGCGGCGGCGCGGGCGTGGGCGGGGGTGGCGGCGAACTCGTCCCGTACGGCGTACGCGGCGGCCACGGCCTCCTCGACCTGGGCGTCGGTCGGCAGGCTCACCGTGCCGACCTTGCTGCCGTCCCAGGGGGACGTGACGTCGAAGCCGGCCTCGCCGGTGGCCTGGCGGCCGGCGAGCCAGAAAGCGTGGGTGGAAGTCATTGTGGAGTCCCGGCCCTTCCGCGTTGGGGGTGTGTGCGTACGGCTGTACGGGGTGCGGGGTCCACGGTAGGGCGGGGCGGCGGGGAGGGTGTTTGTCCGAGTCGTAGTGGTGGCGGTGCGGGGTTCGACGTGGTGGCTATGTGGGGGTGACCGGGGGGCGGGTCGCGGAGAGGTCCTTCGCTCCCGCCGCGCCTTCCCGTCCGGTACCCGGGGCTGACGCCCCCGCCGCGCCTTCCCGTCCCGTCCCCAGGGCTGACGCCCCCGCCGCGCCTTCCCGTCCCGTCCCCAGGGCTGACGCCCGGGCCCCGCTTCGCCCCGGGCGGCCTCGTCCTCGAACGCCCGGACGGGCCGGTCAGTCGGGCGAGGTCGCCTTCAATGCCAGCCACAGCTCCATCCGCACGTCCGGGTCGTCCAGGGAGCGGCCCAGGATCTCCTCCACCCGCCGCATCCGGTAGCGCAGTGTGTGCCGATGGACGCCGAGGTCGGCCGCCGCCGCGTCCCACTGGCCGTGGCGGGAGAGCCAGGCGCGCAGGGAGGCCACCAGGTCGCCCCGGCCGGTGGCGTCGTGGTCGCGCAGCGCCCGCAGCAGGCCGTCGGCGAAGGCGCGTACCGCGTCGTCGGCGAGGAGCGGAAGGACCGACCCGGCCGCCAGGTGCTCGTGCTCCACGCAGACGCGTCCGCGCCGGCGGGCCACCGACAGGGCCTGCTCGGCCTGCTTGTAGGCGGCGGACGCGGCGATGGGCCCGGAGGGCGCCGACAGGCCGACGACCAGGCCCTCCTCGTCGCCGCCCGCCTTCGGCTCCGGTGCCGGGCGGCCGGACTCCAGCGCCGAGGCGTACTCGACGCAGGCCGCGACCGCCGCGCCCCCGTCGGTGGCCAGCACCACCAGCCGTCCGCCCTCGGGGACGACCAGCACCGCCTCACCGGACCGGGCCGCCGCGGACTCGACGACCTCGGCGAGCGCGCCGAGCGGGTCGCCGTCGGTGTCGGCGGCGGCCAGCGCGGCGGCGGTGGGCCTGGTCTTGGCGGCCGGCACGCGCGCGTGCGGCCCGTTGTGCGCCCGCGCGGCGGACGCCGACGCCGACTCGGCGACGATCATCCGGAAAGGCGCGTCCAGCAGGCCGCCGTACAGGTCCCCGGCGACCGTGCGCGCGTGGTCCGGTTCGCCGGCCAGCAGCATGCGCAGTACGGCGGCGTCGATGCGCAGCCCGGCCTCGTGCAGGGATCGCGAGCGTTCCGTGGTGAGCGTCAGCAGGGCGATGGCGGAGTGGACGGCGTACCGCTCGGCGGTGCCGAGGGCGGCGGCGGTGCCGACGGCGAGCGCGGAGCGGGGCCTGCGGGAGGTGCCGAGGGAGTGGAGTTCGACGCGGTCGGCGTTCTCGGGGTGTTCCGGGTGCTCGGCTCCGCCGACGACGGAGGAGGCCGGTGCGGGGCGCTCCCGCAGCCGCTCCACGTCCGCCGTGAGGCGCGCGGCCCTGCGGCCCGCCCACTCCGGTGCGGCGGCGACGACGGCGCCCGAGGCGTCGTACAGCGCCGCCCAGCCGTCGACCTGCGCGGCCAGCGCGGCCAGCAGCCCCTCCGGGCCGTCGGTCAGGGCCCGCTTGGTCAGCTCGCGCTGGGCGGCGAACCCCGCGGTGACCGCGCGGTACTGGTCGGCGGCGATCGCGGCGGACACGGCCTTGCTGATGGCGAGGAAGGGGGTGCGGCGGGGCACCTCCAGCAGCGGCAGCCCTTCCTCGCGGGCCGCTTCCACCAGTGCCTCGGGGATCTCGTCGTAGTTGACGCCGACGGCGAATCCGAGCCCCACCACACCGGCGCCGACCAGCCGCTTCACGTACCGGTGCATCACCTCGGGGTCCCCGGCGTCCAGTTTGAGGGCGGTGATCAGCAGCAGCTCCCCGCCCTCCATGTAGGGCACGGGGTCGGCGAGCTCGCTGACGTGTGCCCAGCGCACCGGCACGTCGAGGCGGTCCTCGCCCGCGCGCACGGTCATCTTGAGCGCGGAGTGGTGGACGAGGGAGGCGAGCGTGGGGGGCATAGGGGCCTGGGCCTTCGGATCTGCGTCAGTGGCGAGGTGTCGGGTGTCAGGTGGCCGAGGTGTGAGACACCTGTGATCTTTTGGCCGCCGCGTATGAACGACCTGTGTCGATTCTGCCTCACTGTACGGTCCCCGGGTGCCCGCCCCGGACAGGTCACCCGCGCAGGTCCACCAGGAGCGGCGGCGCGTGCTCGCCCTTGACCGTGGTCAGCGACAGCACCGCGTGCCCCGCGGGCACGGCGTGCGCCAGCTCGGACGCGGACCAGCGCTCGCGTTCGACCTGCCGCACGGTCACCGCCCGTGCGGTGGGCGCCTTCCCGGTGATCACCCGGCGCACCATGTGGACGGCCTTGCCCGCGGGGGTCTCGGCGATGATCTGCCGGTCGGTGACGTCCCGGGCCTCGGTCCACTCCTTGCCCCACACCTCGGCGAAGTCCTGCCCGTCCCAGGGGGTGAGCCCGGACAGCGCCATCCGGCAGCCGATGGACCCGAGCAGCGGCCCGCGCAACGGGCGCGGTACGTCGTCCAGGGTGCGCAGGGTCAGTACGACCCCGGCGCCCGCCGAGCGCAGCCGCTGGACGCCCCGTACCGCCTCCGGCGTGACCACGCCGCTCGCGTCGTCCAGCACCAGGCAGGCGAACAGCGACCGGTCCTCCCGTACCGAGACGCTCGCCGTGAACTGGGCGAGGATCAGCCGGGCCAGCATCCGGGAGGCGTCCGCGTGGCCGCGCTCGGGCAGGTCGACGCGGACCCGTACCGGGTGGTCGAGGGCCTTGAGCGAGAACGGCCGGGACTGCCCCGAGGTGTCGAAGAAGGAGGCGAAGGCGGGCCGGTCCAGCAGCGCCACCCGGTCGGCCAGTACGCCGCCCACGTCCCCGGGGTGGCCCATCTGCCGCTCACGCGCGTCCAGCTCGCGCAGCAGCGAGTCCTGCCCGGCCGCGCGCAGTCCCTCGCGCAGCTCGGCCAGCGGGCCTGGGGCCCCGTCGAGCAGTTGCCGCAGCTCCGGTACGCCGGGGAAGCGGCCGTGCACCGCGCGGAAGGGGCCGAGAAGCTGGGCGAGGACGGTGGTGGAGCGGCGGGTGTCGCTGCCCGGGTGGGGTTCGGCGAGGTCTCCGGCCAGGGCCTCGGCGAGCACGACCGCGGCCTCGTCCGGGTCGGTCGTGCCGCCGTACAGGTCGAGGTCGTACACGGAGTCCGGGTTTCCGATCCGTACGACGACGTCGTAGGCGTCGGCCGGGCCGAGGTCCGCGCCCGCGGCGCCGACCACGACGACCGCGGCCCGTCCGGCGAGCGCGTGCAGGCACAGCGACTCGGTGAGCGGTCGTACGACGCTGCCGGTCTTGCCGGAGCCCGCCGGGCCGACGGCGAGCAGGGAGGTGCCGAGCAGGTCGGGGCCGAGGGCGAGGCCGCTGCCGCGGTAGGCGTAGGGGTTGCGGGCGTCGTCGGCGGCCGTGCCGATCCGCACCTGTCCGGTGACCAGGTCGTGCCGGGCCCGCCGGGCGGGCAGGTCGCGGGCGCCGGACGGGTGCGGGCAGGCGCCGGCGCCGTGGCTGAGCACCGCGCCGGTGAAGGTGGCGAGACTGTGCCGGCCCCGCTGCACGCCCTGCCAGGCGCGAGTGATGCGGGCGTGGTCGACATCCCGCATGAGCCCCTGGCGCGCGTCGGCGGCGAGGCGTTCGGCCGCGTCGTGGGCGCCGGCGGCGCGCAGCGCGGGCCAGGCGGCGGGGTCTTCCTCGGGAGCGGGCGGGGGCCCGCCGCCCGGGGCGGCGCGGCGCCAGGCGGGTGGGCCGTAGCGCCGCCAGATCTCGCTCCAGCGGCCGAGCCTGCCGACGCCGATCATGATCATGCCGGCGATCAGGACGTAGTAGGCGTAGACGACCACGACCGAGCCGAAGCTGTGCGGCTGGGCCCAGGAGTCCGGGACCATCGCGTACAGGGGCAGCAGCCACCAGCCGCCCAGGTAGCCGTTCCACAGCAGCGACCAGATCAGCCAGCCGACGAGGAACGCGATCACCGCACCGCTCAGCAGCTGCCGTCCCGGCACCCGCTCGGGCTCCTCCTCCGGCCGCGGCCGGTGTCCGAACCGCCACACGCCGGGCAGCGCCTGAGGGCGCGGCGTGCGCAGCCAGGTCAGGAACGCGGAGCCGTCGGGCAGCGGCGGCACACCCGGCGTCCCCGGTGCCCGCACCGGACGCGGCGGCACCGACGGCACCTCGGGAGGTCCCGCCGGACGCGGTACAGGATTCGCGTGCGTACCCCGCGCGTCCCGGTTCCCGTCGCTGTCCATCGCCCTTGCCCCCTGACCAGCCGCTCCGTCCACCATCAGCGAGCCAATCTAACGCCCTCCCAAGGAGAGTTCACCGCTTACGCGGCCGGGCCCGCGTGGACGTGTCCCTATGGCGCCACGTCCACCACATGTCCATCGCGGACAACCGACACCGCCGACAACGCCCACATGGAGCATGCCCGCTCCCCGGTCCCGGTCCTAGCCTGCGAGAAAAGAAGACAAGCGTCCGTAAGATCCCACAGATCGCGCAAGACCCAGGAGCCCCCATGACCGCACTTCCGCAGGAGCGCCGCGTCGTCACCGCCATCCCCGGCCCGAAGTCGCAGGAGCTGCAGGCCCGCCGCACGGCCGTGGTCGCGCAGGGTGTGGGCTCCGTCCTGCCCGTCTTCACCGCGCGCGCGGGCGGCGGCATCATCGAGGACGTCGACGGCAACCGCCTGATCGACTTCGGTTCCGGCATCGCGGTGACCTCCGTCGGCGCCTCCGCCGAGGCCGTCGTACGCAAGGCGTCCGCGCAGCTCGCCGACTTCACCCACACCTGTTTCATGGTGACGCCGTACGAGGGATACGTCGCCGTCGCCGAGGCGCTGGCCGAGCTGACCCCGGGCGACCACGCCAAGAAGTCGGCCCTGTTCAACAGCGGTGCCGAGGCCGTCGAGAACGCCGTCAAGATCGCCCGCGCCTACACCAAGCGGCAGGCGGTCGTCGTCTTCGACCACGGCTACCACGGCCGTACCAACCTGACGATGGCGCTGACCTCGAAGAACATGCCGTACAAGCACGGCTTCGGTCCCTTCGCGCCCGAGGTGTACCGCGTCCCGGTTGCCTACGGCTACCGCTGGCCGACCGGCGCGGAGAACGCCGGTCCGGAGGCCGCCGCCCAGGCCGTCGACCAGATCGCCAAGCAGGTCGGCGCGGAGAACGTGGCCGCGATCATCATCGAGCCGGTGCTCGGTGAGGGCGGCTTCATCGAGCCGGCCAAGGGCTTCCTGCCCGCCATCAGCCGGTTCGCGAAGGACAACGGCATCGTCTTCGTCGCCGACGAGATCCAGTCCGGCTTCTGCCGCACCGGCCAGTGGTTCGCCTGCGAGGACGAGGGCATCGTCCCGGACCTGATCACCACGGCCAAGGGCATCGCGGGCGGTCTGCCGCTCGCCGCCGTCACCGGCCGCGCCGAGATCATGGACGCCGCGCACTCCGGCGGCCTGGGCGGCACCTACGGCGGCAACCCGGTGGCCTGCGCGGGCGCGCTCGGCTCCATCGAGACGATGAAGGAGCTGGACCTCAACGCCAGGGCGAAGAACATCGAGGCGATCATGAAGGCCCGCCTCACCGCCATGGCCGAGAAGTTCGACATCATCGGCGACGTCCGGGGCCGCGGCGCGATGATCGCCGTCGAGCTGGTCAAGGACCGCGCCACCAAGGAGCCGGCCCCGGAGGCGACCGCCGCGCTGGCCAAGGCCTGCCACCAGGAGGGCCTGCTGGTCCTGACCTGTGGCACCTACGGCAACGTGCTGCGTTTCCTGCCCCCTCTGGTGATCGGCGAGGACCTGCTCAACGAGGGCCTCGACATCATCGAGCAGGGCTTCGCCCGCCTCTGAACGAGCGCGCGGGACGGCGCCCGGGCGAGCACGTGCGCGAGCGCCCGAACGCCCATCTGAGCCGCGTTTCGCACGCCTGGCGCGGCGAACCGCAGAGCGTGTGAAGAACGTGTGCGGGGTGGATGGCGGGACGCCGATGCCCCTGTCGTGAGCCCACCCCCTGTCGTAGGTTCTACGCAGATGAGAGATACACCCGCCCACAGGGGACTGTGGGCGGAATCTCAGGCCGAGGCCTCCCCAGCTTCGACCTGGTCGTGCCTCGCGCACACAACCGGAACCCGAGGGTTCCGGGTCTCCTCACCGATCGGACGGTCGCCCGCCCCAAACCCCCCGGGGCGCGCGACGTTCCGGTCAGGACGGCCGCCTCGGCACCCGGGACGGTGGTTCACCGAAGGGCCGGCGCACTCCCCCCCTTGTGCCGGCCCTTCGACGCGTTCGTCCGCGGCGCTCCCTCACGCCTCGCCCGTGATGCGGCCCAGCAGGTCGTGTGCCGCACGGATGCGCGGGTGGGCCGGGTGCAGACGCCGCTCGCAGTCGGTCAGCGCCCGCCGCACGGCCGTCTCCGCCTCGGCGCGGCGTCCCAGGCCGTACAGGGCCTCGGCGGTGACCAGGTCCAGGTACCCGGCGGCGTAGCGGGGCGGCTGCGGCACGCTCCGGCCGGTCTCGGCCAGCGCCTCCTCGTAGCGGCCCTGTCCGTTCAGGCTGCGCGCCAGCGTGGTGTGCAGGACGCCTACGGCGGGTCCCTTCGCCCGGGACAGGTTGCCGCGGGCCACGGCCTCCGCCTCCTCGTGGCGGGCCAGCCCGCACAGGACGGCGGCCAGGTGCCCCAGGGTGTTGACCTCCAGCGCCGCCACCGGGGCGCGGTGGGCGATCTGGTTCAGCTCGCGCAGGATGCCGTTCGCCTCGGTCTCCGCCTCCGCGTACCGCCCCAGGCCGGACAGGGCGACCACGCGGTTGCTGCGCGCGATCAGTCGCAGCATCTGCGAGTTGAGGCCGACCGGTTCCAGTTCCGCGATCAGCGTGTCCAGTTCGTCCAGCGCCTCGGTCACCCGGCCGTGCATGACGGCCGCCCCGGTGGCCAGCACCCTCGCCTCCCAGTGCGGCGGGCGCCTGCGCCAGGGGCGCCGCGGGAGCGCGGCGAGAGCCCGCGCCTCGGCCTCGACCTCCTCGTACCGGCCCTGCGTGGTCATCGCCTTCAGCCGGGCGAAGGTCTCTCCCCACTGGCTGTCCCGTGCCGTTCGTATGCTCGTCACGGGCGGTGAGACTACGCGACGGCGGGCCTGCGAAGCTGGGCGTCATGCCGGTTCCCCCACCTCGTGCGCTGCCCGCCCTCCTCGGGCTGCCCGTCCTCCTCTTCGCCCTGATCACCTGGCAGGTCCTCGCCGACGGCCCGCTGATCGGGGTGGACGAGCGGCTGAGCAGGGCGCTCGTCCACCCGGACCGGCTCTCCGAGCTGCTGGCCGACCTCGGCAACGTGCAGGTGGCCGTGCCCGTCCTCGCCGTCGCGCTGGCGTACGTCGCGTGGCAGGGCCGCGCCGGAGGCAGGGACCGCTGGTGGCTGCCGCCTCTCGCCGGGGCGCTGGCGATGGCCCTGGTGCCGGCGCTGGTCGCCCCGCTGAAGGCGTGGACCGACCGCCCCGGCACCCCGGCGGTGCCGCCGGCCGTCGGCTACTACCCCTCCGGTCACACCGCCACCGCGGTCGTCGCGTACGGCGCGGCGACGCTGCTGCTCCTCGGGCCGCTGCGCTCGCCGGCCGTCCGCCGTGTGCTCGTGGCGCTCTGCGCGGTGCTCGTCCTCGCCGCCTCCTACGGGCTGGTGCGCCGGGGTTACCACTGGCCGCTGGACGTGGTGGCGAGCTGGTGTCTGGGCGCGGTGCTGCTGGCCGGGGTCGCGTCGGTGGCCGGCCGCACCGCGCCGCCGGTCACCCGAAGTACGCGTCGAAGTTCTTCTGGAACTCCCAGTTCGAGTACCGGTCCCAGTTGATCGACCACGTCATCAGGCCGCGCAGGGCCGGCCAGGTGCCGTGGGTCGCGTAGGAGCCGCAGTCGGTCTTCTCGGTGAGGCAGTTCAGGGCCTTGTTGACCTCCGCCGGGGAGACGTGGCCGTTGCCGGCGTTGGTGGAGGCCGGCATGCCGATCGCGACCTGGTCCGGGCGCAGCGGCGGGAAGACGTTGTTCGCGTCGCCCGCGACCGGGAAACCGGTGAGCAGCATGTCGGTCATCGAGATGTGGAAGTCGGCGCCGCCCATGGAGTGGTACTGGTTGTCGAGGCCCATGATCGGGCCCGAGTTGTAGTCCTGGACGTGCAGCAGGGTCAGGTCGTCGCGCAGGGCGTGGATCACGGGCAGATACGCCCCCGCCCTCGGGTCCTGGCCGCCCCACTTGCCGGTGCCGTAGTACTGGTAGCCGAGCTGGACGAAGAAGGTCTCCGGGGCCATGGTCAGCACGAAGTCGTCGCCGTACTTGGCCTTCAGGGTCTTCAGCGCCGAGATGAGATGGACGATGACCGGGGTCTTCGGGTTCTTGAAGTCGGTGTCGTCGGCGTTCAACGACAGCGAGTGGCCCTCGAAGTCGATGTCGAGGCCGTCGAGGCCGTACTCGTCGATGATCGCGGAGACGGACGAGACGAACGTGTCGCGGGCGGCGGCGGTGGTGAGCCGCACCTGGCCGTTCTGGCCGCCGATGGAGATCAGCACCTTCTTGCCGGCCGCCTGCTTGGCCTTGATCGCCGCCTTGAACTCGGCGTCGCTCTCGACGTTCGGGCACTCGGCGACCGGGCAGCGCTCGAAGCGGATGTCGCCGGAGGTGACCGAGGTCGGCTCGCCGAAGGCCAGGTCGATGACGTCCCAGCTGTCGGGCACGTCGGCCATCCGCGTGTAGCCGGAGCCGTTGGCGAAGCTGGCGTGCAGGTAGCCGACCAGGGCGTGGGCCGGGAGGTCGGAGCCCCCGCCGCCCGAGCCCTCCGTGGTGGTCGCCGTGACCGTGGCCGACCGCGCGGACTCTCCGGCGTCGTTGACCGCGGCGACCTGGAAGGCGTACGCCGTCGAGGGAGTCAGACCGGTGACGGTGGCGGAGGTGCCGGTGACCGTGCGGATCTTGGCGCCGTCGCGGTAGACGGCGTAGCTCGTCGCGTTCGGAACGGGTGACCAGGACAGGGCGACGCTGGAGGAGGTGACGGAACCGGCCGCCAGGCCGGCGGGGGGCGCCGGGGGCCGGCCCGTCTCGCCGCCGGGGCCGGTCAGTGAGACGTCGTCGGCGTGGTAGGCGCCGGTGCCGTACCAGCCATGGGTGTAGATCGTGACCCGGGTGGTGGACGGTCCGGTGCGGAAGCTGGTCGTGAGCCGCTGCCAGTCGGGGGCGGACTGGGCCCAGGCGGAGACGTCGGTGGTGCCGGTGCCGCTCGCGCCGAGGTAGACGTAGGTGCCACGGACGTGGCCGGTCAGCGTGTACTGGGAGTCCGGTTTCACCGTGACCGTCTGCGCGCAGCGGGCGTTGTCGGCGCCGGCCGGGGTGGCCTTCAGGGCCGCGGTGCCGCTGCGGACGGGCGAGGTCACGGTCGTACCCGCCGTGCAGGTCCAGCCGTCGAGGCCGGACTCGAAGCCGCCGTTGCGCGCGAGGTCCGCGTCGGCCGCACGGGCGGCCGACGAGAGCGCGGTCATGCCGGACGCGGCGAGCGCCGCGGCGGTGAGCAGCGTGACGAGGGGGCGACGCGCGAGTGGTCTGGAGCGTTCCACAAGTGCCTCCGGACATGGGGGAGATGGGGAGGGTGGAGCGCGTCCAACTTGGTCCAGACCAATTCTCTTGTCAACCCCTTGCGCACCTCACCCCCCGCCGCCCTCCACCGCGAGAGCCGCCGCCGCCTCGTGCATGGCCAGTTCGAGGAGCGCCGGATCGGTGAGGGTGCCGGTCCCGTCCGGCGGGATCAGCCAGCGGATGCGGCCGGACGACCGGCCTGCCGGGTACGCCGGCCCTCCCGGGTACGGCACGACGATCCAGGTGCCGAGTCCGGCCGCCCGGACACCGGTGCCCAGCCAGCGGGCCGCGGTGCCGGCCGGCACGAAGAAGCCCGTGCGCGCGTCGCCGGAGTCGACGAGCACCGGGCCGGGTTGGTCCAGGACGCGGGAGAGCACGTCGAGGGTCGGACAGCCGAGCCTGCTCGGCACGATGAGCACGTCCCAGGCCTTGCCGGCGGGCAGCAGCGCGACCCCCAGGGGGTTGCGCTCCCACTCCCTTCGGCAGGACTCGGGATCCGGTGCGACGGATGCCAGCCACGCGACCGCCGTCTTCGCACCAGGCATGTGAAGACCTCCCTCTCTCGTGGACGCGGGGTGCGTCACGAAGGAGAGGGAGGTCTCCCCGCGGGCATTACGCGGGTTGCGGTGCCTCGTTGGGGTGAAGCGGGTCACATGGAGCGGGGCTAGCTGTCGAAGCCCAGACCCAGCTTGTCCATCGTCCGCAGCCACAGGTTGCGCCGGCCTCCGTGCGCGTCCGCGCGGGCCAGCGACCACTTGGTGAGCGCGATGCCGGTCCACGCGAAGGGCTCGGGCGGGAACGGCAGCGGCTTCCGGCGGACCATCTCCAGTTCGGTGCGCTCGGTGCGCTCCCCCGACAGCAGGTCCAGCATCACCTCGGCGCCGAACCGAGTGGCGCCCACACCGAGGCCGGTGTACCCGGCCGCGTAGGCGACCTTGCCCTGGTGCGCGGTGCCGAAGAACGCCGAGAAGCGGGAGCAGGTGTCGATCGCGCCGCCCCAGGCGTGCGTGAAGCGGACGCCCTCCAGCTGCGGGAAGCAGGTGAAGAAGTGCCCGGCGAGCTTGGCGTAGGTCTCCGGGCGGTCGTCGTACTCGGCGCGCACCCGGCCGCCGTACGGGTAGATCGCGTCGTAGCCGCCCCACAGGATCCGGTTGTCGGCGGAGAGGCGGAAGTAGTGGAACTGGTTGGCGCTGTCCCCGAGGCCCTGCCGGTTCTTCCAGCCGACCGAGGCCAGTTGCTCCGCGGTGAGCGGCTCGGTCATCAGGGCGTAGTCGTAGACCGGGACGGTGTACGAGCGCACCCGCTTGACCAGGTTCGGGAAGATGTTGGTGCCGAGCGCCACGGTGCGGGCGCGGACGCCGCCGTACGGGGTGCGTACGGCCATACCGGCGCCGTACGGCCTCAGGGTGAGCGCCGGGGTGTTCTCGTAGACGCGGACGCCGAGGTCGAGGCAGGCGCGCTTGAGGCCCCAGGCGAGCTTGGCGGGGTTGACCATGGCCACGCCCCGGCGGTCGTACAGGCCGGCCCGGAAGGTGGGTGAGTCGACCTGTGCGCGTACGGCCTCGGCGTCCAGGTACTCGACGCCCTCCGCCAGACCCTTGCCGCTGATCTCCTCGTACCAGTCCTTCAGCTCCCGGGCCTGGTACTCCTCGGTCGCGACGTCGATCTCACCGGTGCGTTCGAAGTCGCAGTCCAGGGAGTGGCGGGCGGCCGCCGCCTCGATCGCGTCGAGGTTGCGGACGCCCAGCTCCTCCAGCTTGTGGATCTCGTCCGGCCAGCGGGTGAGGCCGTTGGACAGACCGTGGGTGAGGGAAGCCGCGCAGAACCCGCCGTTGCGGCCGGAGGCGGCCCAGCCCACCTCGCGGCCTTCCAGCAGCACCACGTCCCGCCCCGGGTCGCGCTCCTTGGCGATCAGGGCGGTCCACAGCCCGCTGTAGCCGCCGCCGACGACCAGCAGGTCGCAGGTGTCGGGGCCGGTCAGGGCGGGCCGCGGGCGGGGGCGGCCGGGGTCGTCAAGCCAGTACGCGACCGGCTGGGCGTCGGAGAGGGATTTCGTCCAGTCGTTGCTGCGGCTCATGGCGCTCGGGGCCATGATTTCAACTCCCTACTGAGGCACTGATGCACTGATGCACTGCTGCTTCGGTGCTCTGGTGCTCTGGTGCTCTGGTGCGTTTACGCCTTGCGGCGATTTCGGCGGCTGCCGATGACCATGGAGGTCAGAACGAACAGTACGGCGATGACGAACATGGCCGTACCGACGACATTGATCTGAACGGGCGTCCCGCGCTGGGCCGATCCCCAGACGAACATGGGGAAGGTGACGGTGGAACCCGCGTTGAAATTGGTGATGATGAAATCGTCGAAGGAGAGCGCGAAGGCGAGCAGCGCGCCGGCGGCGATTCCGGGGGCGGCGATGGGGAGCGTGACCCGGACGAAGGTCTGGAAGGGACCGGCGTAGAGGTCCTGCGCCGCCTGCTCCAGCCTCGGGTCCATCGACATCACGCGCGCCTTGACGGCCGTCACCACGAAGCTGAGGCAGAACATGATGTGGGCGATCAGAACCGTCCAGAAGCCCAGCTGAGCACCCATGTTGAGGAACAGGGTGAGCAGCGAGGCAGCCATCACGACCTCGGGCATCGCCATCGGCAGAAAGATCAGCGAGTTGATCGCGCCGCTTGCCCGGAAGCGGTAGCGGACCAACGCGAAGGCGATCGCCGTACCCAGGGCGGTGGCGCCGAGCGTCGCCCAGAAGGCGATCTGGAGGCTCAGCGACAGGGAGCCGCACAGCCCGGCGACGCCGCACGGATCCTTCCAGGCGTCCGTGGAGAACTGCTGCCATTCGTAGTTGAAGCGCCCGTTCGGTTTGTTGAACGAGAACACCGTGACGACGACATTGGGCAGCAGGAGATAAGCGAGCGTCAGCAGTCCGGCGATCACGACCAGATTGCGCTTGAACCAGTTGACGAAGGTCATTTAAACCAGATCCTCCGTGCCGGACTTACGAATGTAGATGGTCACCATGGCGAGGATCGCGGCCATCAGAATGAAGGAGAGCGCCGCGGCCGTCGGATAGTCCAGCACCCGCAGGAACTGCGACTGGATCACATTGCCGATCATTCCGGTGTCGGCCGAGCCCAGCAGGGACGCGTTGACGTAGTCGCCGGTCGCCGGGATGAAGGTCAGCAGCGTCCCGGAGACGACGCCCGGCATCGACAGCGGGAAGGTGACCTTCCGGAAGACCGTGGACGGCTTGGCGTACAGGTCCCCCGCCGCCTCGTGCAGCCGCCCGTCGATGCGTTCCAGCGAGGTGTAGAGCGGCAGGATCATGAAGGGGAGGAAGTTGTACGTCAGACCGCAGACCACCGCGAGCGGCGTGGCCAGCACCCGGTCGCCGGCCGTCCAGCCGAGCCAGCTGGTGACGTCCAGGACGTGCAGCGTGTTCAGGGCGCCGACGACCGGCCCGCCGTCCGCGAGGATCGTCTTCCAGGCCAGGGTGCGGATCAGGAAGCTGGTGAAGAAGGGCGCGATCACCAGGATCATGATCAGGTTGCGCCAGCGGCCCGCGCGGAAGGCGATCAGGTAGGCGAGCGGATAGCCGAGCACCAGGCACAGCACGGTCGCGGAGGCGGCGTAGGCGACCGAGCGCAGGAACTGCGGCCAGTACTCGGACAGCGCGTCCCAGTAGGTGGCGAAGTGCCAGGTGACCTGGTAGCCCTCCTCCAGCGAGCCCGTCTGCACGGACGTGGAGGCCTGGTAGATCATCGGCGCCGCGAAGAAGACGACCAGCCACAGGATGCCGGGCAGCAGCAGCCAGTACGGCGTCCAGCGGCCCCGCTTGCGCGGCGGCTTCTTCTCCGGCGCGGTCGGGGACAGCGGCGGTGGCGCCTCGGTGAGGGTGGACATCAGGCCGCCTCCCCCTCGGCGACGCCCGCGTCGATGTCCTGGTCGGCGCCCAGAGCGAAGGTGTGCGCCGGGTTCCAGTGCAGGACGACGTCGGCGCCGGGGGCGAGGCGGGCGTCGCGGTCGATGTTCTGGGCGTACACCTCGAACTCGGGGCAGGCCGCGCAGTCGACCACGTACTGCGTGGAGACGCCGATGAAACTGGTGCTGCTGATCTTGCCGGTGAGGCGGTTGCGGCCCTCGGGGATGGAGCCGGCGTCGTCCGCGTGCGTGAGGCTGATCTTCTCCGGGCGCACGCCGACCAGTACCTTGCCGCCCGCCTGGGCCGGCGCGGAACAGCGGGCGCCGGGCAGGAGCAGCTTGTCGCCGGCCGCCTTCACCGCTACGTCGTCACTGCCGCCGCCGCGGGTGTCGACCTCGGCCTCGATGAGGTTGGAGGTGCCGAGGAAGTTGGCGACGAAGGTGGTCTGCGGGTTCTCGTACAGGTCGGCGGGGGCGCCCAGTTGCTCGACCCGGCCGGCGTTCATCACGGCGACCTGGTCGGCCATCGTCATGGCCTCCTCCTGGTCGTGCGTGACGTGCACGAAGGTGATGCCGACCTCGGTCTGGATGCGCTTGAGCTCCAGTTGCATCTGGCGGCGCAGCTTGAGGTCGAGGGCGCCGAGGGGTTCGTCGAGGAGCAGCACCTTGGGGTGGTTGATCAGGGCGCGGGCGACCGCGACGCGCTGCTGCTGGCCGCCGGAGAGCTGATGCGGCTTCTTGCGGGCCTGCTCGCCGAGCTGGACGAGGTCGAGCATCTCCCCGACCTGCTTCTTCACGCTCTTGATGCCGCGCCGGCGCAGGCCGAAGGCGACGTTCTCGAAGATGTCGAGGTGCGGGAAGAGGGCGTAGGACTGGAAGACCGTGTTCACGGGCCGCTTGTACGGCGGGAGGGCGGTCACGTCCTGGTCGCCGAGGTGGACGGTGCCGCCGCTCGGCTCCTCCAGTCCGGCGATCATGCGCAGGGTGGTGGTCTTGCCGCAGCCGGAGGCGCCGAGCAGGGCGAAGAAGGAGCCCTGCGGCACGGTCAGGTCGAGCGGGTGCACGGCGGTGAAGGAGCCGTAGGTCTTGCTGATCCCGGAGAGGCGGACGTCGCCGCTGTGCTCCGTCGAGTCTGTGGTGGTCTTCATCGTCGTCACGCCCCAGTGAGCTTCGCGAACTTCTCTTCGTAGGCCGTCTCTTCCTTCGGGCTCAGTGAGCGGAAGGCGCGGGACTGGGCCTGCATGGCCTTGTCGGGAATGATCAGCGGGTTGTTCGCCGCGTCCTCGTCGATCTTCGCAAGCTCGTCCTTCACGCCGTCCACGGGACAGACGTAGTTGATGTAGGCGGCGAGCTGCGCGGCGGGCCCCGGCTCGTAGTAGTAGTCCATGAGCCGCTCGGCGTTGGTCTTGTGCCGGGCCTTGTTGGGGACCAGCATGTTGTCGCTGGACGTGATGTAGCCGCTGTCCGGGATGAGGAAGTCGACGTCCGGGTTGTCCGCCTTCAGCTGGACGACGTCCCCGGCCCAGGCCAGACAGGCCGCGAAGTCGCCCTTGCTGATGTCGGCGGTGTAGTCGTTGCCGGTGAAGCGGCGTATCTGCCCGCGGTCGACGCCCTTCTGGAGCCGGTCGATCGCCGCGTCGTAGTCGTCGTCGGAGAAGTTGCCCGGGTCCTTGCCCATGTCGAGCAGCACCATGCCGATGCTGTCGCGCATCTCGGTGAGGAAGCCGACGCGCCCCTTGAGCCGGGGGTTGTCGAGCAGGTCGGAGACCGACCTCACCTCGACGCCGTCCAGCGCCTTCTTGTTGTAGGCGATGACGGTCGAGATGCCCTGCCAGGGGTACGAGTAGGCGCGGCCCGGGTCCCAGTCGGGGCTGCGGAACTGCGGGGACAGGTTGGCGTAGGCGTGCGGCAGGTTGGACGGGTCCAGTTTCTGGACCCACCCGAGGCGGATCAGCCGTGCGGCCAGCCAGTCGGTGACGACGATGATGTCGCGGCCGGTCTCCTGGCCGGCGGCGAGCTGCGGCTGGATCTTGCCGAAGAACTCGTTGTTGTCGTTGATGTCCTCGGTGTACTTGACCTTGACGCCGGTGCGCTTGGTGAACGCGTCCAGCGTCGGGTGCCGGTTGCCGCTGTCGTCGACGTCCATGTACTCGGTCCAGTTGGAGAAGGAGACCTCCTTCTCCTCCTTGGACCGGTCCTCGGACGACACGCCGCCCTCGGCCTTGCCGGCCGGCGGGATGCCGCAGGCGCTCAGCGTCCCGAGTCCGCCGACCGCGAGCGCGCCACCCGTGGAGGCGCGCAGAAGTGAGCGGCGGGTGAGGGCGGCCCTGCCGCTGGTGAAACTGCGCCGCATGGCGGCCACTCGGGCCGGGGACAGGCGGTCGGGCTCGTACTGCTCCATGCGCGTGGTTGCCCTTTCGGGTGGGTCGGCCGTGGTCGGCGGCCTCTCGGTCGTGACTATCGGTCCCCGAAGACGGTGCGGTGCCAGTCCTTGGCCGCCACCGCGGTGTTGTCGAACATGACGTGCTTGACCTGCGTGTACTCCTCGAAGGAGTAGGCGGACATGTCCTTGCCGAAGCCGGACGCCTTGTATCCGCCGTGCGGCATCTCGCTGATGATCGGGATGTGGTCGTTGACCCACACGCAGCCCGCCTTGATCTCTCGGGTGGCGCGGTTCGCCCGGTACACGTCCCGGCTCCAGGCGGAGGCGGCGAGCCCGTACGGTGTGTCGTTGGCCAGCCGGATGCCCTCGTCGTCGGTGTCGAAGGGCAGGACGACCAGGACCGGCCCGAAGATCTCGTCCTGGACGACCTCGCTGTCCTGCGCGGCGTCGGCGATGAGGGTGGGCCGGTAGTAGGCGCCGTCCTTCAGGTCGCCCCGCGGTGCCTCGCCACCGGTCACCACGCGCGCGTAGGAGCGGGCCCGGTCGACGAAGCCGGCGACGCGGTCCCGCTGGACGTGGCTGACCAGCGGGCCGAGGTCGGTGCCCGGGGCGAAGGGATCGCCGACCCGGACGGTGTCCATGAGGGCGGCGGTCTTCTCGACGAACGCCTCGTAGAGGGGCCGCTGCACGTACGCGCGCGTGGCGGCCGTGCAGTCCTGGCCGGTGTTGATGAGCGCGCCCGCGACCGCGCCGTGGACGGCGGCGTCGAGGTCGGCGTCGTCGAACACGAGGAAGGGTGCCTTGCCGCCCAGCTCCAGGTGCAGGCGCTTGACGGTGGCGGTGGCGACCT
This sequence comes from Streptomyces sp. NPDC096048, assembly GCF_044763415.1. Lineage (NCBI taxonomy): Bacteria > Bacillati > Actinomycetota > Actinomycetes > Kitasatosporales > Streptomycetaceae > Streptomyces > Streptomyces sp. NPDC096048. Next base: position 47,653 of record NZ_JBIWGG010000012.1, read on the forward strand.
CGGCGACGCGCTTGCCGACGGCGGTGGAGCCGGTGAAGGAGGTCATGGCGACGTCCGGGTGGCCGACGAGGCGCTCGCCCGCCTCCCTCCCCGTGCCGGTGACGATGTTGATGACGCCGTCGGGGATGCCGGCCTCGGTCGCGGCCTGGGCGAACATCAGGGAGGTCAGCGGGGTGATCTCGGCGGGCTTCAGCACGATGGTGTTGCCCGCGGCGATCGCCGGGAGGATCTTCCAGGCGGCCATCTGGAGGGGGTAGTTCCAGGGCGCGATGGAGCCGACGACGCCGATCGGCTCGCGGCGCACGTACGAGGTGTGGTCGTCGGAGTACTCCCCCGCCGACTGCCCCTGCAGATGCCGGGCGGCGCCGGCGAAGAAGGACGCGTTGTCGACCGTGCCCGGCACGTCGAACTCACGGGTCAGCTTCAGCGGCTTCCCGCACTGCAGGGACTCGGCGCGGGCGAAGTCCTCGGCGCGGTCGGCGAGCACGGCGGCGAACCGGTGCAGGGCGTCGGAGCGCTCGCCGGGGGTGGCGCCGGCCCAGCCGGGGAACGCCTCCCGCGCGGCGGCGACGGCCGCGTCGACGTCGTCGGTTCCGGCGAGTTCGTAGGTGAGGACGTCCTCGCCGGTCGCCGGGTCGACGACCGTGTGCGTGTGTCCGGAGGTGCCCTTCGTCAGACGGCCCGCGATGTACTGGGCCCCGTCCGCGAAGCGGTCCTGGGCCGGGAATCGGTCCGGGGTGGCGTTGCCCGGGTTGTGCATGTCGGCTCTCCTCGGTCTCCCCGTGACGGGGGCCCGGCGTGGCTCAGGCTCGATGTGAGTGCCGATCCTGGCAGAGCACTAGGCCTCCAACAAGTGATTCCGTTGTTGCCATTTGGTTACGCGACGGAATCTGTCGACCAGATGTCGAGTCGCTGCGGAAAAGGTCGGACGGAGTGTCAGTGGCGCGTGCCAGACTCGCGTGCATGGAGAAGATCACGGGGGCGCGGGATTCCGGGGCGGTGGAGATCGTCGACAGCAGGGAATCGCTGATCGGGCGGGTCCGGGCGGGCGCGCGGATCAAGTACCTCTGCTTCTGGGGGCACCGGCCGCTCCCGGACGGCCGGATCGGGCCGAGCTGTCTGAGCCAGTGGTGGCCGTCGCCGTTCACCGTGGCCGGAGTGGAGTACGCGACCGCGGAGCACTGGATGATGGCAGGCAAGGCCCGGCTCTTCGGGGACGCGGAGGCCGAGCGGCGGGTGCTGGCGGCCGACCGTCCCGCCGATGCGAAGAAGGCCGGGCGGCTGGTGCGCGGCTTCGACGAGACGGTGTGGGAGCGGGACCGGTTCGGGATCGTCGTCGAGGGCAGCGTCCACAAGTTCGCCTCGGACCCGGCACTGCGCGCGTTCCTCCTGAAAACGGGCGAGCGGGTGCTGGTGGAGGCGAGCCCCATGGACCGGGTGTGGGGCATCGGCCTGCCCGCGGCCGACGAGGCGGCGACGGACCCGGAGCGCTGGCGGGGCGCGAATCTACTCGGGTTCGCGCTGATGACGGCACGGGAGCGGCTGCGCACGGGCGGGTGAGCCCGGGCCAGGGCTTGCCGGACCTGTGCGGGGACGTAGGGCCCGTCGGCTGTGCGGATCGGTCAGCGGCGCGAGGGGCGTCGGCCGTGCGGATCGGTTGGCGCTGCGCAGGGGGGCGGCGCGCGGGAGCGGCGCGCGGGGCGGCAGGTCGGCGGGGCCCGTGGGGGGGGCGGGCGGTGGGCCGGGCCCGGCCGGGCCGGAAGGCAGCAAGCCGACGCCCCAGGGCTCCGGACTGAGCACTCCGTGCTCACTGCTCACGGCCCGGCGCTCCGGGCCCGGCGCTCCGGACTTGCGGCTCCGGGCCCAGCGCTCCAGGCTCGCGGCTCCGGGCCCAGCACTCCAGGCTCGCGGCTCCGGGCCCAGCACTCCAGGCTCGCGGCTCCGGACCCGGCGCTCCGGACTCGCGGCTCCGGACCCGGCGCTCCGGACTCGCGGCTCCGGGCCCAGCACTCCAGGCTCACGGCTCCGGGCCCAGCACTCAGGGCGCGAAGATCACCAGCAGCCCGAAGCCCACGCCGAGGGCGATGCCGACGATCGCGCAGATGATGCCGGCCAGGGCCTGCCCGCCGTTGGTGGCCTCGCCCCGACCGGCCTTGGCACGGCCGAGTCCACCGAAGATGACGCCGAGGATGCCCAGGACGATCGCGAGCGGCCAGAGGCAGAAGCCGACGGCCGCGATGATGCCGAGGACGAGCCCTGCCGTGCCCATGCCGTTGCTCGGCATCGGAGCCATGCCGGGCCAGCCGAAGTAGCCCTGCGGCTGCGCACCGGGGTACCCGCCAGGGCCACCCGGATATCCGTACCCGCCCGGGCCGGGGTAGCCGTAGGGGACCTGGCCGGGGCCGTCGGGCGCGATGGGCGGCGGCGGGACCGCTGCCCGGTCCTGGACGTACGGCGGCGTCGCGGCCGGGGGCGCGAAGGGGTTGGGCGCACCGGTGGCGGCTGTCGCGGCCGGGGGCGCGAAGGGGTTCGACGCACCCATAGCGGCCGCGGTCGGGCCCGGCGACGCGAAGGGGTTGGCGGGGCCGTTGGCCGGCGTCGCGGCGGACGGGGCTGCCCACGGCGGGGTGTCCATCGCCGGCATGGACGTGACCGTCTGCTGGTCGTGGACGGACGGGGCCGACCACGGAGCGGGCCCGCCCGCCGCGAGGGTGCCCCCGGGGCCGCCGTCGGACGCCGGCACGGCATCGTCCACCGGCGGCGCCCACGGGTCTGGCCCCGCTCCGGGTATCGCCGAAGGCCGGTCCTCAGGGCCCGGCCCGGGGCGGGCCGGCGGAGGGGACGGCTGGGCGCGGCGGTCCGGTGCGCCAGGGGCGACCGGGGCCTGCGGGACCTCCGGGGCGACCGGTTCACGCGACCCGCTCGGCGCACCCGGCGTACCCCAGACACCCGGCGCACCCGACGTGCCCGGCTTGTCGAGGCCGACCCCGGGGGTCGCGTCCGCGATGCCCTCGGAGTGCCCATCGGAGTGCCCATCGGCCGGGGTCGCCCAGGCGCCACCGGCGGCACCGGCGCCACCGGGTGGAGCCGGCCGGGGCGCGGGATCGTTCCCCGGAGCTTCCGGCGTGTGCGCGTCGGCTCTCGGCGGCTGCGCGTCGTCGGGCATGGGCGGGCCCCCCTCTGTCGAACGTCCCGTCATGCTACGGCCCGTCCCCGCCCGGGACGGGCCCGGCCTACGATGATCCCGAGTCACCGATCAGCCGATCACCCGCGCCCGGCCGGCCCGCTCCGGCCCGGGGCGCCGCTGTGGGGAGGAACCCTTGACCGAGCACCTCGTCGACCCCGACGTCCCGCGAGACCTGCACGCCTTCATCGCCGGACTGCCCAAGGCCGAACTGCACGTCCACCACGTCGGCTCCGCCTCCCCGCGCATCGTCTCGGAACTGGCCGCGCGCCACCCCGACTCCAAGGTCCCGACCGACCCCGAGGCCCTGGTCGACTACTTCACGTTCACGGACTTCGCGCACTTCATCGACGTGTACCTGTCCGTCGTCGACCTGATCCGCACCCCGGAGGACGTCCGGCTGCTGACGTACGAGGTGGCCCGCGACATGGCCCGTCAGCAGGTGCGGTACGCGGAGCTGACCATCACCCCGTTCTCCTCCACCCGGCGCGGCATCGACGAGGGCGCCTTCATGGACGCGATCGAGGACGCCCGCAAGGCGGCCGAGGCCGAGTTCGGGACCGTACTGCGCTGGTGCTTCGACATTCCGGGCGAGGCCGGTACGGAGGCCGCCGAGGAGACGACGCGGCTCGCCACCGACGACCGGGTGCGCCCCGAGGGCCTGGTCTCCTTCGGACTCGGCGGACCCGAGATCGGGGTGGCGCGGCCGCAGTTCAAGCCCTACTTCGACCGGGCGATCGCCGCCGGGCTGCACTCGGTGCCGCACGCCGGCGAGACCACCGGTCCGCAGACGGTGTGGGACGCCCTGACCGACCTGCGCGCCGAGCGCATCGGGCACGGCACCAGTTCGGCGCGGGACCCGAAGCTGCTGGCGCACCTCGCCGAGCGGCGTATCCCGCTGGAGGTGTGCCCGACCTCGAACATCGCCACCCGCGCGGTACGCACCCTGGACGAGCACCCGATCAAGGAGTTCACGCGCGCCGGTGTCCTGGTGACCGTCAACTCCGACGACCCGCCGATGTTCGGCACCGACCTCAACAACGAGTACGCCGTCGCCGCCCGGCTCCTCGACCTCGACGAGCGCGGGCTCGCCGACCTGGCGAAGAACGCGGTGGAGGCGTCGTTCCAGGACGCGCGGGGCAAGGCGGCCCTCCGGGAAGAGATCGACACGTACACCTCGACGTGGCTCGCCACCTCGTGAGCACGCGGCGCCGGGTGACCGCCGTGGCCCACCGCGGCGACCCCTACCTGTTCCGCGAGAACACCCTCGACTCACTGCGTTCCGCGCTGCGCCGCGGCGCGGACGCGGTCGAGACCGACGTACGGCTCACCCGGGACGGCGTGCCGGTGCTGCTGCACGACGAGACGCTCAAGCGCCTGTGGGAGCAGGACCGTCCGCTGCGCTCCCTGTCGGCGGAGGAGGTGCGCGGGCTCACCGCGGGCCGGGTGCCGACGCTCGCGGAGGCGCTGGCGGCGACCGACGGCCGCCGGCTGATGCTCGACCTGCCGGGCGGGCCGGACGAGCGGGCGGTCCGGCGCGTCGTGGACGTCGTCCGCGAGTGCGGGGCACAGGACCGCGTCTACTACTGCGCGGGTGCCACCGCCATGCTCGCGGTGCGCGCCGCCGACCCGGCCGCCGAGATCGCGCTGACCTGGACGACGGCCGCGCCGCCCCGGCCCGCGCTGCTGGCGGCGATCCACCCGCGCTGGCTCAACTACCGCTTCGGGCTGGTGGACCGGGCGCTGGCCGGGCGCGTCCACGGCGACGGCTACCTGCTGTCCGTGTGGACCCCCGACACCCGGCGCTCCATGCGCCGGCTGATCGCCCTGGGTGTCGACTCGATCACGACCAACCGCGTCGACGTACTGTGCGCCCTGCGTGACCGCGGGGGCGCCGTCACCGGCCCGCCCCCGTAAGCGCGGTCGTGCCGTTCCTGGCGCCGGGGGCCCGGGGCGCACGGCAGCGCCCAAGGGTGATCAACAACCCCGGTGCCCGCGTCGGAACCGACCCCCGGAACCGCAACGCGCCCGCCCGCTGGCCCCCGTCAGCCGCCGCGCCACCACGTGCGAGCCCACCACCGCCGCGCCCGCGAGACCGACCCCCGCGGCCAGGTCGCGCGGGCGCGTCGCGCGCAGGACACCGGCGCGGCGCAGCCGGTGGCGAGCCCAGAGGGTGAACAGCGTGACCGCGCTTCCCAGTTTTTCATCACCTGCTGAATTCAACACGCCGGTCAGTCTGCTGCACCCCCACGATCCCGTTTACACCCCCACGATCCCGTTCCACCGCTTCGCGAACTCCATCCGCTCCCCCGCCGCGATGTCCCGCGCGATCGCGAGCCGTTCGCGCATCGCCGCGTCCGGGAAGATCAGCGGGTCCTCGGCCAGGGCGGCGGTCTCCTCGTCGTCGGAGGAGGCGAGCACGTCCTGCGCGGCGGGGACCGGGCAGACATAGTTGACCCAGGCGGCCAGCTCGGCGGCGACCTCCGGCTGGTAGTAGTAGTCGATCAGCCGCTCGGCGTTGGCCTTGTGGCGGGCCAGGTTGGGGATCATCAGGGACTCCGCCCACAGTTCGGCCCCCTCCTCGGGGACGACGAACTCGATGTCCGGGTCGTCCGCCTGGAGCTGGATCACGTCACCGGAGTACGCCTGGCAGGCCAGGACGTCCCCGCTGGAGAGGTCCTTGATGTAGTCGTTCCCGGTGAAGCGGCGGATCTGGCCCTTGTCCACCTGCTTCCGCACCTGGTCGCAGACCAGGTGGAAGTCGTCCGCCGTCCAGTCGGTGATGTCCACGCCGTTGCCCAGCATCAGCAGCGCGAACGCCTCGTCGAGGCCCGAGAGGAGGGTCACCCGGCCCTTGAGGTCGGCCGCCCACAGGTCGGACACGTGCCGGATCTCCCGGCCGAGCCTGCGGCGGTTGTAGGCGATGCCGGTGATGCCCGACTGCCAGGGCACGGTGAACTTCCGGCCCGGGTCGAAGGCGGGCGAACGCAGCAGCGGGTCGAGGTACTCGGTGACGTTCGGCTGGCGGGAGCGGTCCATCTCCTGCACCCAGCCGAGCCGGACGAACCGCCCGCACATCCAGTCGCTGATGACGATCAGGTCGCGGCCGGTGGGCTGGTGGTTCATCAGGGACGGGCTGATCTTGCCGAAGAACTCGTCGTTGTCGTTGATCTCCTCGATGTACTCGACGGAGATGCCCGACCGCTTCCCGAACGCCTCCAGCGTGGGCCGCCGGCTCGGGTGCTCGTCGTCGGTGTCGATGTACAGCGGCCAGTTCGCCCAGGTCAGCCGTTGCTCGGTGGCGGACCGGTCGGTCGCGGCGCGGTCGCCCGGGGCGACGTACGCGGCGGGCACACCGCAGCCGGCCAGCGCGCCGAGCGCGGCGGAACCGCCCAGACCGCGCAGCAGCGTACGACGGGGAAGCGAGGGCGTCTTCGGGAGCTGGGGCATGCCCCGAAGGATCCCGTGCCCGCGCTCACCCGGACAATCGACGCTGCGTCGAGCGCCTCCGCCCAGGCCCGACACCCTGTCGACCGGGGCGGGTTCGCCCCGGACGCTGGGCGAGTTCGCCCCGGACGCGGTGCGGCCCCGGACGGGGTTTCCCGTCCGGGGCCGCACCCGTGGAACCGTCCGTCACGCGTCCAGCGACGTCATCACGTGCTTGATCCGGGTGTAGTCCTCGAAGCCGTAACCCGACAGGTCCTTGCCGTAGCCGGACTTCTTGAAGCCGCCGTGCGGCATCTCGGCGACCAGCGGGATGTGGGTGTTGATCCACACGCAGCCGAAGTCCAGCCGCTTGGACATCCGCATGGCGCGGCCGTGGTCCTTGGTCCACACGGAGGAGGCGAGGGCGTACTCGACGCCGTTGGCCCACTCGACGGCCTGGTCCTCGTCGCTGAAGGACTGGACGGTGATGACGGGGCCGAAGACCTCCTTCTGGACGATCTCGTCGTCCTGCTTGAGGCCCGAGACGACGGTCGGGGCGTAGAAGTAGCCCTTCTCGCCGACCTGGTGGCCGCCCGCCTCGACCTTGGCGTGGGCGGGGAGACGCTCGATGAACCCGGCGACCTGCTTGAGCTGGTTGGGGTTGTTGAGCGGGCCGTACAGCACGTCCTCGTCGTCCGGCTGACCGGTCTTGATCTCGGAGGCGGCCTTGGCGAGCGCGCTCACGAACTCGTCGTGGATCGACTCGTGGACCAGTACGCGGGTGGCCGCGGTGCAGTCCTGGCCGGCGTTGAAGTAGCCCGCCTCCGAGATGCCCCCGACGGCCTTGGGGATGTCGGTGTCCTCGAAGACGACGACCGGCGCCTTGCCGCCCAGCTCCAGGTGGACGCGCTTGAGGTCCTTCGACGCCGACTCGGCGACCGACATGCCGGCCCGCACCGAGCCGGTGATGGAGGCCATCGCCGGGGTCTCGTGCTCGACCATCAGGCGGCCGGTGTCGCGGTCGCCGCAGACGACGTTGAAGACGCCCTTGGGCACGATCGAGCCGATGATGTCGGCCATCAGGGCCGTGGAGGCGGGGGTGGTGTCCGAGGGCTTCAGGACGACCGTGTTGCCCGCCGCGAGCGCCGGGGCGAACTTCCACACGGCCATCATCATCGGGTAGTTCCACGGGGCGACCTGCGCGCAGACGCCGATCGGCTCGCGGCGGATCATGGAGGTCAGGCCCTCCATGTACTCGCCGGCCGAGCGGCCCTCCAGCATCCGCGCCGCACCCGCGAAGAAGCGGATCTGGTCGACCATCGGCGGGATCTCCTCGGAGCGGGTCAGCCCGATGGGCTTGCCCGTGTTCTCCACCTCGGCCGCGATCAGTTCCTCGGCCCGCTCCTCGAACGCGTCCGCGATCTTCAGCAGGGCCTTCTGGCGCTCGGCCGGGACGAGGTCCCGCCAGGCCGGGAAGGCCGCGGCGGCGGCCGCCATGGCGGCGTCCACGTCCGCCTGCCCGGACAGGGGAGCGGTGGCGTAGGCCTCGCCCGTGGCGGGGTTGACCACCTCCGTGGTCCGTCCGTCGGCGGCGTCCCGGAACTCACCGTCGATGTAATTGCGCAGACGACGCAGCTCGGTGCTCACTGCCGGCCCTCCAAGTTCGGTGTCTACTTCAGGTCTCCCGGTGTTCGGACCTCACAGCCGTCGGCTGTCGGCATCGGCTGTCAGCTTCCGCTGTCGGCTGTCGGCTTCCGCTGTCGGCTTCCGCTGTCGGCTTCCGCTGTCGGCTGTCGGCTGTCCGAACACTGAGACACCCACCCTAGACGGAGACCCGACGTTTTCAACACCCCCGGCCACCTCAAGGTTGCGAAATCCGTAGAGTCAGACCCCACAGACAACGAATTTCATCGATCCGGCCTTGCGAAACTGTCGATACGTCGTGCACAGTGAAGTCGTGGCCAGTCGAAGCGCAGACCAGAGGGACTCCCGCGAGTCCAGGAACGGCGGTCCCCAGTTGGACGCCGTCTCCCTCGCCATCATCGAGCAGCTCCAGGAGGACGGCCGCCGGCCGTACGCCGCCATCGGCAAGGCCGTGGGCCTTTCGGAGGCGGCCGTGCGCCAGCGCGTCCAGAAGCTGCTCGACCAGGGCGTGATGCAGATCGTCGCCGTCACGGACCCGCTCACCGTGGGATTCCGCCGGCAAGCGATGGTCGGCGTCCGCGTCGAGGGCGACGTGGAGTCCGTCGCCGACGCGGTGGCGGCCATGTCCGAATGCGAGTACGTGGTGATGACCGCGGGCTCCTTCGACCTGATGGTGGAGGTCGTCTGCGAGGACGACGACCACCTTCTGGACGTCATCAACAAACGCATCCGGGCCGTACCCGGCGTGCGCTCCACCGAGAGCTTCGTCTACATGAAGCTCAAGAAGCAGACCTATATGTGGGGAACCCGATAATCGTGAGCACCGACAGCCCCAAGGACCTCAGCAGGACCGCGTACGACCACCTGTGGATGCACTTCACCCGCATGTCGTCGTACGAGAACGCCCCCGTCCCCACCATCGTCCGCGGTGAGGGCACCCACATCTACGACGACAAGGGCAAGCGCTACCTCGACGGTCTCGCCGGCCTGTTCGTGGTCCAGGCCGGACACGGCCGCACGGAGCTGGCCGAGACCGCCTCGAAGCAGGCCCAGGAGCTCGCCTTCTTCCCGGTGTGGTCCTACGCCCACCCGAAGGCCGTCGAGCTGGCCGAGCGGCTTGCCGACGAGGCCCCCGGCGACCTCAACAAGGTCTTCTTCACCACCGGCGGCGGTGAGGCGGTCGAGACCGCCTGGAAGCTGGCCAAGCAGTACTTCAAGCTGATCGGCAAGCCGACCAAGTACAAGGTCATCTCCCGCGCGGTCGCCTACCACGGCACCCCGCAGGGCGCCCTGTCCATCACCGGCCTGCCGGCCCTGAAGGCCCCCTTCGAGCCGCTCGTCCCGGGCGCGCACAAGGTACCGAACACCAACATCTACCGCGCCCCGATCCACGGCGACGACCCCGAGGCCTACGGCCGCTGGGCCGCCGACCAGATCGAGCAGCAGATCCTGTTCGAGGGCCCGGAGACGGTCGCGGCCGTCTTCCTGGAGCCCGTGCAGAACGCGGGCGGCTGCTTCCCGCCCCCGCCCGGCTACTTCCAGCGGGTGCGCGAGATCTGCGACCAGTACGACGTGCTGCTCGTCTCGGACGAGGTCATCTGCGCCTTCGGCCGCCTCGGCACGACGTTCGCCTGCGACAAGTTCGGCTACGTCCCGGACATGATCACCTGCGCCAAGGGCATGACCTCGGGCTACTCCCCGATCGGCGCGTGCATCATCTCCGACCGCCTGGCCGAGCCGTTCTACAAGGGTGACAACACCTTCCTGCACGGCTACACCTTCGGCGGCCACCCCGTCTCCGCGGCGGTCGGCATCGCCAACCTCGACCTGTTCGAGCGCGAGGGCCTCAACAAGCACGTGCTGGACAACGAGGGCAACTTCCGCGCGACCCTGGAGAAGCTCCTCGACCTGCCGATCGTCGGCGACGTCCGCGGCAACGGCTTCTTCTACGGCATCGAGCTGGTGAAGGACAAGGCCACCAAGGAGTCGTTCAACGACGAGGAGACCGAGCGGATCCTGTACGGCTTCCTGTCGAAGGCGCTCTTCGACAACGGCCTGTACTGCCGTGCCGACGACCGCGGCGACCCGGTCATCCAGCTCGCCCCGCCGCTGATCTCCAACCAGGAGACCTTCGACGAGATCGAGCAGATCCTGCGCGCCACGCTGACGGAGGCGTGGACGAAGCTCTGATCCGGGCGAAGCTCCGATCCGGGCGAAGCGCGCTGATCGCGAAGCGCTGTTCGCGAGGCTCTGTTCGCGGAGCCCCGTTCGCGAGCTCCGATCATCCTTCTGGATGATCATCACCGGCCCCGTGCCGCCCGTTCGAGTGAGAACGGCGGCCCGGGGCCGCGCGCTGTCCGGCATCCCCCGCGGCGACTCCTTACGGTGCCCAGTGACCGATCGGCCCCGCCTTCGTTCCCCCGGAAGAGGGACGTGACCGGGGAAATACGGATCAGAACCGAGGTGTACGCCCATGGAGGCTCCGCCGGACAACGACGTGCTCTGGGCCCGTGCCCTGCGCTTCCAGCACCACGACGGCTCCCCCGCGCTTCAAGGCGTGTCGCTCGGCGTCCGCGAGGGCGAGATCCTCGCCGTGAGCGGCCCGCGCGGCAGTGGCAAGACCACGCTGCTGCGGTGTCTGTCCGGGCTGGTCCGGCCGCAGGACGGCGAGGTGTGGTTCAACAGCGTGCCGATGCACACCATGGGCCCGCTCAGCCGCGAGCGCCTGCGCCGCGACCGCTTCGGCTGGATCGACCCCGCCCCCGTGCTCGTCCCGGAGCTCAACGCCTGGGAGAACGCCGCCCTGCCCCTCATGCTGCGCGGCACCGGCCGGCGCCGGGCCAAGACCGCCGCCCTGGAGTGGCTGGAGCGCCTCGACGTCGGCGACAAGGCCCGCCGGCGCCCGCACGAACTCCAGCAGGCCGAGCGGCAGCGCGTCTGCATCGCCCGCGCGCTCGCCGTCACCCCCGCGGTCCTCTTCGCCGACGAGCCGACGGCCCCCCTGCACCGCGCCGACCGCGCCCACGTCCTGCGGACACTCACCACGGCGGCCCGCTCGCACGGCATCACCGTCCTCCTCGCCACGCACGACGCGCGGACCGCCGCCCTGGCGGACCGCACGGTCTCACTGCTGGACGGGCGACGGGTACGGACCGTGCACCTGCCCCCGGTCGCCGAGACCGCAGTGGCCACCGGAACCGCCGGAGCCACCGGAACCACTGGAACCTCCGGAACGGAAGGCATGGCGGCGTGCTCGCTCTCCGCCTGACCCGCGCCGCCCATCTCGCCGTCCAACTGCGCCGACTGCTGGTCACGGTGGCCTCGGCGGGCACGGGCTTCCTGCTGCTGTGCGCCCTCGGTCACGCGATGACCCACCCGGACGCACCCGGCGCCGCCGCCCTCCGCCTGGCCTGGTGCGCGGCGCCGCTGGCCGCCACGGTGTACCTCGCCGTCGCCGTGGCCCGCACCGACCCCGGTACCCGGCCCCGCCCGGGACTGTCGGCGATCGGCCTGGGTCCCGGCCGCCTGATGGCCGTGTCGGCGACGACCACGGCCCTGACCGGCGCCCTCGGCTCGGTGGTGGCCCTGCTCCTCTTCCTCCACCTGCGCGGGGACCTGACGGGCCGGCCTTTCCACGGCGCCGTGACCGACGCCCTGGCGATCGGCCACCCCCTCCCCTTCCCGGCGGCGCTGACGCTGCTGACCCTGGTACCGGCCACCGCGTCGGCCGCCGTGGCGCTCGCACTGCGCCCCCGCGAGCCCCGGCCCGCCCCGCCCCCGGGCTCCCGTCGCTACGGCCGCTTCGGCGCGTACGGCTGGGGAGCGGCCCGCGAGACCTTCGGCACGTACGGCCGCTTCGGCGCCCGCTTGGCCCCGGCCTCACCCGCGGGCAGCCCCGCCGCACCCCTCGCGGGCGGTCGTGCCGCTGGGGCGGCAGGGGCGGGCGCCGGCGGCGCCTTGCTGACGCAGGCCAGTGCCACCCACCCGACACCCCCGGCGGACGCCCCGCAGCCGACGCCGGACGCCGTACCCGACCGCCCGACCCCACCCCCGACCGAGGCCACAGCCACCACCGCGCCCCCACCCCGCCCCCAGAACACCACCACCCTCCCCTGGGGCATCGCCGTACTCACCGCGGGCCTCGCCGTGGAGACCTACGCCGGCAACACGACCGCCGCCTCCGCTCCCGGCACCACTCCCTCGGCCGGCGTCCTCATCGGCTGGGCCCTCACCGCCCTGGGCCTCGCCATGGCCGGGCCCGGCCTCACCCACCTGTGCGGCCGCCTGCTCCAGACCGCCCGCCCCGGCGCCCTGCGCCTCCTGGCCGGCCGCGTCCTGATGGACGAGTCGCACCGCGTCGGCCGCCCCCTCGGCGTCGTCTGCGCCGTGGCCTCCGGGGCCTACGCGGGGACCGCCCTGTACGGCGCGGACGGGCCGGCCTTCGGCCCGCTGAGCGTCCTCGGCGTCCTCCTCGTGGTCGGCTGCACGGTGGCCACCCTCCTCACCGCGGCCGTCGAGGCCAAGCACGCCCGAGCCGACACGACGGACGCCCTGCTGCGGCTGGGCGCGCCCCCGGCCACCCTGCGCGCCGCCGCCGCCGTACGCGCGGGCGCGCTGCTCGCCCTGTTCGGCCCGCTGACGCTGATCGTCGCGCAGCTGGCGTCACTGCCCCTGGCCGGCTGACGCAACGCCCCCGCCGGCCCTCCGACCCGGCGGAAAAGATTCTCGAATAAATCCGCGAACCAGCGATGAGTTCCGCCCGCCCCTCGCGTCTAACCCTTCGAACGGCATGACAACAGCAGGACACCGACGGGAGAGGCCCTCATGTACCAGCAGATGATCTTCGTGAACCTGGCCACCAACAATCTCGACGCCTCGAAGAAGTTCTTCACCGGGCTCGGCTACGAGATCAACGCCCAGTTCAGCGACGACACCACCGCGTCGATCCCGCTGAGCGAGACCATCGTCGTGATGGTGCACACGCCGGAGAAGTACCGCCAGTTCACGAAGAAGGACATCGTGGACTCGACGAAGTCCAGCGAGGTGCTGCTCGCGCTGAGCGCCGAGAGCCGCGAGAAGGTCGACGAGCTGGTGGAGAAGGCGGTCGCGGCCGGCGGCTCGGTCTCCGGCGAGACCCAGGACCACGGCTTCATGTACGGCCGCGCCTTCGACGACATCGACGGCCACACCTTCGAGGTCGTGTGGATGGACCCGGCCGCGGTCGAGGGCTGAGCCGGACCCACGCCTAGCATGGGCGGGTGGAACCGACACCCGCCCAGGCCCAGGCCCGGTCACAGAGACAGCACCAGTCCCACCACGCCTCCCACGACCGGGAGATCGAGAGCCTCGCCGAGTTCGACTCCGTCCTCTCGGCGCACGGCACACTCAGCCACTACCGCCTCCAGGCCGTCGACCTGACGGCCCGTACGGACGCGCTGATGTCCGCGGACACCGCGGGCGCCGTCTTCCTCGGCTGCCCGATGGCGCCCGAGGCGGCCACCCGGGTGCGCGCCGCCGGTGCCCTGGTCTTCCCGCCCATACCGGGCCTGCCCTTCGATCCGTACCGCGGACGCGTCTACTCCCCCGACGAACTGTTCGCCCGTCTCGACGAGGGCTACGAGGCGACACCGGACGCCCTCGCCCACGACTGGTTCCAGCAGACCAAGGCGGACGGCGACGTCTTCGCCTCCATGCTGCGGGCGATCCACGACGACGCCGTCTCCGACGCGATCGACGAACTCCTCGCAGACGCCCGGGTGGTGGGCGTCATGGGCGGTCACGCCATGGCGCGCGGCACCAGGTCGTACGCGGGCGCCGCGCGCCTGGGCCGCGAACTGGCCCGCGCCGGGTTCACCGTGGCCACCGGCGGCGGTCCGGGCGCGATGGAGGCGGCGAACCTCGGCGCCTACGCGGCCCCGTTCGACGACGGGATGCTGGAGGACGCGCTGCCGCTCCTCGCCAAGGTCGCGTCGTTCACGCCGTCGGTCACCGACTGGGCGCGGTCCGCGTTCGAGGTGCGCGAACGCTGGCCCGGGGGTGGCGCCTCGGTCGGCATCCCGACCTGGTTCTACGGCCACGAGCCGCCGAACGCCTTCGCCGCGCACATCGCGAAGTACTTCGCCAACGCCACCCGCGAGGACGGCCTGCTGGCCCGCTCCACCGCGGGCGTGGTCTTCCTGCCGGGCGCCGCCGGGACCGTACAGGAGATCTTCGACAACGCGACGCCGAACTACTACGAGTCGCGGGGCGAGCCCACGCCGATGGTGCTGGTGGACCGGGCGCACTGGACGGAGAAGCTGCCCGCGTGGCCGCTGCTCACGTCGCTCGCCGGGGGGCGGACGATGCAGTCCCGGATCGCGCTCGTCGACCGGATCGAGGAGGCTCCGCAAGCGCTGAAACGTCTCGGCGGTTAATAAGACGGCAAAGTCAACGCCCTTGACCGGCATATGCGTTGACACTGCTTATGCACCGCTTATAGACCAGTGAGGCTCGTGGGTGTGCTGATGCCCCTCATCACGCGTCAGCACCCTCTTCACCCCCCGCATCTGCGCTCCCGTAAAGGACAAACGTGGCAGTCCTGTCCATACTCAGAAGCACCGCATCCCGCCGTGGCGTCCGTGCCCTCGGCGTCGCCTCCGCCTCGGTGGCCCTGGCGATCGGCGCCGCCGGCAACGCGCTCGCCTGCGACATCAGCGAGTTCTCCGCCGCCGCCAAGTGCGAAGGCGACAAGGGCGTCATCACCGTCACCGACGTGGACCCCGCCGGTATCCCCGCCACCGTCACCGTGTACCTGCAGAACAACGGCGCCGACGCCGAGAAGATCGGCGAGCAGGTGGTCAGGGGCTCGCGCGAGGGCAGCACCATCACCTTCGCCGCGGACTGGCAGCCGAACGCCGAATACCGCATCCATGTCAAGGCCGACAAGTACGTCGACGAGGACATCAAGCCGAACCTCGTGACCCCGTCGACCCCCTGCAAGACGGAGGACACCCCGACCCCGACCCCGTCGGAAAGCGCCTCCACCCCGGCCGAGGAGACGGAGACGCCGACCCCGGCGCCGTCCACGTCGGCCCCGGCCCCGTCGCAGAGCGAGAGCACCGCGCCGGCGGCCGTGCCGAGCAACGCCCCGTCCCCCGCGGCCGGTGAGTCCAACCTCGCCGAGACCGGCGCGAACTCCAACACCGGCATGATCGCCGGCGTCGCGGCGGCCCTGGTCGCCATCGGCGGCGGCGCGGTCTTCTTCGGCCTGCGCCGTCGCGGAGCCAACGGCAACCGCTGACGCCTCGCACACCGGTGCGCGGCAGTGGTGGCCCGTCCCCGGCCGGGGGCGGGCCACCGTCGTGTGTGCCTTCACCCTACGACCCGGACGATCACCGGAGCACGACGATTTCCGCCCCGTCGAACTCCACCCCCGTCGTGTTCCCGACCTCCGGTGCCGCCCGCAGCGCGCACGCGGCCTCCAGGCGCGGCCCGTCCTCGGGCTGGAGGTGGACGGCGACGTGGGTGCCCCGGAAGGTGCGTGCGGTGACCCTGCAGCGCAGCCCCTCGCCGGCGGCCACCATGCGTACGCCGGCGGGCCGGACGAGCAGGGTACGGGCGCCCTGCGGGGCGTCCTCGGGGACCGGCACCTTCCCCCACGGGGTGTCCGCGACCTGTCCCGCGACGGTCGCCTCGACGACGTTGTCGAAGCCGAGGAAGCGGGCCACGAACGCGTCGGCCGGCCGCTGCCACACCTCAAGAGGCGTCCCGGACTGGGCGATCCGCCCGTCCCGCATCACCACGACCCGGTCGGCGAGCGCGAAGGCCTCCCCCTGGTCGTGCGTCACGGCGAGCACGGTGGTGCCCAACCGGCCGAACAGTTCCCGGAGTTCGACGACGAGGCGCTCCCGCAGCGAGCGGTCGAGCTGGCCGAGCGGCTCGTCCAGCATCAGCAGCCGGGGCCGGGGTGCGAGGGCCCGGGCCAGCGCCACCCGCTGCTGCTCCCCGCCGGAGAGCGCGGCGACGGAGCGGCGACCGGCACCCGGCAGCCCGACCAGTTCCAGCAACTCCCCCACCCGCTCCCGCTGTCCGGCGCGCGAGGCACCACGCATCCGCGGTCCGAAGGCGATGTTTCCGGCCACGTCCCGCTGCGGGAAGAGCTGGTGGTCCTGGAACATCAGCCCGACCTCGCGCTTGTGCGCGGGTACCCCGGACTGGTCCCGCCCGTCCAGCGTCACCCGCCCGGCGTCCAGCGGCTGGAGCCCGGCGACCGCCCGCAGCAGCGTCGACTTGCCGCTGCCGCTGGGCCCGAGCACGCACACCACCTCGTGCTCGGCGACACCCAGGTCGACGGCGTCGAGCACGGCCCGCCCGCCGAAGCGGACCGTCGCGCCCTCAAGGCTGAGCAGCATCCCTAGAACTCCCCGCTCCGGTCGGTCCGCAGCCGCTCCAGCACCACCAGGGCCACGGCGCACACCAGCATCAGAATCGTCGAAAGAGCCATCGCCTGGCCGTAGTTCATGTCCCCGGGGCGCCCCAGCAGCCGCGCCACGGCCACCGGCAGCGTCGGGTTGTCGGGCCGCGCGATGAACACGGTCGCCCCGAACTCCCCGAGCGACACCGCGAAGGCGAATCCGGCCGCGACCAGCAGCGCCCGCCGCACCATCGGCAGGTCGACCTCGCGCCACACCCGCCACGGCGACGCCCCGAGCACCGCCGCCGCCTCCCGCAGCCGTACGTCCACCGCCCGCAGCACCGGCAGCATGGTCCGTACGACGAAGGGGACACCGACCAGCGCCTGCGCGAGCGGCACGAGGATCCAGGAGGAGCGCAGGTCCAGCGGGGGTTCGTCCAGCGCGATCAGGAACCCGAAGCCGACCGTCACGGCGGACACCCCGAGCGGCAGCATCAGCAGCGCGTCGAAGCCGCGTACGAAGCGGCCCGCGTCACGGCGGGTGAGCGCGGCGGCGGCCAGCGCGCCGATCACCACGGCGATGGCGGTGGCGACGACGGCGTACTGGAGGCTGTTGCCGATGGCCTCGATCGGCGGGACGAGGAAGGTGCCGCCGTCCTCCCGGGTCAGCGCCCGGTAGTAGCCGAACCCGGGCGCGCCGAGCGACCGCTCGACCAGCACGGCGAGCGGCAGCACCAGCAGCACGGCGACGGTGACCAGGACCCCGGCCAGCAGCGCCCACTGCCCGGTCCCGCGCGGCCGGCGCGCGGTCGTGGCCGCGTCCACCAGCCGCAGGGCGCTCTCCCGCCGCCGTACCGTCCAGGCGTGCACGGCGAGGATGGCGGCCACCGCGGCGAACTGGATCAGCGTCAGCACGGCGGCCGTGGACAGGTCGAAGATCTGGGAGGTCTGCCGGTAGATCTCCACCTCCAGCGTGGAGAAGGCGGGTCCGCCGAGGATCTGGACGACGCCGAAGGAGGTGAAGGTGAACAGGAACACCATCAGCGCGGCGGCGGCCACGGCGGGCGCGAGCGCGGGCAGTGTCACCTGCCGCCAGGCTTTCGGCCGCGAGGCGCCGAGCATCCGCGCGGCCTCCTCCTGCCGCGGGTCGAGCTGCGACCAGAGGCCGCCGACGGTGCGTACGACGACGGCGTAGTTGAAGAAGACGTGCGCGAGCAGGATCGCCCACACGGTGGTGTCCAGCCGTACGCCCCACAGCTCGTCGAGCAGCCCGCCGCGCCCCACCAACGCCAGGAAAGCGGTACCGACGACGACCGTCGGCAGCACGAAGGGCACGGTCACCACCGCCCGCAGCACCTGCTTGCCGGGAAAGTCGAACCGGGCGAAGACGTACGCGCCGGGCAGTGCGAGGAGCAGGGTGAGCGCGGTGGAGGCCAGCGCCTGCCAGGTGGTGAACCACAGCACGTGCCGCACGTCGGACTGGGCGAGCACGTCCCCGATCCGCCCGAACCGCCAGGATCCGTCGATCTCCAGTCCGCGCGCGACGATCGCGGCGACCGGGTAGGCGAAGAACACCGCGAAGAACGCGACGGGCCCGGCCATCAGGGCCAGCCGCGCCGCGCTCCCACGCCGGGTCCGGGCCCTGCCTACTTCAGTACGAGTGAGGTCCACGACTTGACCCACTGGTCGCGATGGTCGGCGATCTTCGCCGGGTCCATGGTCTCCGGGTCCTCGGCCTGCGGCCCGAACTTCCGGAACGCCTCGGGAATCCGCGCGCCCTCCCGCACCGGGTAGACGAACATGTTCAGCGGCAGGTCCTCCTGGAACTCCCTGCCGATGAGGAAGTCGAGGAGTGCCTTGCCGCCCTCGGGGTTCCCCGCGTTGCTCAGCAGACCCGCGTACTCGACCTGACGGAAGCAGGTGCCGGTGGCGACGCCCGTCGGCGCGGTGGTCGGCTGCGGGTCGGCGTAGATGACCTCGGCGGGCGGGGACGAGGCGTAGGAGACGACGAGCGGGCGGTCGCCCTTGGCCTCCTTGCCGCCGGCCGAGCCGGAGAACTCCTCGTTGTACGCCTGCTCCCAGCTGCCGACGACCTTGACGCCGTTCGCCTTCAGCTTCTTCCAGTAGTCCTCCCAGCCCCGGTCGCCGTAGTGGGCGGCGGTGCCGAGCAGGAAGCCGAGGCCGGGCGAGGAGCTGCCCGCGTTCTCGGTGACGAGCAGGTCCTTGTACTCGGGCTTGACCAGGTCGTCGAAGGAGTCCGGCGGGGTCAGCTCGCGCTTGCTGAAGTACGCCTTGTCGTAGTTGACGCAGACGTCGCCGGTGGTGACGGGCGTGACCCGGTGCTGGTCCTGGTCGGCCCGGTACTCGGGGAGGACCAGGTCGGAGCCCTTCGCCTCGTACGGCTGGAACAGCCCGTTGTCGAGCGCGCGGGACAGCAGCGTGTTGTCGACGCCGAAGAGGACGTCGCCCTGGGGGTTGTCCTTGGTGAGGATGGCCTTGTTGACGGCCTGCCCGGCGTCGCCGTCCTCCAGCACCCGGACCTTGTAGCCGGACTTCTTCTCGAACGCGGCGATGACGTCCTTCGACGCGGCCCACGAGTCGTGGCTGACGAGGGTCACGGTCTTGGACCCGCCGGAGCCCTGACCGTCGCCGTCGGACGACGATCCGCAGGCGGCCAGGCCGCCGACCATGCCGAGCGCTACGGCCACGACGCCGGCCTTCTTGGTGATGCTCACTGAATTCCTCCTGGGTGACCAGGAGAAGACGCGGCCCCGCCCGGAACCCCTGGCGAGGGTCCCGGGCAGGGCGCAACAGCTCGAGTGGTGACCGATCTCCCTACCCAGAATGACCTGGGCCAGGTTCGGAGGGTCTGCGGCCGGTGCCGCACTCTCAGCGCTGTGGCGCTCCCCTGTCGGAATATGAAGATGTAGTTCCGTATGACATATCACGTATGACGTATGCGACTGTCGTACGACGATGTGCTGACGTCGGTCAGGTTACCGCTCGCTCGCGGCGAGCTGACCACACGCCCCGTCGATCTCCTGCCCACGGGTGTCCCGGATCGTCACCGGCACACCATGCGCCGCGATCGCCGCCACGAACGCCTTCTCGTCCTCGGGCCGCGACGCGGTCCACTTCGAGCCGGGCGTGGGGTTGAGCGGGATGAGGTTGACGTGCACGGGCCGGCCCTTGAGCAGCCGCCCGAGCCGGTCGCCGCGCCATGCCTGGTCGTTGATGTCCCGGATCAGCGCGTACTCGATCGACAGCCGCCGGCCCGACCGCTCCGCGTACTCGAACCCGGCGTCCAGCACCTCGCGCACCTTCCAGCGCGTGTTGACGGGGACGAGGGTGTCGCGCAGCTCGTCGTCGGGGGCGTGCAGCGAGATGGCGAGGCGGCATTTGAAGCCCTCGTCGGCGAAGCGGTGGATCGCCGGGACGAGGCCGACCGTGGAGACCGTGATGCCGCGCTGGGAGAGGCCCAGTCCGTCGGGCTCGGGATCGGTGAGACGTCGGATGGAACCGACGACGCGGTTGTAGTTGGCGAGGGGCTCGCCCATGCCCATGAACACGATGTTGCTCAGCCGGGCCGGGCCCCCGGGGACCTCGCCGTCCCGCAGGGCGCGCATTCCGTCCACGATCTGGTGCACGATCTCGGCGGTGGACAGGTTCCGGTCCAGGCCCGCCTGTCCCGTGGCACAGAACGGGCAGTTCATGCCGCAGCCCGCCTGGGAGCTGATGCACATGGTCACCCGGTCCGGGTAGCGCATGAGGACGGACTCGACGAGCGTCCCGTCGAACAGCTTCCACAGCGTCTTACGGGTGGTGCCCTGGTCGGTCGACAGATGCCGCACGACCGACATCAGCTCGGGCAGCAGCGCCTCCCGGAGCCCCTGGCGGGACCCGGCGGGAATGTCGGTCCACTGCTCGGGATCGTGCGCGTACCGCGCGAAGTAGTGCTGCGAGAGCTGCTTCGCACGGAACGGCTTCTCGCCGATCGCGGCGACGGCCTCCTTGCGCTCGGCGGGCGTGAGGTCGGCGAGGTGCCGCGGCGGCTTCTTGGCTGCGCGGGGGGCGACGAATGTGAGTTCTCCGGGCTTAGGCATGACTCGACCAGTGTCGCAGATCGACTCGGGTGGCCCGGGCCGTCGGGGTGCGGGGAGGCCGTTGGTGGTGGTCGGCGGATTTCGCACCACCACATCGACGCTTGACCTGAACCAAACTTGAGCTTTTAGGCTCCGGTCCAAGCCGCGGAAACCGATCAGCGGTGCCTTTTCGAGGAGGTTCGCCATGAGCGAGCGCACAGCCGACTTCGAGATCCCCGACCGCTACCGCTATGCCGTGATCCCGCACATCATGGTCGACGACGCCGCCGCGGCGATCGACTTCTACCGGCGGGCGTTCGGCGCCCGTGAGAACTTCAGGATCGATGCTCCGGGCGGTGGGGTCATGCACGCCGAGATCACCATCGGGCGGTCGGTCCTGATGCTGGGCGACTCCAGCGTGGACGAGGCGGAGGCCGCATCCTTCGCCGCGCCGGCCTCGCTCGGCGGAGGCACGTCCGTCACGTTGCATGTCTTCGTGGCGGACGTCGACAGCCTGGCCGAGCGAGCGGAGGCCGCCGGCGCGGAGATCCTCCAGCCGCCGAAGGACATGTTCCACGGTGACCGCACCGTCATCCTCAAGGATCCTTCGGGCCACATGTGGGTGTTTCTGACCCACATCGAGGACGTCTCGGAGGAGGAGCTACGGCGTCGCCTGACCGCTGCCGGGTGACCGGTCACGACCTGATGCCGTCAAGGAGGTTCAGCCGGGCCCCGGCCATGGCTCCCGCTGGGCCCTGGACACGGCTGGGCCCGCCGCCCAGGGGACGGCGGGCCCTCACCCACCAAGAAGACGACCGGGCCGTCAGCCGGACCCGACGAAGATCACCAACAGCAGCCACACCACCGGCGCCGTCGGCAGCAGCGAGTCCAGGCGGTCCATGATGCCGCCGTGGCCCGGAAGCAGCGTGCCCATGTCCTTGATGCCGAGGTCCCGCTTGATCATGGACTCGCCGAGGTCCCCCAGCGTGGCACTGACGGCGACCGCGAGACCGAGCACCAGGCCCTGCCACCAGGCGCCGTCGTCGATCATGAACTGCATGCACAGCGCGCCGGCCACCATCGCGAACGCCACCGCTCCGAGCAGGCCCTCACGGGTCTTGCCGGGGCTGATGCGCGGGGCGAGCTTGGTCTTGCCGAAGCGCCAGCCGACGGCGTAGGCGCCGGTGTCGCTGACGACCGTCAGCAGCAGGAAGACCAGGACACGCCACGCACCGTCGTCCGCCATGAGCATCATCGCGACGAACGTGGCCAGGAACGGCACGTAGAAGGCGGCGAACAGTCCCGCCGTGACGTCCTTGAGGTAGCCCTCCGGCGGCTCGGTCATCCGCCATACGAGAACCGCCAGCGCCGTGAGCGCCATGGCGACCCACGCACCCTCGGCGCCCCGCACGTACCCGGCGACCACCATCGCCGCGCCGCCGATCGCGAGCGGCACGAGGGGCGCCTTGATGCCCTTGCGCTCCTCCAGCCGCTTGGTCAGCTCCCACAGGCCCACCACGACGGCGACGGCGACCACACCGACGAAGACGGCCTTGACGACGAACAGCGACGCGACGATCACCGCGCCGAGCCCGACGCCGACCCCTATCGCGGCACCCAGATCGCGCCCCGCGGTCTTCTTCTGCGGCTGCGGCTGCGCCGGCTGGGGGACGTCGGGCATGGGCTCCGGATTCTGCGGCACCGCCGCATACGGCTGCGCCGACGGATTCTCGCCGCGATACGTGTCATCGCGGAACGGCTCGTCTCGGAACAGGGGGCCGCTCAGCCGAGCGGCCCCCTGGCCGTCATCCTGGTCTCCGCCGTGTTCGGGTACGTCGGGCACGATGGGCATGGGGCGAGTCTGCTGCGCGTAGTGCGCATCGTACGCGGGACCCGCCGGGGCAGCCCCCTGGACAGGCCCCTGGTCGGACGCCCCCCAGTACCCGGCTTGTGGCGGCGCTCCCCAGGAAGAGTCGTTCATCAGACCTCGAGCAGCTCCGCTTCCTTGTGCTTCAGGAGCTCGTCCACCTGGGCGACGTACTTGGCGGTGGTGTCGTCGAGCTCCTTCTCCGCACGGCGGCCCTCGTCCTCGCCGACCTCGCCGTCCTTGACCATCTTGTCGATGGCGTCCTTGGCCTTGCGGCGCACGGAGCGGATGGAGACCTTGGAGTCCTCGCCCTTGCTCTTGGCGACCTTGATGTAGTCGCGGCGGCGCTCCTCGGTGAGCTCGGGGAACACCACCCGGATGATGTTGCCGTCGTTGCTCGGGTTGACGCCCAGGTCGGAGTCGCGGATCGCCTGTTCGATGTTGCGCAGGGCGCTCTTGTCGAAGGGGGTCACCACGGCCATGCGCGGCTCGGGCACGGAGAACGAGGCCAGCTGGTTGATCGGCGTCAGCGCGCCGTAGTAGTCAGCCACGATCTTGTTGAACATCGCCGGGTGCGCACGGCCGGTGCGGATCGCGGCGAAGTCCTCCTTGGCGACCACGACGGCCTTCTCCATCTTCTCCTCGGCCTCGAGGAGGGTCTCTTCGATCACCACTTGCTCCTGCGTGTCTTGAGTAGGCCCGGCTGCGGTTCCCTGTCGGGGCGGCGGCCGGCTGCGTCGCGTTCTTCCTGCACGGTTCCCGACCGGCGGGACATTGTCCATCCCCCGGCCCGGCCCCGTCCCGTCCGTCCCCCGGACAGGTGGCGTCCGCGGACAGGGGGTGCTTCTCCGGTCAGTCCCGGCTGCCTTGGTCACCCACAAGCGTGCCGATCTTCTCACCCTTGACGGCGCGGGCGATATTGCCCTCCTTCAGAAGCTCGAAGACCACGATCGGGAGGCTGTTGTCGCGGCAGAGCGTGACGGCCGTCGCGTCGGCGACCTTCAGGTCACGGGTGATGACCTCGCCGTAGCCGAGCGCGTCGAACTTCACGGCGTCCGGGTTGGTCTTCGGGTCGGAGTCGTAGACCCCGTCCACGCCGTTCTTGCCCATGAGCAGGGCCTCGGCGTCGATCTCTAGGGCGCGCTGGGCGGCGGTGGTGTCGGTGGAGAAGTAGGGCATGCCCATACCGGCGCCGAAGATGACCACGCGGCCCTTCTCCAGGTGGCGCACGGCACGGAGCGGGATGTACGGCTCGGCGACCTGGCCCATGGTGATGGCGGTCTGCACGCGGCAGTCGACGCCCTCCTTCTCCAGGAAGTCCTGGAGGGCCAGGCAGTTCATCACGGTGCCGAGCATGCCCATGTAGTCGGAGCGGGCGCGGTCCATGCCGCGCACCTGCAGCTCGGCGCCACGGAAGAAGTTGCCGCCGCCGATGACGATCGCGATCTGCGCGCCGTCCCGGACGACGGCCGCGATCTCACGGGCGATGGCGTGCACCACGTCGGGGTCGACGCCCAGGCCCCCACCGCCGGAGAAGGCCTCTCCGGACAGCTTCAGCATGAAGCGGCCGCGTACTTTGCCGTCGTCGCTCTTCTCGGCCTTGGTGGTCATGGAGATCTCGCCTCTTTTACGTGGGTCACACACACGAAGAAGGCCACTGCCGGTGGGGGCGTGTTTCGCATCCCATACGCGGCAATGGCCTCCTCGTCAGATCTGCTGTCGTCCGCCGCCACGCGCGCGTGGGCCATGGCCTACGCGAACGGCGCCGACGACTGCTGTCGACCCTACCGGGGTCGCGCGTCCGTCGCGGTACGGACTCAGATGCCGACCTTGATGCGCGAGAAGCGCTTCAGGGTGACACCGGCCTCGTCCAGCACCTTCTGGACGGACTTCTTGTTGTCCAGCGCGTAGGGCTGGCCGAGCAGCGTGGCGTCCTTGAAGAAGCCGTTGAGGCGACCCTCGACGATCTTCGGCAGGGCGGCCTCGGGCTTGCCCTCGGCGCGGGTGGTCTCCTCGGCGACGCGGCGCTCGGACTCGACGACCTCGGCCGGGACGTCCTCCTTGGAGAGGTACTTCGGCGCGAAGGCGGCGATGTGCTGGGCGACGCCCTTGGCGATCTCGGCGTTCGGCTTGTCCAGCTCGACGAGGACACCGATCTGCGGGGGCAGGTCGGGCATCGTGCGGTGCATGTACGCGGTCACGAAGCCGCCGGAGAACTGCGCGAAGCGGTCCAGGACGATCTTCTCGCCGAGGTTGGCGTTGGCCTCGTCCACGAACGCCTGGACGGTCTTGCCGGGCTCGATCTCGGAGGCGAGCAGCGCCTCGAGGTCGGCCGGGGAAGCCTTGGCGACGTGCTCGGCGATGGCCTTGGCGACGTTCTGGAACTTGTCACCCTTGGCGACGAAGTCCGTCTCGCACTTCAGCTCGACGAGGACACCCGAGGTGTTGTCGTCGGCGATGATCGAGACGACGGCGCCGTTCTCGGCAGAGCGGCCCTCGCGCTTGGCGACGCCCTTCTGACCCTTGATGCGGAGCGCCTCGACGGCCTTCTCGACGCTGCCCTCGGCCTCGTCCAGCGCCTTCTTGCAGTCCATCATGCCGGCGCCGGTGAGCTCACGAAGCTTCTTGACGTCGGCGGCGGTGTAGTTCGCCATGAGTCTGTGAATCTTTCTGGAAGTCTGGAAGATCGAAGATCTGCGGGATCACGGACCTACATGGAGCTGCAGGTCCGTGACCGTCCACCGACCTACGGGTGAACGGCGGGAGCGGATCTCATGTCACCGCTCCCGCCGTCGACGCCGACGGGACGGTCAGGCCTGCTCGCCCTCGGCGGCCGGAGCCTCGGTGGCGGGCGCCTCTTCGGCCGGGGCCTCGGTGGCCGCGGCCTCTTCGGCGGGGGCCTCGGCGGCGGGGGCGTCCTCGGCAGCCGGAGCCTCGGCGGGCTTCTCGGCGGTCTCGGCGTCGGCCTTCTTCTCGGCCTTCTCGCCCTCGAGCAGGTCGCGCTCCCACGCGGCGAGCGGCTCGCCGGCGGCCTTGTCACCCTTGTCGCCGGCAGCGGCGCCGGAGCGGGCGATGAGGCCCTCGGCGACGGCGTCGGCGATCACGCGGGTGAGCAGGGTGACGGAGCGGATCGCGTCGTCGTTGCCCGGGATCTTGTAGTCGACCTCGTCGGGGTCGCAGTTGGTGTCGAGGATGGCGACGACCGGGATGTTGAGCTTCCGGGCCTCGCCGACCGCGATGTGCTCCTTCTTGGTGTCCACGATCCAGACGGCGCTGGGCACCTTGGACATCTCGCGGATACCGCCGAGGGTCTTCTCCAGCTTGGCCTTCTCGCGGGAGAGGACCAGCAGCTCCTTCTTGGTGAGGCCGGAGGCGGCCACGTCCTCGAAGTCGATCTGCTCGAGCTCCTTCAGGCGCTGCAGGCGCTTGTAGACGGTCGAGAAGTTGGTGAGCATGCCGCCCAGCCAGCGCTGGTTGACGTAGGGCATGCCGACGCGGGTGGCCTGCTCGGCGATGGCCTCCTGCGCCTGCTTCTTCGTGCCGACGAACATGACCGTGCCGCCGTGGGCGACGGTCTCCTTGACGAACTCGTAGGCGCGGTCGATGTACGACAGCGACTGGAGCAGGTCGATGATGTAGATGCCGTTGCGCTCCGTGAAGATGAAGCGCTTCATCTTCGGGTTCCAACGACGGGTCTGGTGACCGAAGTGGACGCCGCTTTCCAGCAGCTCCCGCATCGTGACGACGGCCATGGCCGTATCTCCTCGAGTTTCTCGGTTGTGCCGCGGAAGCCGGACGGCTCCCGCGCCTGACGCCCGCGATGCGCCGTGCCACTAGGGACCGAGGGGCGCTGACACGAGCCTTGGGCGGCGTCGTGTCGGGGCGTGCGAAGTCGACCCGGTGACCCGGATCGCCATCAGAAGTGTACGGGACCCGCGGGGTACCGGGTGACGCGGCTGTCCACAAGCGTGGAGCGGTCCACAGGGCCGGACGGCGATCGGCCCCGGTGCGGGACGCTCGCGGCATGCGAGCGAGACGATGTGTGGGGGCGGGTACGTGGGTGGTGCTGCTGCTGACCCTCCTGGCCAGGGGGGCACCGCGACCGGCGACGGCGGCGGTGGCGGTGGCAGTACCGGTCCCGGTGGCGACGAGGGCGGCGGTGGCGGTAGCGACCCCGGTGGCGGCGAGGGCGGCGGTGGCGGTCAAGGATGCCGGGCGGATCCCCGACCCGGCGGTGCCGGCCGTGGCCCGCCTCTGGCCGGTCGGCACCCGGCCCGCGGTCCTACGGGGCTGGGAGCCTCCCGCGACGCCGTACGGCCCCGGCCACCGCGGTGTGGACCTCGCCGCGGTGGCCGGGACGCCGGTACGGGCGGTGGCGGCGGGCAGGGTGTCGTTCGCGGGGCAGGTGGCGGGCAGGGGCGTCGTCTCGCTGGAACTCACGGGGACGGGCGATCCGCCTCTGCGGACGACGTACGAGCCGGTCGAGGTCTCGGTGCGGAAGGGCGACGAGGTCGCGGCGGGCGAGGTGCTCGGCACGGTGCGTCCGACGGGCTCCCACTGCGCGGCCTGCCTGCACTGGGGCCTGCTGCGGGGCGATGTCTACCTCGACCCGCTGTCCCTGCTCCCGCCGTGGCTGCTCGACGGGGGCCCGTCGAGGCTGCTGCCGGTCCTGGGAGTACCGCTTCCCAAGGCCGCGGGCGGCCGCGCCGCGAGCGCGGCAAGGGCGGGCGCGGGCGGCGCGCCGTAGCGCGGGCCGCGCACCCGACGCGTGGCTGCGGGACCGAGCCGAAATACCGCGCCCAAGGCACGCCGACGTTGAGCCGCCGAGGTCTCGACCGCCCCCGGCGATCAGCCCCGCACGCCCCGCAACGCCATGGAAACCGCCGCCTCCGTGATCGCCGCCGGCTCCTCCGCCGCCCCCAGCTCGATCCGCCGCACGGCCGCGTCCACGACCCCCTGGAGCAGCATCGCCGCCAGCCGTGGCTGTTCGTGCCCCATCTCCCCCAGCGCCTCGACGATCATCGCGATCAGCCCGCCGTGCGCCGCCCGGATCTTCTCCCGCGCGCCGGCGTCGAGCTCACTCGCGGAGATGGCCACGACGGCGCGGTGCCGCCGGTCCCCGACGAGGTCGAGCTGCTTGCGCACGTACGCCTCGACCTTGGCCTCGGGGGCGGCCTCGCGTTCCATCGCCGCCTCGACCTCCGCGGCCCAGACCGGGAAGTCGACGGCGCACAGCTCCTCGACGACCGCCGCCCGCGACCGGAAGTACTCGTAGACGGACGACCGGGCCAGGCCCGTCCGTTCGGCGAGGGCGGGGAAGGTCAGCGCCTCCGTTCCGCCATCGGACAGCAGGGAGCGTGCCGCGTCCAGCAGGGAGGCACGCTGCATCGACCGGTGCTCGGCCACGGAGGCCGCTCGAATCCTTGGCACGTCACCACTTTACGGACGCGCCACCCGGTACGGGAGTCACTCACCCGACCGCACGACGGCCGACAGGGTCACCGAGGGAGTCGATCGCACGCGATGAGGCCGGATCAGCGGCCAAAGCCGGCCAGCTTGGCGCGCAGTTGCAACACCGACTTGGTGTGGATCTGGCTGACCCTGCTCTCCGTCACACCCAGCACGTTCCCGATCTCGGCGAGCGTGAGTCCCTCGTAGTAGTACAGGGTGACGACGGTCTTCTCCCGCTCCGGCAGCGTGTTGATCGCCCGCGCCAGGAACCGCCGCAGTTCCCGGTCCTCGGCGACCTCCACCGGATTGTCGGCGGCGGTGTCCTCCAGCGTGTCCATGAGACTCAGCCGGCCCCCGCCCTCGCCTCCGGCGTGCAGCAGCTCCTCCAGGGCCACCACGTTGGCCAGCGACAACTGGCTGAAGACCGCGTGCAGGTCCTCCACCGCGATTCCCATCTCGACGGCCACCTCGCTCTCGGACGGGGTGCGGCGCAGCCGTGCCTCCAGCGTCGCGTAAGCGCGCTCCACGTTCCGCGCCTTCTGCCGGACCGAGCGCGGGATCCAGTCCAGCGCCCGCAGCTCGTCGATCATCGCGCCCCGGATCCGGGTGATCGCGTAGGTCTCGAACTTGATCTCCCGGTCGACGTCGAACTTCTCGATCGCGTCGATCAGTCCGAACACCCCCGAGGAGACGAAGTCGGCCTGCTCGACGTTGGGCGGCAGTCCCACGCTCACCCGGCCCGCCACGTATTTCACGAGGGGCGAGTAGTGCAGGATCAGCTGTTCCCGCAGCCGTTCGTCCCCCGTCGCCTTGTACGACCGCCACAGCTCGTCGAGCGTCGAGGGGGCGGGCGGTCGCACGCTGCCACCGTCGCGGGCGGCTGGGGGGATCGCCGCCCGGTCGGACCCGGAGGTGTGCTGGGGCATTCGTCGCCTTGTGCCGTTCTGCCGTGATGTTGGTGTGCCTGGGTGAGGCCGCCGGTCTGCTGTCTGCGTGGGGGTCCTCGTGAGCGTAGCGTGACTGAACTGTCGCGGTGTGCGAAGAGCGGGTCGGGGTCGTACGCAGATACGTTCCGCTGAACGCTCTACAGGGGGGACGATGATCGCTCTGCGTGATCACTCGAATACCCCAACTGCCAGAAACCCCAAGGGCGTCGGGGTTCCCCCGGACGGCCGAACACGCTGGGTCAACACGGGCTCCGGCCACCGCGGACCGAGATCATCGCCTGGCGTGTCAACTTCCAGCCGTCGCCGTGTCGTTCGACGTAACCAAGCGCTCGAAGCTCGTACAGCCTCGCGATCGCGTCGTCCCGCGTGGTCTGTGCGCGCCGCGCCACCTCGGCCGCCCCCGCCGCTCCGCGTGCGGGGAGCCCGGCCAGCACCTGGCGGGTGCGGGGTTCCAGCAGGTCGGTGGGGAGTACCGGCCCGCGCCGGTCCGGGGGCAGCTCGCCCATGTCGCCGACCAGTTCCACGACCTCGGCGGCGTCGCTGACGAGCACCGCGTCGCCGCGCAGCAGCTCGTGCACCCCCGCCGACAGCGCGCTGGTGGCCGGTCCCGGCACGCCCATCGTGTGCCGGCCGAGCCGCTGGGCCGCCCGGGCCGTGACCAGCGAGCCGCTGCGGTAGGCGGCCTCGACGACCACGGTGCCCCGGGTGAGCGCGGCGATCACACGGTTGCGCAGGATGAACCTGCTGGGCGTCGGATGATCACCCGGTGGCAGCTCCCCGACGACCAGTCCCTGTTCCGCGATCCTGGTGATCAGCCCCGTGTGCCCTGGCGGGTAGGGGCGGTCGACGCCGCAGGCGAGGACGGCGGCGGTGGCGCCGCCCGCGCCGAGGGCACCACGGTGGGCGGCGCCGTCGACCCCGTAGGCGCCGCCGGACACCACGACCCAACCGCGTTCGGCCAGCCCGGCGGCGAGGGTGGCGGCCATGTGTGCTCCGTACTCGGTGCAGGCGCGGGCGCCGACGACGGCCACCGATCTCAGCGCCCACATGCGCAGACTGGGCCTGCCGCGCACCCACAGCCCAAGGGGCCTCGCGTCCCCGAGGTCGTCGAGCTGCCGCGGCCACTCGGCCGCACCGGGGGCCACGAACCGCACTCCCGCCGCCCTGGCGACGGCGAGGTCCCGGTGCGGCGCGGCCCGGCTCGCCCTGGCGCACAGCCCGGCCCACCGTTTCTCGCTCACCCCCGGCAGGGCACACCCGCCCGCACGCAGCCGCCGCACCACGTCCGCGACGCCGCGCTCCCGCACCCACCGCCCACCGGTCTCGTCACCGGGCTCGATGACCCGGGTGAGAAAGACCCGGCCGAGCAGCTCGTCGTCCGCCGCTGCGCCACCCGACGCCTCGTCGCCGCCGGCCCCGTCCCCGCCGCCGGCCAGGTCGTCCCTGGTCACGGCGTCGTCCGCGGCCGGATCACCGCCCTTGGCGACGGCGCCGCCCCTGGCCCACGCGCCGTCCCTGGCCCACGTCCCGTTCCTGGCCCTCGCGCCGCCCCCGGTTACGGCGCCGTCCCTGACCCTCGCGCCGCCCTTGGTCCTCGCGCCGTCCCCGACCCTCGTGCCATCCCCGGGCATCGGGTTCGCGACCACCGCACCATCCCCGGTCACCGCGCCGTCCCCGGTCACGCCAGTGCTCCAAGGGCCATGGGGACACCCCTCGGCACCCCCGTGCGCAGTTGCAGCGCCAGGGCGACATCTCTCGCGTCGGGCCGGTCATGGCCGACGAGATCCGCGACGGTCCAGGCGACGCGCAGGACCCGGTCGAGGCCGCGGGCGGTGAGCACTCCCCGCTCCAGGCTGCGCTCCGCGTCCTCCAGCGCCCCGGGCGCCGCGTACCAGCGGCTGCGGAGCTCCCGTCCGGGCACCTCGCTGTTGGACCGCCACGGGGTGCCCGTGAGACGCGCGGCCGCCCGGTCCCGGGCTGCTCGCACCCGGTCGGCGACCGTCGCGGTCGTGTCGCCTCGGGGGCCGACCCCCGCCAGTTGGCTGCGCGTGATCCGCTCTACCTCGACCCGGAGATCGACCCGGTCGAGCAGCGGGCCGGACAGCCTGGCCTGGTAGCGGCGGATCGCCGAGGGCGAGCACTCGCAGAGGTCCTCCTTCCGCGAGAACCGTCCGCACGGACAGGGATTGGCCGCGAGCACCATCAGGAACCGTGCCGGGAACCGCACCACGCCCGCGCTGCGCGCGATGACGACGTGCCCGGCCTCCAGCGGCTGACGCAGCGCGTCGAGCGCATGGCTGCTGAACTCCGGGGTCTCGTCCAGAAACAGAACGCCTCGATGAGCCAGCGAGACGGCTCCGGGCCGCCCGATGCCGGGGCCTCCCCCGACGAGGGCCTGCATCGTGGCGGAGTGGTGCGGCGCGCAGTAGGGGGCCACGTCGATCAGAGGCTTGCCGGGCGGCAGCAGACCCGCCACCGAGTGCACCGCGGTGACCTCCAGCGACTCCGCCCGGCACAGCCGGGGCAGGACGGCGGGCAGGCGCTCGGCGAGCATGGTCTTCCCGGCGCCGGGCGGCCCCTCCAGGAACAGGTGGTGACCGCCGGCCGCGGCGACCTCCACCGCCGTACGCGCCGAATCCTGGCCCACGACGTCGGCGAGGTCGTGACCATGGTCGTGCTGCGCCGTCCCCATGCCGTGCATGCCGGTGGCGGCGCCCGTGCCGGGCATGCGCAGGCCTGCGAGGAGCGGGTCGGGCCGGCCCCGCTGGTCCGGTTCCTCCTCCGGCACGGGCTCGTCGGCGAGGATGGCGATCAGCTGGCGCAGGCTGCGTACGCCGAGCACCGACACCCCGGGCACCAGGGACGCCTCGGCAGCGGCGCACTCCGGGACGACCACCTGTTCGTAGCCGGCCTCCGCCGCGGCCAGGACCGCCGGCAGGATGCCCCGCACGGGCCGCACCCGTCCGTCCAGGCCCAGCTCCCCGATCATCAGGATGTCGGCGAGCACGCGGGGATCGATGCGCTCGGCGGCGCCGAGGACCGCGGCTGCGACGGCGAGGTCGAATCCACTGCCGCTCTTCGGCACCGACGCGGGGCTGAGGCCCACCGTCAGCTTCTTCTGCGGCCACTCGGCGCCCGAGTTGACCACTGCGGCCCGGACCCGGTCCCGGCTCTCGGTCAGGCTCTTGTCCGGCAGCCCGACCAGCGTGAACGCCGCCACGCCCGGTTCGAGGTCGGCCTGGACCTCGACCACCACGCCCTCGACGCCGACGAGCGCCACGGAGCACGTACGCGCGAATCCCATCACGCCACCCCCCGCGCGTGCTCGACGGCGGGGGCGCCGCGCCGCGGGAGGAGGACACCGACCAGGTCGATGCGGACTCCGCCGGGCGGAGCCCCTCCGTGGGTCTGGATCCAGCGCTCGGCGAGCCGCCGCAGCCGCTGCGCCTTCTCGGGCGTCACCGAGGCCATGGGATGCTCGAAGGAGCCGCCCCTGCGCGTCTTGACCTCGCAGATCACCAGGACGTCGCCGTCCCGGGCCACGATGTCGATCTCGCCGGTCCTGCCGCAGCGCCAGTTGCGCTCCAGGACCGTCATGCCGGACCCGGTCAGCCTGCGGGCGGCGAGTGTCTCGCCGTACTTGCCCAGCGCACCTCGTGCGTTCATGTCGGCACCACCTCCGGCGCCAACGATGAGGCCAGCTCAGCGAGCTTTTGGATCTTGGTGGACGGTCGGGCGGCTGTGGACAACCTTGTCACTCACACGAGTGACACCCATCGATGTCCCGCCGGGACTCAGCCGCTGGGAAGCTCCAGATCGCTCTTGTTCAGCTCCTCGATGTTCACGTCCTTGAACGTCAACACCCGCACCTGCTTCACGAACCGGGCCGGCCGGTACATGTCCCACACCCAGGCATCGGCCATGGACACCTCGAAGAACACCTCACCCTGAACCGAGTGCACCTGCATCTCGTAGTCATTGGTGAGGTAGAAGCGCCGCTCGGTCTCGATCACGTATTTGAACAGACCGACGACGTCGCGGTACTCCCGGTAGAGCTTGAGCTCCATCTCGGTCTCGTACTTCTCGAGGTCCTCGGCGCTCATGGCATGTTCCCCTTCAGCCGTGCGGTCCCACCATTGTGCGCCAGTCCCGGGAGCCCCTAGACGATTTCGGTGTCCAGGGTCACCGGCCCGGCGGGGGGACCTTCGTCGAGCAGCTTGCGCAGCAGCTCGGCGAGTCTGGTCGGATACACCGTCTCATGTGCCCGGGCCAGTTCCCGACACGTCCACCAGCGCGCTCCGGCGACGCTGCGCCGCTCCAGTTCGGTCAGCCCCACGGCCTCGGTCGCGGTCTGGGTCGTGCGGGCCAGGTAGTACCACTCGTCCTGGTCCCAGCGGCGGCCCGCGAAGGGGAAGGAGCACCTGCGCCGCCACAGCACCGGGCCGAGTTCGATGTCGGTGATGCCGGTCTCCTCGACGAGTTCCCGCCGAGCGGCCTGCTCACGGGTCTCGTCGCCCTCCACGCCGCCGCCCGGGGTGAACCACCAGTCGTCGGCCGGGTCGTCGGGTTCGTGCCCGTGCAGCAGCAGGATGCGGTCCTCGGGGTCGAGCAGCACCACCCGGGCCACCCTGCGCAGCCCGCCCCCGTAGGAGTCCTGTCCGGCCCAGGTCGCCTCAGCGGACACCGGTGGGCCCCGTTCCGGTCCGGGCGCGGGTGGCGGCCCTCTTGGCGAAGGGGCCGTACGCGGCGCCGGCGAGGATCAGCACGGCTCCGGCGATCACCAGCGCGACGACCGTCCGCAGCGGTCCCGGCGAGGAGAGACCGCCCAGCGCCTCGAAGCCGGTCGGCCGCTCCAGCATGCCGTTCATGGGCCAGACCACGGCGTCGACGCGGGCGTCCACGGCACCGCGCGACACGGTGCCGCCGGCGGCGTCGGTGAGGTGGGCGGTGGAGTCCACGGAGTTGTCCCGCTCGTCGCCGAGCAGGAACAGGCGGCCCTCGGGAACGGTCACGGTCGGGAAGTCGCTGATCTCGGCCGGCGTACCGGCGGGCAGGTAGGGCTCGTCGACGACCTTGCCGTTGACCTTGAGCTTGCCCGCCTGACAGCAGGAGACGGTGTCCCCGCCGACCGCGACCACGCGCTTGACCATCGGGGCGTTGGCCCAGGTCGTGTCCTTGAAGACGACGACGTCGCCGCGCCGGACGTCGGTGCCGTCGATGCGCTGCGCCAGTACCCGGTCACCGGCGTCGATCGTCGGCGTCATCGAACTGGTCGGCACGGTGTAGGGGCGGTAGACCACCGCTCCCCAGACGAAGCCGCCGAGGAACAGCACCAGGCCCAGCGCCACGGCGAGCCCGGACAGCCGCTGCCCGGTCCGGCTGCCCACCGGGCCCTTGTTCGTGCCGCCACCCCGCGGGCCCGTACGTGTCGTGCTCTCGCCACCCATGGATCCGCACCTTACCCGGCGGTACCCGAACGGGGCAGCCCCTCCCGGGACCCGGGAGGGGCTGGAGAAACCGCCCGGCGACGAACGCACGACGCGGGGCCAAGCGCCTCGGCGCGGGCGCCTCAGCGGAGGCGTCTCCGGAGGCGCCTCAGCGGAGGCTCCTCAGCGGAGGCGTCTCAGCGCGGGCGTCTCAGCGGGTCTCGGCGGCGGCCACGCGCCTGCGGCGCCACCAGACGACCGGGACGACCCCGGCGAGGGCCAGCCCCTGGGGCGCGGCCGACAGCGCGGCGGCGGCCGACGACTGGGCCTGCAGACCGTCCTGGTCGAAGGTCTCCGGTACCGGCAGGGTGTCCCAGCGGTTCATCGGCCAGGCGATCACGATGGCGCGGCCGACGACCTCCTTGACCGGGACCATGCCGCCGTGACTGTCCGACTGGTTGTAGCGGGAGTCCCGGGAGTTCTGCCGGTGGTCACCCATGACCCAGATGGAGCCCTCGGGAACCTTGACCTTGAACTGGCCGCCCTGGTCGTCGACGCTGCACGGCGTGTTGCCGGGGTAGACGTACGGCTCGTTCAGCGCCTTGCCGTTGACCTTGAGCGGACCGGTCTCCTTGCACTCGACCGTGTCGCCGCCGACCCCGATGACGCGCTTGATCAGGTCCTTCTCGTCCGCGGACGGCATCAGGCCGATCCAGCTGAGGACCGTCTGCAGCGCGTTCGGGTCGGGCGTCGGCTCGCCCGCGAGCCAGTCGTCCGGGTCGTGGAAGACGACGATCTCGCCGCGTTCGGGCTCCGAGCCGAACCAGGGGGTGAGCTTGTCGACCAGGACGCGGTCATTGATCGTGAGCGTGTTCTGCATCGAGGCGGACGGGATCGAGAACGCCTGGACCAGAAACGTCTTGATCAGCAGCGCGAGCACCAGCGCGATGCCGATCAGGATCGGCAGCTCCTTCCAGAAGGAGCGCTGCTTCTTGGCCGCGGGGGGTGTCGCCGGGGGCGTCCCGCCCACTCCCTCGTCCTGGGTCCCGCTGTGTTCGTCCGTCACCCTGCCGTCCTCGGTCCCGGAGTCGTGCCCGGAGGCCGGGGCGCCGTCCGCGACCGGGCCGGCTGTCTCCACGGGGCGTCCGCGGTTCTCCTCGCCGTCGTGTCCGGACCGTGCGCCAACCGCCACATCCCCCACGCCAACTCCTTACTCTCTGCCGCCGCCCGCGCCGCACACGGTGCAGGCCCACCACTCCCATAACGAGCGGGAGTTCCGCAGGGGTCGGGAGTTGAATCATCGTGTCTGGATCGTAGGGGGCAACCCTATGCGACAGCCGGGGAGCGGCGGTCGAACCGGAGGCCGAGTCGGACACGGACGCGTACGTTTTCGGCTCGTCCAGGGTGGTCCAGTGACCGAACGGCCAGGCGATCACCATGGCGCGCCCCACCACCTCGTCCTCGGAGACGGTGCCGAAGTCGGTCTCCTGGTGGGCGCGGGAGTCGGCGGAGTTGGACCGGTGGTCGCCCATCACCCACAGCCGTCCCTCGGGGACCGTGACGTCGAACGGCGCCTTGGACGGGGAGTCGCCGGGATAGAGGTAGTTCTCGTTCAGAGGAACGCCGTTGACGGTGACCCGCCCCCGGGTGTCACAGCACTTGACCCGGTCCCCGCCCACCCCGACGACCCGCTTGATGAGGTCCTTCTCGTCGTCGGACGGCAGCAGGCCGATGAAGGCGAGGCCCTCCTTGACCTGCTTGATGACGACGGGGTCGTCCTTCTTGGTGGTCTGCTCGCCCTGGAGCCAGCCGCCGGGGTCGCGGAAGACGACGACGTCCCCGCGCTGCGGCTCGGAGCCGAACCAGGGAGTGAGCTTGTCCACCAGGACCCGGTCACCGATCTGGATCGTCTGCTCCATGGAGCCCGACGGAATCACGAACGCCTGGACGAGGAAGGTCTTCAGCACCAGCGCTATCAGGACGGCGACGCCGACGAGAAGCGGTATCTCCTTGACCGCGCTGCGCCTGCGGCGGCGTTTGACCTTGCGCTGCAGCTTGCGCCGCTCGGCACGGGACCGGCCGCCGGACGGCGCGGAGGTGCGCCGCGAGCCGGTGGGCAGCAGGTCCTCCGCGGGGCTGCTGGGCGCCCCGCGTGGTTTGCCCCGGCTACCCATCGGCACCCTCCGACCGACGTGGCCCACCGGCCGGTACGCCCGCCTCCGCGTCCGGGACGCGCGCGTAGGCGTCCGGGCGGTCGAGGCGGGTGGCGTGGCCGAAGGGCCAGACGATCCAGTCGGCGCGGCCGATCACCTCGTCCACCGGGATCATGCCGCCGCCCGGCGAGCCCAGATGGTCGCGGGAGTCACTGGAGTCGGCCCGGTGGTCGCCGAGGACGAACAGGGCGCCGTCGGGGACGACGACGTCGAAGCGCACCGTGGACGGGCGGTCACCGGGGTACAGGAACGCCGACTCGTCGACCGACTGGCCGTTCACCTGGACCCTCCCCTCCCTGTCGCAGCACACCACGTGGTCCCCGCCCACACCGA
The DNA here is from genome assembly GCF_044763415.1 of Streptomyces sp. NPDC096048. Lineage (NCBI taxonomy): Bacteria > Bacillati > Actinomycetota > Actinomycetes > Kitasatosporales > Streptomycetaceae > Streptomyces > Streptomyces sp. NPDC096048. The sequence goes on from NZ_JBIWGG010000012.1 coordinate 84,618, forward strand.
CAACGCGTTTGATGTAGTCGCCGTGCCCGAAGAGCCCGGTGCCGTCGAAGACGACGATGTCGCCCCGCTGCGGCCGGTCACCGAAACGGTACGCCAACTTATTTACGAGAACCCGGTCACCGATCCTCAATCCGCGCTCCATGGATCCGCTGGGGATCTGGAACGGCTGCAGCACAAAGGTGCTGATGAGCAGCAGAAACAGCAGCAGGGACAGGAAGGTCACGGTGATCCGGCCGCCCGGCACCCAGTCCGTGATCCGCCCCGCGAACGCGGAACGCGACCGTTCCTCCGGGCCCTCCGCATCCGAGGGCTGCTCGGAGTCGGAAGAGCGGGAGGAGCGGTCGCGCTCCGTGGGCTGTGCTTCGGTGTCCATCGGGGCCAGATGTTATCCGGCCCCGGTGCGGACCTCGGAGGGCGCTCAGCTCTCGCGCTTCTCCTTGATCTTCGCCGCCTTGCCGCGCAGCTCACGCAGGTAGTACAGCTTGGCGCGACGCACGTCACCGCGGGTGACGAGCTCGATCTTCTCCACGATCGGGGTGTGCACCGGGAAGGTGCGCTCGACGCCGACGGAGAAGGAGACCTTGCGGACCGTGAAGGTCTCGCGCACGCCGGCGCCCTGGCGACGGATGACTACGCCCTTGAACTGCTGCACACGGGAGCGGTTGCCCTCGATGACGCGAACGTGGACGTTGACGGTGTCGCCGGGGCGGAAGGCCGGGACGTCGCTGCGCAGCGACGCGGCGTCGACGGTGTCGAGCAGGTGAGACATTTCGTCTGCTTTCCTCGCTGATGCCACAGGTCATCAGCGGAAACTAGGTGTTTCGGAATCAGGGCCGTGCGGGTCGGGACGGGCGTCGTGTCCCCCTGTGGCAGGGGCGCGCTCCGGACGGACGCACAACAGCGCCCTATTCTTCCATGCCGGGCGTCCTGCGCCAAAATCGGCCGTACGGCTCCCCGTCCGGGTCGGGTTCCCAGCCCAGGATGGAGAGCATCTCGCGGTCCTTCTTGTCGAAGGCCGCGGGGTCGCACCGCTCGATCAGGTCGGGACGGTTGGCCGTCGTGCGCCGCAGGGCCTCGTCGCGGCGCCAGCGGGCGATCTTCCCGTGGTGGCCGCTGAGCAGCACGTCCGGGATGCCGCGGCCGCGCCACCGCGGCGGCTTGGTGTGGACGGGACCCTCCAGCAGGCCGGCCATGGCGCCGGGCGCGAAGGAGTCGTCGCGGTGGGACTCGGCGTTGCCGAGGACGCCGGGCAGCAGCCGCGCCACGGCCTCGGTGACGACGAGTACGGCCGCCTCGCCACCGGCGAGGACGTAGTCGCCGATGGACACCTCGTACACGGGCATCCGGGTCGCGTACTCGTCGATGACGCGGCGGTCGATGCCCTCGTAGCGGGCGGGGGTGAAGATCAGCCAGGGCCGCTCGGAGAGGTGGACGGCGAGTTCCTGGGTGAAGGGCCGGCCGCTGGGCGTGGGCACGATCAGGGCGGGCTCGCCGGAGCCCGTCTCGTAGCCGTCGGCCAGGACGGTGTCCAGGGCGTCGCCCCACGGCTCGGTCTTCATCACCATGCCGGGGCCGCCGCCGTACGGGGTGTCGTCGACGGTGTTGTGCCGGTCGTAGGTCCAGGAGCGCAGGTCGTGCACGTGGACGTTCAGCTGTCCACGCGCGCGTGCCTTGCCTACGAGGGAGACATTCAGCGGTTCCAGGTACTCGGGGAAGATCGTGACGACGTCGAGCCGCATCACGCCTCTTCCCCGGCGGCGTCCCGCGCGGAAGCGATCTCCGCGCGGTCGTCGATCAGGCCGGGCGGCGGGTCGATGACCGCGCGCTGCTCGTCCAGGTCGATCTCGGTGACGATCTCGGAGACGAACGGCACGTAGACCTCGCTGCCGTCGGGGCGCTCCACCACGAACAGGTCCTGCGTGGGCAGGTGGGAGATCTCGGTGATCCGGCCGACCTCGCCGCCGTCCTTGGTCACCACATCGAGGTCGATCAGCTGGTGGTCGTAGTACTCGTCCTCGTCCTCGGGCCGCTCCTCCGGGTCGACGTCGGCGATCAGGAGGGTGTTGCGCAGCGCCTCGGCTCCGGTGCGGTCGTGGACGCCGGCGAAGCGCAGCAGGAGGCGGCCGCTGTGGACCCGGCCGGTCTCGATGGTGAGCGGTCCGGCGGAGGCGGGGTCGGTGGCCAGTACGGCACCGGGGCCGAGCCGCAGCTCCGGCTCGTCGGTGCGGACCTCCACGGTGACCTCGCCCTTGATTCCGTGGGCGCGGCCGATGCGCGCGACTACCAGCTGCACTGTGCTTGATCTCCTGTCGGAACTGCGAGGAGCCGGTCACGGCTCGTACGACTACGGGCCGGGGACGGCCCAGTGGCCCTCCCCGGCCCGAGCCGGTGCTGCGTTTGGCGTCAGCGGACGTGGTCCACGTCGACGAGGTCGACGCGGACACCGCGGCCGCCGATGGCGCCCACGACGGTCCGCAGGGCGCGTGCGGTGCGGCCGTTGCGGCCGATCACCTTGCCGAGGTCGTCGGGGTGAACCCGGACCTCGAGCACGCTCCCGCGACGCAGGTTGCGCGAGGCGACCTGCACATCGTCAGGGTTGTCGACGATGCCCTTCACGAGGTGCTCGAGAGCCTCCTCGAGCATGCTCAGGCCTCGGTCGACGTGGACTCGGCAGCAGCCTCGTCCTTCTTGTCGGCCTTCTTCTTCTGGGTGATCGCCTCACCCTTGCCCTCGTCGTCGCCACCGATCGCCTCGAAGGACGGACGGGCCGACTTCTCGGCCGGCTGCAGCAGCGGCGCCGGGGCGGGCTCGCCCTTGAACTTCTGCCAGTCGCCGGTCTTCTTCAGGATGGCGAGCACGGGCTCGGTCGGCTGGGCGCCGACACGGAGCCAGTACGCGACACGCTCGGCGTCGACCTCCATCACCGACGGGTTGTACGTCGGGTGGTACTTGCCGATCTCCTCGATGGCCCGGCCGTCACGGCGGGTACGGGAGTCGGCGACGACGATGCGGTAGTGAGGCGAACGGATCTTGCCCAGACGCTTCAGCTTGATCTTGACTGCCACTGGAGTGGGTTCTCCTGGTTTTGACGTGATTGGGCACGGCGAGAGAGCCGCGTGGGGTTGCGGTACCCGAGTGCCCGATGGACGCGTCAGCCGGAGGAGAGAGGGGTCCTGTGCGACTGTCGAGTACAGCTAGCCATTGTGCCACACGCGGGCGGACCCTTCGGACCGAGGGCGGACCGACGGCGGAGCGCCCGGGTCCGGCTGCCACGAGCAGCCGGACCCTCAGCTCGCCGCCGCGCCGACCACCTCCGGGATCCGGAAGGGCTTGCCACAGCCGCCGCACATGATCGGGGCCTGGGCCAGGACCGACGGGACGACCCGGACGTTGCGTCCGCAGTCGCAGACCGCCTTCACCCGCACCCCTCCACCGGAGGAGCCGTGGCGGGCGGCCGGACCGCGGAAGCTGCGGGCCGTGTCGGTCGCCGTCGCGACGGTGTGCGCCTTCAGCGCGCGCTGGAGGCGTTCGATCGTCGGGCGGTAGCGGCGCTTCGCCTCGGGGGTGAGCGTGACCAGCGAGAAGCCGCTGCTCGGATGCGGCTCCTCGGGATGGTCGAGGCCCAGCTCCTCGGCGATCGCGAGGAATCGGCGGTTGTGATAGCGCCCCGCGCGGGAGGTGTCGCGTACTCCTCGCGCGGCGGCGATGCCGTGGACTGCCTCATGGAGCAGTCGTTCGAAGGAGAGTTCGTGCCCGCACGCGGACGACGACTCTCCGATCAGGGACTCGGGCGCGGCAAGATCGGGCAGCTCGGTGTGGTGCCGCTGAATGTCGGCCCACGCCTGCGCCAGCTCTGCGGCGAGAACAGGTGGTGTCGTGCTCACGTAATGACAACGAGCCGGGGTGCCGCTGTGTTCCTATTCCGGGGCATCCCAAATAATTTGCACGTACCCGTCAGTTGCCGCTGATGCGTCCCGACGAGGGCGGGTGCGCTGATCTGCGGAGAAGCCTCACAGCTCATACCAAGCTGGTGCGTAGTCCGACGTACGCGCCGGCGCGTAGGCCCCGTCCACGCGCCGGGCTGCGTGGGGCTCGCGGGTGCGCAAGGGGCGTTTCGGTCGCTGTCACGCCGGAAGGGCGCCACCCGATCGGCCCATCGACGCGCTCGTCGATGGGCGCGACGTTACCGGGTGTGCCGCCGGCGTGCGGCACCGCCCCGCGCCCCGCCGGTTCCCGTCACCGCGGGGCGGTCGCGGGGCCCGCCGACCTTGGCCGGAACCGCGCGTCGGAACCACCGCCACCCGCTGTCATCGCCGAGCACCACGATCCGGCCATCCGTCGAAGCGGTCGGGACGGGGCTACCGGGAGTACCGCGCGGCCAGGCCCACGTTGCCGGAAAGTGAAATCTCGCCACTTGGGCAGCGGTCGGGCAAACCGGCCGCCGCTACCACTGGACGCCACGGCGAGCCCGGAGTTTCCTGGCATACGGGGGAAGTGCGAGCGCACTGCACGGGGGCCACGGAACCGGGCACAGCGGCAACACTCGTCGATTGGGGCGCTTTCCTATGACACCTACGCTCGTGCGGCAGCACTCATCTCACGCGGGGGCGACGCCTCGTGTGGACCTGCGTGCACGCGCGCGTGACTGGTCCGAGATACAGGAGCGGATGCTCGTACCGCTCTACGAGGCCGTCTTCGAGCGACTGGACGTGGGCGGCGGTACGAGGATGCTGGGGCTCGGCTGCGGTTCCGGGCTGGCCCTGCTGATGGCCGCCTCGCGCGGCGCCGCGGTGACCGGGGTCGACTCCCGCTCACCGGAACGACTGGCCCTGGCGCGGCAGCGCCTGCTGCCCGAGACGCTCGACGCCCCCGGGTCGCGAGGCACGCGCGCGCGTGCGGACGCGGCACGGGCGGACGCGGCAAGGATCGTCGAGGGCACTCCCCGGGACGTGGAGGACCCGTCGGCGCCGGCGTTCACCCTGGTGACCGCTTTCGAGCCCATCGGGTGCCTCGCGGGCGACTCGGAGGGGCTGGGCGAACTGCTCGCCCAGGCGACGCCGCTCGCCGGGCGCGGGGCGGCCGTGGTGCTGGCCGGGTGGGGCCCACCGGAGCGGTGCGCCACGACGTCGGTGCTGCGGGTGGCCACCAAACTCGCGGACCCGTTGCGCGGCGCGGGCCGCTGGCGCCCCGCCCTGCGCGACGACCTGGAGGAGGTCGCCCAGCGGGCCGGGCTCAGGCCGGACGGCTCGGGGCGGGTGGCATGCCCCTTCGGATACGCCGACGCGCGCAGCGCGGTACGCGGGCTGCTGTCGACCGGACTGTTCGACGCGGCGATCGCCGCGACCGACCAGGAACAGGTCGACAAGGAGCTGTCGGAGGCCCTGCATCCGCACCAGCGTCCGGACGGGACCGTGTGGATGCCGAACGTCTTCCGGTATCTGATTGCCCGAGTCCCTTGACGACCGGTTCCGACCGGATGTGTGCGGAGTCTGAGGGACTTCTTCCGGTGCAGGTGTGAATGGTGTGAAGAAGCCGGATCAGGACTTCTGCGGTTTCTCCTGGTGGATCATGGACCTCTAATCTGATCCACCGTTCGGGGGAAAGACACATCTGCATACAGGAGCCTGTAGTGCCGCACCACAAAACCGCGCTGCGCGTCGCCGCACCCGTCGCCGTCCTCGCCCTGGCCCTCACCGCGTGCGGGGGTGGCGACTCCGAGACCGACGCGAAGAGCTCGGCGAGTCCCGAGGTCTCGGCCTCTCCCTCCCAGGCGGCCTCGGGCGGCGAGCTGGCGACGGGCGAGAGCGCGACGGGGAAGGTCGCGGAGGACCCCGGTGCGGTCACCTACGAGGTCGTGGCGCAGAAGGTCGAGGTCGGCACGGAGGCGGAAGCAGCGAAGGCGGTTGCGGACGCCGCGGACGCCAAGGGCAAGGTGCTGGCCGTCGCGCACGTCAAGTACACGCACAAGAGCGGGCCGGCCCTCACCGAGGGCTCCGACGTGCACGACGGCACCACGATCTTCGCCGACGGGCAGCGCGGCGGCGTCCTCATCGGCGCCTCCGACGACGCCCCGGGTTGCGAGGGCCCCTACGACGTCGAGAACTGGAAGCAGGGTGAGAGTCACGTCTTCTGCGAGACGTACGTGATCCCCGCGAACGCCACCAGCGTCGAGGTGCACTGGTCGGAGGAGGACGGCGAGCCCTACGTCTGGAAGTTCCCGCAGAAGTAGAGCGCACATGCGGAGGTGGACGCCCCCGCGGAAGTAGGTCTTCCTGCGGACCAGTAGTCCCCGCAGCGGCGGTGCGCGGTCCTCATGCCTCCGGGCCGTCCTTCGTCAGCCGCGTGATCCCGGCGATCCGGTACGCGTCCGCCTCCTCCAGCGTCTCGTTCGCCAGCAACGCCTCGGCCAGCGCGTCGAGCTGCCCCCGGTGGTCGCGCAGCTTGCGGACGGCCTCCGCGTAGCACTCGTCCACGACCCGCCGCATCTCGCCGTCGATGGCGTCGAGGGTCCCCGGGGCGGCGGCCAGCCCGTAGGCCTGCTGGGCGTCGCCGGGGAGGGCGGACAGCCTGCCGACCTGTGCGCTCATGCCCCAGCGGCCGACCATGCCGCGTGCGATCCGGGTGACCTGTTCGAGGTCGCTCTCCGAGCCGGTGGTGATCACGTCGTACACCACCTGCTCGGCCGCCATGCCGCCGAGCGCGCCGATGATCCGACCGCGCAGGTAGTCCTCCGTGTACGCGTACTTGTCCGAGTCCGGCGTCGACAGCGTCACGCCGAGCGCCCGTCCGCGCGGCACGATGGTGATCTTGCGGACCGGGTCGGTGCCCGGCTGCAGCATGCCCAGCAGGGCGTGCCCGCTCTCGTGGTAGGCGGTGCGCCGGCGCTCCTCCTCGGGCATCACCAGTGGGCGTTCGGCCCCCAGCTGGACCTTCTCCATGGCTTCGGAGAGGTTCGCCTGCGTCACCCGGTCCTGCTTCCGCTTGACCGCGAGCAGCGCGGCCTCGTTGGCGAGGTTGGCGAGTTCGGCGCCGGTCATGCCCGGGGTCGTACGGGCGACCTGCGCGAGGTCGACGTCCGGGGCGAGCGGGATCTCGCGGGTGTGGATCTCCAGGATCGCCTGCCGGCCGCCCCGGTCCGGCGGCGAGACGCTGACCACCCGGTCGAAGCGGCCGGGACGGGTCAGGGCCGGGTCCAGGATGTCGGCGCGGTTGGTGGCGGCGATGACGATCACGCCCTCGGCGCCCGAGAAGCCGTCCATCTCGGTGAGGATCTGGTTCAGGGTCTGCTCGCGCTCGTCGTGGCCGCCCATGCCGGAGCCGCCGCCGCGGGCCCGGCCGATGGTGTCGATCTCGTCGATGAAGATGATCGACGGCGCCACCTTCCGGGCCTCGGCGAACAGCTCCCGCACCCGGGAGGCGCCGACGCCCACGATCATCTCGATGAACTCGGACGCGGACGCGGAGAAGAACGGCACGCCCGCCTCGCCGGCGACCGCGCGCGCGAGGAGCGTCTTTCCGGTGCCGGGTGGGCCGGACAGCAGGACGCCGCGGGGCATCTTGGCGCCCATGCGGCGATACGCGTCGGGGTTCTTCAGGAAGTCGACGACGTCGCTGAGCTCGCCCTCCACCTCGTCGATCCCGGCCACGTCCGCGAACGTGGTGCGCGGCTCACCGGCCTCCAGCTCGACCGGCCTGGGCGGCGCCTTGCGGCCCAGCATGCCGCCCGCGCCGCCGCCCAGCGCACCCCTCATGCGCCGCGCGATGAAGACCCACAGCACCACCAGGAGCAGCATCGGGGCCAGCGAGATCAGCAGGTTGACCAGGAAGCTGCGCTGCTGGACGACGGGCTCGGCCGTCACGGTGACGCTGTGCTCGGTCAGGTCGTCCCAGAGCCGGTCGTCCGCGAAGGTCGGCCGCTCGGTCGTGAACTTGGTGTACGTCCCGTCGCCCTCGGGATTGTCCCGGGCCTTCTTCAGCTGGCCCTGGATCGCGTCGCCCTTGGCGTAGATCTTGCTGACGTTGCCCGCCTCGACCTGCTTGCTGAACTCCGTGTAGGAGATGGTCGGCTCGTCGCCCTCGTTGAAGAAGGAGAGCACGAGGTTGGCGATGAGGAAGACGACCAGCGCGGCCAGGGCCAGGTTCCACCAGCCGCCGCGCATCCTCCTGCCGCCGGGCGGCGGCTTGGGGGGCTCGTCGGGTGTGCCCTCGGTGCGCCAGGGCGGCTCGGGGGCCTTGCGCGACGGGGACGGGTTGGTCATATCCGGACGTTACGACAGGAAGGCCGCCCGAGCATGTGCGTGTACGGCGCTGGGGGCACCCCTCCAGTGAGGGGCGCCCCCAGCGCCGTACGGACCACACGAACCGATCGGGCTGTCAGCCCATGAACTTCTTGAACTCGTCCGGCAGCTCGAAGTCCTGACCGCTCTGCTGGGGCAGCCCGAAGGCGCCGCCGTTCTGCGCGGCCGCGGCGCGGCGGGCGGCCTCCTCCTGCTCCTGCTGCTTGCGCTTCATCGGGTTGCCGGAGCGCTGCTTGCCCTTGGCCTTCTTCTGCTGCTTCTTCTGCCGACCGGGGCCGCCGCCCATGCCCGGCATGCCGGGCATACCCGGCATTCCGCCGCCCTGCGCCATGCGGGACATCATCTTGCGGGCCTCGAAGAAGCGCTCCACAAGCGACTTGACCGCACTGACGTCGACGCCGGAACCCTTGGCGATACGGGCGCGGCGGGAGCCGTTGATGAGCGTCGGCTCCTGGCGCTCGGCCGGGGTCATCGACTTGATGATGGCGGCCGTGCGGTCGACGTCGCGCTCGTCGAGGTTGTTGATCTGGTCCTTCATCTGACCCATGCCGGGCAGCATCCCCAAGAGCTTGGAGATCGAGCCCATTTTCCTGACCTGCTCCATCTGGGCCAGGAAGTCGTCCAGGGTGAAGTCCTGGCCCTTCTTGGACGCCAGCTTGGAGGCCATTTTCTCGGCCTCTTCCTGGCTGAACGTCTTCTCCGCCTGCTCGATCAGGGTGAGCAGGTCACCCATGTCGAGGATGCGGGAGGCCATCCGGTCAGGGTGGAACGCGTCGAAGTCCTCGAGCTTCTCGCCGTTCGACGCGAACATGATCGGCTTGCCGGTCACCGAGGCGATCGACAGGGCCGCACCACCGCGGGCGTCGCCGTCCAGCTTGGACAGCACCACGCCGTCGAAGCCGACGCCGTCACGGAAGGCCTCGGCGGTGTTGACGGCGTCCTGGCCGATCATCGCGTCGACGACGAACAGGATCTCGTCCGGCGAGACGGCGTCGCGGATGTCCGCGGCCTGCTGCATCAGCTCCTGGTCGATGCCCAGGCGGCCGGCGGTGTCGACGATGACCAGGTCGTGGACCTTGGACTTGGCGAACTCGATGGAGTCTTTCGCGACCTTGACCGGGTCGCCGACGCCGTTGCCCGGCTCGGGCGCGTAGACGGCGACGCCGGCGCGCTCGGCGACGACGCTCAGCTGGTTGACGGCGTTGGGGCGCTGGAGGTCACAGGCGACCAGGAGCGGCGAGTGGCCCTGCTCCTTGAGCCACCGGCCCAGCTTGCCCGCGAGGGTGGTCTTACCGGCACCCTGCAGACCGGCCAGCATGATCACGGTCGGCGGCTGCTTGGCGAAGCGCAGCCGGCGGGTCTCCCCGCCGAGGATGCCGACCAGTTCCTCGTTGACGATCTTGAGGACCTGCTGGGCCGGGTTGAGGGCCTTGGAGACCTCGGCGCCGAGGGAGCGTTCCTTGACCTTCTTGATGAAGGCACGCACGACGGGCAGAGCCACGTCGGCTTCGAGGAGCGCGATGCGGATCTCGCGGGCCGTGGCGTCGATGTCCGCCTCGCTGAGGCGCCCCTTGCCGCGCAGGTTCTTGAAAGTCGCTGAGAGGCGATCGGAGAGAGTATCGAACACGGCGGCGTTGGTCCTCGCGTCGGCAGTGGTGTGGGTCGCCCTCCAGGGTATCCGGCCGCGCAAGCAAAACGTCCCCGCCCGCTTATTGAAGTGGGCGGGGACCCATCCCTGCGTTGGCGGGGAGCACATATTGCGTGCCTCTGAGAAGCGCTCGACCAGAGGACCATCCCCGCACCCGACGGGGAGCACACCCGATCAACGCGGGAAACGGCCGCAACGTTACGCCGACAGCGTCTCCTCCAGCTTCCGGGCCACCGCCCCCGCCTCCTCCCCCGGCAGCCTCGCGCCCTCCGGGCCGGTGACGTAGAAGGCGTCCACGGCATTGGAACCCAGGGTCGAGGCGTGCGCGCTCCGCACCCGCACGCCCGCCGCCTCCAGCGCCCGCCCGAGCCGGAACAGCAGGCCCGGCGCGTCCTGGGCGCGGACCTCGATCACCGTGGCCAGCCGGGACGCGGCGGGGGCGACCGTCACGCGGGGCGGGGGCGGCTCCACGCCCCGGCGCCGAGGGTAGGCGGCGTCCCGTTCGGCGAGCCGGCCGGCGATGTCCAGGGTGCCGTCCAGGGCCCGGACCAGGTCGGCGCGCAGGCGGGTGGCCTGGGGCAGGGAGCCGTACTCGGCGGCGACCCGCCAGTCGAGCAGCAGGACGGAGCCCTCGACGCCGTCCGGCAACGGAAGGGAGCGCAGCTCGGCGGTGCGGACGGTCAGCCGGTGCATGGCCAGCACCCCGGCGACCGCGGGGAGCACGCCCGCCTGGTCCGGCACGGCGATCAGCAGCTCGACCCCGAGGGGCTCCGGATCGGCGGCCCGCTCCGGGTCGGCCGGCGGTTCGGTCTGGGCGCGCAGTGCCAGTACCGGCCCGCCCGTGCGGAAGGCCTCGACGGCGAGCCGTTCCTGCTCCGCGGTGGGCGCGGCGGCCTCGGGCTCCTCCAGCGGGTCGCCCGCCAGCACCGCCGAGACGCGTTTCACCAGGTCGGCGACGAGGGAGCCGCGCCAGGACGACCAGGCGGCCGGGCCGGTGGCCAGCGCGTCCGCCTCGGTCAGGGCGTGCAGCAGCTCCAGCGTGCCCTCCGTGCCGACCGCCTCGGCGACCGCGCGCACGGTGGCCGGGTCGTCGAGGTCGCGCCGGGTGGCCGTCTCGACGAGCAGCAGGTGATGGCGTACGAGGGTGGCGAGGACGGCCGTGTCCGCGCGGTCGAAACCGATCCGCGCCGCCACGTCCCGGGCGATGGTCTCACCGGCCACGGAGTGGTCCCCGGGCCAGCCCTTGCCGATGTCGTGCAGCAGTGCGGCGACCAGGAGCAGGTCGGGCCGGTGGACGCGGCGGGTGAACCCGGAGGCGCGCACCGCGGTCTCGATCAGGTGCCGGTCGACGGTCCAGAGGTGGACGGCGTTGCGCTGGGGGCGGCAGCGCACCCGCTCCCAGTCGGGCAGGAGCCGGGTGATCAGCCCCTCGGCCTCCAGCGCCTCCCAGACCTCCACGGTGGGCCGGCCCGAGCCCAGCAGGGTCACCAGCTGCTCCCGTGCCTCGGCGGGCCAGGGCTCGGGCAGCGGGCGCACGGTGGCCGCGAGGCGCCGTACGGCGTGCAGGGAGAGCGGGAGCCCGGCCTGCGCGGCGGCGGCCGCGGCACGCAGCGGGAGCACGGGGTCGCGCTCGGGGCGCGCGGTGCGGGCGAGCACCACCTCGCCGTCCTGCTCGACGACGCCCTCGGCGAGCGGGGAGCGCTCGGCGACCGGCTTCCCACCGCCGAGGATGGCGCGCAGCCTCGGCCGCACGGAACGCGAGCGCAGTACGCGCCCCACCTCGCGCCAGGTGACGTCGCCCGCGTACGAGATGACCCGCGCCGCCTCGTACACCTGTCGCAGCAGCGCGTCGGCGTCCAGCAGGCCCAGCTCGGCCGCCACCTGGTCCTGCTCCTGCAACGCCAGCCGGTCGGTTGCCCGGCCCGTCGCCAGGTGGAGCGCGTCGCGTACGTCGAGGAGTCGGCGCCGGGCCTCGGCGAGGCCCTCGCGCGGGGCGTCGGCCAGCCAGGAGGCGGCGACGGCGCGCAGGGCGGTGGCGTCGCGCAGGCCGCCCCGCGCCTCCTTGAGGTCGGGTTCCAGCAGGTACTGCAGCTCGCCCTGGCGTTCGGCCCGCTCGGCGCAGAGTTCCTGGAGTTCGGGGAGGCGCTTGGGGGCCTGATTGCGCCAGTCGGCGAGGACCGCGGTGCGCAGCCCGGCGGTCAGTCCCAGGTCGCCGGCGAGATGCCGGGCGTCCAGGAGGCCGAGTTGGACTTTCAGATCCTCCCCCGCCGTCCTGCGGGCCTCCGCCGGCGTACGCACGGAGTGGTCGAGGGCGAGGCCGAGGTCCCAGACGGGGTACCAGAGGCGGTCGGCGAGGGCGGCGACCGCCTTGGCGTCGCCGCCGTCGTGCAGCAGGAGCAGGTCCAGGTCGCTGCGCGGGGACAGCTCGCCGCGCCCGTATCCGCCGACGGCGACGAGCGACACGCCTCTGAGCCCGTCGGTGCCCGCGGCGAAGAGGCCCGACAGCCACTCGTCCGTCAGTCCGGCGAGGGCGGCACGGCGCGGCGGCCCGGACCGCGCCCCCTCGGTGAGGAGGCGCAGCCGGGCCGCCGCGTAGCCGCTGGGTCCCGAGTCCTCTGCTTCTTTCGTCACGTCCGTACTCGTCACCCGGCGACTCCGTTCCGTTCTCGTGCCTCAGAGCTGCGTCAGAGCTGCTTCGAAGCTGTTCAGAGCGCGTCGGGGCCGCGCTCGCCGGTCCGGACCCGTACGGCCGTGTCGACCGGGACCGACCAGACCTTGCCGTCACCGATCTTGCCGGTGCGGGCCGCCTTGACCACGACCTCGATCAGCTGCTCGGCGTCGTCGTCCTCGACCAGCACCTCGATGCGGATCTTGGGCACCAGGTCGACGGTGTACTCGGCGCCGCGGTAGACCTCGGTGTGGCCGCGCTGGCGGCCGTAGCCGCTGGCCTCGGTGACGGTCAGGCCGTGGACCCCGAAGGCCTGGAGGGCCTCCTTGATCTCGTCGAGCCGGTGCGGCTTGACGACGGCGGTGATGAGCTTCATGCGTCCACCTTCTTGCTCTCGGCCTGCGCGGCCGTGGAAGCGGCCGGCGTGGCGGTCGTCCGGGCGGCACCGCCACCGGCGCCGCTGAAGTCGTATGCGGTCTCGGCGTGCTCGGCCTGGTCGATGCCGGCCACCTCGTCGTCCTCCGGCACTCGCATGCCGATCGTCTTGTGCAGGACGAAGGCGAGGATGGCAGAGACGACCAGGGAGTAGGCGAGGACCCCGAAGACACCGGCGCACTGCTTCCAGAACTGGTCCAGGCCGCCGCCGTAGAAGAGGCCCGCGACGTCGGACTGGCCCTTGCCGGTGGCGAAGAAGCCGACGAGGAGAGAACCGAGGATGCCGCCCACGAGGTGCACGCCGACCACGTCGAGCGAGTCGTCGTAGCCGAACCGGTACTTCAGGCCGACCGCCATGGCACACAGCACACCGGCGATGACGCCGATGGCGATCGCGCCCAGCGGGGAGACCGCGCCGCCCGCCGGGGTGATGGCGACCAGTCCGGAGACGGCCCCGGAGGCGGCGCCCAGCGTGGTGAACGCGCCGTGGCGGATCTTCTCGTAGGCGAGCCAGCCGAGGACGGCCGCGCCGGTGGCGACCTGCGTGTTGACGAACATCAGCGCGCCGACGCCGTCGTCGTTGCCCAGCCAGGAGCCGGCATTGAAGCCGAACCAGCCGAACCACAGCAGGCCCGCGCCGAGCATGACCAGCGGCAGGCTGTGCGGGCGCATCGGGTCCTTCTTGAAGCCGACCCGCTTGCCGATGACCAGGATCACGCCGAGCGCGGCGGCACCGGCGTTGATGTGCACGGCCGTACCACCGGCGAAGTCGATGACCCCCAGCTCGAAGGCCCAGCCGCCGGCGCCCCACACCCAGTGGGCGACCGGGAAGTAGACGATCGTGGCCCACAGGGCGATGAACAGCGCCCAGGCCGTGAACTTCACGCGGTCCGCGAGGGCGCCGCTGATCAGGGCGGGCGTGAGCACCGCGAACATCAGCTGGAAGACCAGGAAGACGAAGACCGGGATGGTGTACCCGTCCCACAGCTCGGCCGGGCCGATGCCGCTGAGGCCGACCCAGTCGGAGTTCCAGCCGACGATGCCGCCGGTGTCCGTGCCGAACGCCATGGAGAAGCCGTACAGCACCCACAGGACGGTGACGATGCCGAGGCTGATGAAGCTCATCATCAGCATGTTCAGGGTGCTTTTGACACGGACCATGCCTCCGTAGAAGAAGGCCAGGGCCGGGGTCATGAGCATCACCAGGGCGGAGCAGATGAGCATGAAGCCCGTGTTGGCGGCAGAGAGCTCCGTCTCTGCGGCGAGCGTGATGGCTGGAGCCATCGGCGTCTCCTCGTCGTTGGTACGGCCCCGTGCGGGCGAAGCCTGAGCGGAATGAGGGGTGGGCCGGTTATGCGCCATGAGATTGGCGCAGCGCGGTTTCGGTGGACGCCCCTCGTTGTTTCGCCGCCGTGACGAAGGCGCTGTGCGTGTTACGCGTCGGTGAACTGCCGGATGCGGGGCCGGGCGATCGTTATCGTGGCGCAACGTCCCGACCGGGACACGAACCGGCCGCGGCGGCCTCCGAATGACCTGGCATGGGGGAGCCGAGTCGGGCAGTTCGGGAGGGCCGGCCGCGGCCGGGGCTGGTGGGGGTTCAGACCGCCTCGGCGGTCTCCGGCAGCTCGACGGCGAGCCGCTCGGTGAGGTCGACGATCTCGCCGAGGTCGCCGAAATCGCGTACGGCCGTGTCGACGGTCTTGCGGATGCGGGTGTTGACGCGTTCGGAGCGGACCTTCTTGGCGATGCTCATGGCCTCGACGGCCAGGCCGGTGCTCTCCCCGGGTTCGCGGCGCAGCAGGTGCACGGTGGCCATGCCGATCAGGTTCAGCGCGTACGACCGCTGGTGTTCCTCGTCCTTGGCGAACAGCTCCACCGCGCGGCGCATCAGCGGCTCGGCCAGGGAGGCGTAGGCGGGGCTGCGGCCGGCGACGTAGGCGAGGTCGCGGAAGGAGTGGCTGTTCTCCCCGTACAGCTCGGCCTCGGAGAAGAAGCGGATCCAGTCGGGGTCCGGCTCGTCCCACTCGTCGGCGTCGGCGAAGGTGTCCTCGGCCATGCGTACCGCACGCTTGCAGCGGCCGGGCTGGCCCATGTTGGCGTAGGCGCGGGCCTCCATCGCATACAGCATCGACTGGGTGCGGGGGCTGGCGCAGTCCCGGCTGCCGTACTGCGCGAGGTGGATCAGCTCCAGCGCGTCGTCGGGCCGGCCGAGGTGGATCATCTGGCGGCTCATGCTGGAGAGGATGTACGAGCCGAGCGGCCGGTCACCGGCCTCCTTGGCGGCGTGCAGGGCGAGGACGAAGTACTTCTGCGCGGTGGGCTGGAGCCCGACGTCGTACGACATCCAGCCGGCCAGCTCGGCGAGTTCGGCGGCGACCTTGAACAGCTTGGACCGGGTGGCCTCCGTCTGGGGTTCCTGCAGCAGGTCGGTGACCTCGTGCAGCTGGCCGACCACCGCCTTGCGGCGCAGGCCGCCGCCGCACTGGGCGTCCCAGCGACGGAACATCACGGCGGTCGACTCGAGCAGGTCCAGCTCCGGCCTGGACAGGCGCCCACGCGCGCGGGAGGCGGGCGCGGGCTCGCGTCCGGAGGAGGCCGACGGCGAGGGGACGAGCCAGCGCTGCATGGGCTCGATGAGGGACGGGCCCGCGGAGAGGGCCAGCGAGCTCCCGAGGAAGCCGCGCCGCGCCAGCATCAGGTCGCTGCGCGAGAACTCGCTGAGCAGCGCCACGGTCTGCGGGCCCGTCCAGGGCAGGTCGACGCCGGTCGCGGAGGGCGTCGGGCGGGCGGAGCGCAGGCCCAGGTCCTCGACGGAGACGACGACGCCGAAGCGCTCGGAGAACAGCTCGGACAGGATCCGCGGGATCGGCTCGCGCGGGTTCTCGCCGTCGAGCCAGCGGCGTACGCGTGAGGTGTCCGTGGAGATGTGGTTGGCGCCCAACTGGCGTGCCCGGCGGTTGACCTGGCGGGCCAGCTCGCCCTTGGACCAGCCGCTGCGGGCGAACCATGAGGTGAGCAGCTCGTTGGGGCGCTTGTCAGCGGGCGACGCGTTTCCCGCGCTCGTACCGCTTCCGCCGTTGCCGCTCACTGGAACGCCCCCATCCCTGAGACCACCTGTCGCCGAGTGCGCCAAGCCCTATCAGAATGCCGGTGGTTGGGGCTCTCCGTCCGCTGGTTGCCACCCTTCGAACGGAAAACCGAGTTGCCTCCGGCATACCCACGAGTGCATGTGCCCCACGGCTCCATGCACACAAAGTAATCCTACGATCACCCGTGCAGCCATGGCGATTGCGGAATCGCCACCATTCGCCACCCCTTCGGATGAACTCCCAGTGGCCTGCACGCGATTCACTTGACACAGGCCAACCGGGAGTCGGTGCAACGGTGCACACCGGGGCGTACGCGGGCGAGCACACCACCCGGAGTGCTTCCGGTCGCTGTCTGAACCGCGCCGGACTGGGGAGTTGGAAGCAGAGAGTCACATTTCACGTCCGCTGCGTAACCGCCGCTGCGTCGAACCCGTTGGAGGGGGCATGGGCTTCACGATCGGCATCGGCAGCACTCGAGGCATGCGCGACATCCGGTCCGGCACGCGCCGCCGCGGCCGCGCGTCGGAGTGCACCGTCGTGGCCGAGTTCACCGGACTGTGGGGCTGGGCCGTGGTGCCGGGGGCCCGGGCCGCCGCGGGCGCCTGCTCGTGCGGCCGGCGTGACTGCCCGGCGCCGGGCGCGCATCCGCTCGGCTTCGCGCCGGAGGTGCCCGCCGGGGCGACCCTGGACGAGGCGAGCGAGGCCTGGGCCGAGTTCCCGGGCGCCGCGGTCATGCTGCCGGTCGGTCGGACCTTCGACGTGATCGAGGTGGCCGAGCCCGCCGGACTGCGGGCACTGGCCCGGCTGGAGCGCATGGGCCTCCCGCTCGGCCCGGTCACGGCGACCCCGCAGGGCCGCGTCCACTTCTTCGTCGCCCCGGGCGCCGCCGTCGAGCTGCCCCGGCTGCTCTACCGCATGGGCTGGGACGACCCGTCCGCCCTGGACCTGCGCGGGCTGGGCCCCGGTACGCACATCACCGCCCCGCCGTCCGACCGCGGCGACCTCGGCCCGGTGCGCTGGCTGCGTCCGCCGGCCCTCGACTCGGCGACCAAGCCGCCGACGGCGCGGCTGCTGCTGGGGACACTGGCGTACGTCGCCCATCGGTCACGGGCGTAGGCGCAGGCCTCCGGCCGGGAGGGCACGCGGGCTTTCCCCCAGGCCCCTGGCGCCAGGCGTCTTCGCACGCGCGGGCCCGCCCGTGTGAAGACGCCCGGTGCCAGGAAAGGGTGCCGACCGCCGCCCCGACGGACGTCAGGGAAGCGTGCCAACCGCCGCCCCGCCGGGCGTCAGGAAAGGGTGCCGACCGCCGCCCGCTCTGCCCGCGCCCGAGCCCCCGGCACCGCGAAGCGCCCGTCCCCCCGGTCACGGGGAGGCGGGCGCTTCTTCGCACGCGGGCGCGTGTCCTGGTGCGCGCACCGGAGTCCGGCAGGCGGCGTCACTCGCCGATAAGGGCATCCACGAACGCCGCGGGCTCGAACGGCGCCAGGTCGTCCGCGCCCTCGCCGAGCCCGATCAGCTTGACCGGCACGCCCAGCTCGCGCTGCACGGCGACCACGATGCCGCCCTTGGCCGTGCCGTCCAGCTTGGTGAGCACGATGCCGCTGATGTCGACGACCTCGGCGAAGACCCGGGCCTGGATCAGGCCGTTCTGGCCGGTGGTGGCGTCGAGGACGAGCAGCACCTCGTCCAGCGGCGCGTGCTTCTCCACGACGCGCTTGACCTTGCCGAGCTCGTCCATGAGGCCGGTCTTGGTGTGCAGGCGGCCGGCGGTGTCGATGAGCACGACGTCCGAGCCCATCTCCTTGCCCTCCTTGACCGCGTCGAAGGCGACGGAGGCGGGGTCGCCGCCCTCCGGGCCGCGCACGGTGTGCGCGCCGACCCGGTCGCCCCAGGTCTGCAGCTGGTCGGCGGCGGCGGCACGGAAGGTGTCCGCGGCGCCGAGGACGACACTGCGGCCGTCGGCGACCAGCACACGGGCGAGCTTGCCGGTGGTGGTGGTCTTGCCGGTGCCGTTGACGCCGACGACCATCACGATGCCGGGCTTGCTGGACGCGGGCTCGGTCTTGACCTCGCGGTCCATGTCGGGACCGACGAGGGTGATCAGCTCCTCGCGCAGGAGGCCACGCAGCTCGTCGGGCGTGCGGGTGCCGAGCACCTTCACCCGCTCGCGCAGCCGCTCGACCAGCTCCTGGGTGGGCTGCACGCCGACGTCGGCGGTGAGCAGCGTGTCCTCGATCTCCTCCCAGGTGTCCTCGTCGAGGTGTTCCCGGGAGAGCAGGGTGAGCAGACCCTTGCCGAGGGCGTTCTGCGAACGGGAGAGGCGGGCACGGAGCCGGACCAGACGGCCGGCGGTGGGCTCGGGAACCTCGATCTGCGGGATCTCGAGCTCTTCGACGACGGGCGGCTCCTCGACGGTGGCGGGAGCGGTGCCGCCGTCCGGGAGGTCGACCTCCTCTATCGTCCGGCGCGTTTCGTCGCGCGGCGTCTCGGCCTCGTCGCCGACGTGCGGCTCGGCCGGAGGGGCGGTGATGTCGGGCGCGGCGGGAGGCGGCGGAGGCAGCTGCTTCTTGCGGCGACTGCCGATGACCAGCCCGCCGAGCGCGCCGATCACGACCACGGCGATGACTACAGCAAGGATGACGATTTCCATAACGGCTCCAGTATGCGTGACCCCTGCCCCGGCCCTTCATCGGTCGGCGGAGCGGGCGCGCCCCCGGCCGACGGTCGGCAACTTGTGACTTCCTCCAAGGGACAAAGGCCCCTGGAGGGATGGAGTCGGACCAAAGTACGATGGAAGAGGCCACGTCAACGCGCGTAGAGTCCCGAGCACCCCCTCTTCTCCCACGATCGAGGCACGGACCCCCCACATGAGCAAGACCGCCGAGACCGAAGGCGCCCTGGAGACGCGTGGCATCGAGCAGGTGCCCGACCATGAGCGCACCGCCCGGACCCGTGAGCTTTTCCCGACCTGGGTCGGCGCCAACATCAGCGTGCTGCTGCTCACGATGGGCGCGAGCCTCGTCGTGGCGTACCGGCTGAACTTCTGGCAGGCCCTCGTCGTCGCGACCGCCGCGCCGCTCCTGTCCTACGGCCTGGTCGGACTGATCGGCATCGCCGGCAAGCGCGGTGGCGCACCCGGGATGGCGCTGTCCCGGGCGGTGTTCGGGCAGCGGGGAAACCTGCTGCCGGGTTCGCTGATCTGGATCGCCCGCTGGGGCTGGGAGACGATCAACGCGGTGACCGGCGCCTACGCCCTGCTCACCGTGCTGGACATCGTGTTCGGCATCCGGGCCAACAGCGTGCTGGACATGGTCACGCTGCTCGCCTTCGTCGTGGCGACGTTCGCGATCTCAGGGCTGGGCATCAACGCCGTGCAGAAGTGCAACAAGTACGCGGCCTACCTCTTCGCGGCCTTCTCGGTACTGGTCCTCGGGTACCTGGTCGTCGACACCGACTGGTCCGCGGTGTTCGACCGGTCCGCCGGTTCGGTGGCCGCGATGATCACCGGCGTCGGCCTGATCGCGGCCGGCGGCGTCAGCTGGATCCCCTCCGCCCCGGACTTCACCCGGTACCTGCCGCGCACGGCCTCCTCCAAGGGGATCGTGGGCGTGACGATCGGCGGCGCCGGCATCGTCGTCCTGCCCATGGTCCTGATGGGTATGGTCATGGCCGTCTCCACGCCGGACCTGGCCTCGGCCTCCGACCCGGTCTCCTTCCTCGGTGAGATCCTGCCGACCTGGATCGCGGTGCCGTACCTGCTGATCGCGCTGATCGGCATGCTGCTGATCAACTCGATGTCGATGTACTCGGCCGGCTTCACCGCGCAGACCCTGGGCTTCAATGTCCCGCGGCACTGGGCGGTCTCGGTCAACGCCGTGATCTCGCTGATCTTCGGCGGCGTGCTGATGCTGGTGGCGACCAGCTTCATGGGCTCCTTCATCGCCTTCCTGTCGCTGCTCGCGGTCGCCTTCTCCGCGTGGGTCGGTGTCTTCGGCGCGGACATGCTGCGCCGCACGGAGTACGACGGCGAGGCCCTCGCCGACACCGGCCGCACCAGCGCCTATTGGTACCGCGGCGGCTTCTCCCCCGCCGCCGTCGCCGCCTGGGCGGTGGGCCTGATCGCCGGCCTGATGTTCACGACCTCCGACTGGTTCACCGGCCCCCTCGCGGCGAACAACTTCATCGGCGAGTACGGCCTCGGCTGGGTCGCCACGGTGGTGATCTCCGGCCTGCTGTACGTCGTACTGCCGAAGCCCGCCGTGGTCGTCCCCGCGGCGGCGCCCGCGGACCGGGCGGCCGAGCAGTCCGAGGCCGCGACCGTCTGACGTACACCGGCCGACGCCCCCCTTCCGCGCACGTCGCCGAGGACCACTCCTCGGCACTGCGGGAGGGGGGGCTTCGCGTAGGTCGGGGAACCGAACGGTTCGAAGTGTCTGCCGGACGAGGGCGCCCACAACTCCGGATCGCGGCCGGCACCGACCACCCGCGGTCGATCTCCTTCCATCGCCCGCGGTCGGTGGAAGGAGCATCGGAGTCAGATCAAGGACCGCCTGCGCATGCGCGTCATCGAAGAGTCGCTCCCGGGAAACCCTGAGGAGTCCGCCCCGCGGGGGGGCCAAGGACCGGCGGGGGAATCATCACCCGGTGAGTCGGCCGCCGCGCGGACGTACGACACCGCCGCCCCCGGTCCGGGCGGTGACCCGGGCCGGGGGCGGCGGACGGTACGAGGAGAGGGGCAGCGGGGACTTGGCCCTTCTCCCCGGGTTCGGGGTGGGCGGTCAGCCCATCTCCTCCAGGGCCTTGCCCTTCGTCTCCGACACGAACTTCAGGACGAAGGGGATGGAGAGCGCGGCGAAGATCGTGTAGATCACGTAGGTGCCGGAGAGGTTCCACTCGGCCAGCGACGGGAAGCTCGCGGTGATGGCCCAGTTGGCGATCCACTGCGCGGAGGCGGCCACACCGAGCGCGGCGGCGCGGAGCCGGTTGGGGAACATCTCGCCGAGGAAGACCCAGACGACCACGCCCCAGGACAGGGCGAAGAAGAGCACGAACAGGTGGGCGGCGATCAGGGCGACCCAGCCCTGCGTGGCCGGGAGCTTGCCGTCGACCAGGTCGAAGGAGAAGGCCCAGGCCTCCAGCGCGAGACCGATGACCATGCCGACCGAGCCGATGAGGGCGAGCGGCTTGCGGCCGATGCGGTCCACGAAGATCATCGCGATCACGGTGCCGACGATGTTGATGATCGACGTCGTGAACGAGTAGAAGAAGGACTGCGTCGGGTCGACGCCGACCGACTGCCACAGCGTCGCGGAGTAGTAGAAGGCGACGTTGATGCCGACGAACTGCTGGAAGACCGACAGGCCGATACCGATCCAGACGATCTTCTTGAAGAGGAAGCTGCCGCCGAGCAGGTCCTTGAAGGAGGACTTCTCCTCGCGGTGCATGGCGTGCTCGATCTCGGCGACGCGGGCGTCGAAGTCGACGTCCTTGCCCTCGACCTCCTGGAGGATCTGCTTGGCGCGCTCGTGCTTGCCGACGGAGACCAGGAAGCGCGGGGACTCCGGGATGGCGAAGGAGAGCAGGCCGTAGAGGATCGCCGGGATGACCATGACGCCGAGCATGACCTGCCAGGCCTCCAGGCCCATCAGCTCACCGCGCTGGTCGCCGCCGGCGGCGTTGAGCAGGCCCCAGTTGACCAGCTGCGACACGGCGATGCCGATGACGATCGCGGCCTGCTGGAAGGAGCCGAGCCGGCCGCGGTAGGCGGGCGGTGAGACCTCGGCGATGTAGGCGGGGCCGATCACCGAGGCCATGCCGATGGCGAAGCCGCCGATGACGCGCCACATGGCCAGGTCCCACAGCGCGAAGGGCAGTGCGGAGCCGATGGCGCTGACGGTGAAGAGGACGGCCGCGATCTGCATGCAGCGGATGCGGCCGATGCGGTCGGCGATGCGGCCGGCGGTCGCGGCACCGATGGCGCAGCCGATCAGCGCGACGGCGATGACCTGGGCCAGCACCGCGGAGCCGACGTCGTAGCGGTCCCGGATCGCCTCGACGGCTCCGTTGATCACGGAACTGTCGTAGCCGAACAGGAAACCGCCCATCGCGGCCGCCGCCGCGATGAAGATGACGTGCCCGAGATGATCGGGGTGAGCCGTCCTGGCTCCTGAACTAGGTGCCTGCGATGTGCTGGCCACGTGTACTCCTCGGGCTACCGGCAACGCTGCCGGGGTGGTTCGCCTTCGAGATGCCACTGAGGGAACCTGAAGGTAAAAGCAACGTTGCAGAGACTATGCCTTCAAGTTTCGAAGTCAATAGGACGAGAGCTGTGAGTTATCAGACGAAGGAGAGAACTAAGGGGAGAGATGTGTTCAAGAGTTGAAGTTAATGTGCTCAGGAGCTCAGGAACTAACGCAGCCGCTGGCTGATGACCTTCGACACACCGTCGCCCTGCATGGACACGCCGTACAGCGCGTCGGCGACCTCCATCGTGCGCTTCTGGTGCGTGATGACGATCAGCTGCGAGGCCTCCTGCAACTCCTGCATGATCCGGATCAGCCGCTGCAGGTTCGTGTCGTCGAGCGCCGCCTCGACCTCGTCCATGACGTAGAACGGACTGGGCCGCGCCTTGAAGATCGACACGAGCATCGCCACGGCGGTCAGCGAGCGCTCCCCGCCCGAGAGCAGCGAGAGCCTCTTGACCTTCTTGCCCGGCGGCCGGGCCTCGACATCCACGCCCGTGGTGAGCATGTTGTCGGGGTCGGTCAGGATCAGCCGCCCCTCACCACCCGGGAACAGGCGGCTGAAGACGCCCTCGAACTCCCGGGCCGTGTCCCGGAAGGCCTCGGTGAAGACCTGCTCGACGCGCTCGTCGACCTCCTTGACGACCTGCAGCAGGTCGGCGCGGGTCTTCCTCAGGTCCTCCAGCTGCTCGCTGAGGAACTGGTGCCGCTCCTCCAGCGCCGCGAACTCCTCCAGGGCCAGCGGGTTGACCTTGCCGAGCTGCTGGTAGGCACGTTCGGCGGCCTTCAGCCGTTTCTCCTGCTCGGAGCGGACGAAGGGCCGGGGGCGGTTGCGCGGGTGCTCGGGGTCCTCGGGCAGCTCCTCGCCCTCGGCGGGGGGCGAGGGCGGCACCTCTTGATGGGGGCCGTACTCGGCCGCGAGCCCCGCCGGTTCCACACCGAGTTCCTCCAGCGCCTTGGTCTCCAGCTGCTCGATGCGCAGCCGCTTCTCGGCGCCGAGTACCTCGCCCCGGTGGACTGAATCCGTCAACTTGTCGAGCTCCGCCTTGAGGTCGCGCCCGGCGGTGCGCGCAGCGGTCAGATCCTGCTCGCGCCGGGCCTTGGCGGCCTCGGCAGCGGTGCGCTCCTCGTCGGCGCGGGTCAGGGAGACCTCGACGTGCGCGAGGAGTTGCCGGGCGCCGGTGGCCACGGCCTCGGCGACGGCCGCCTCGTGCCGCAGCCGGGCCCGCCGCTGTTCGGCACGCGCGCGTGCCTCGCGTTCCGCGCGGGCGGCCCGGTCCAGGGAGTCGGCCCGTCCGGCCAGCCCCTTGACCCGTTCCTCGTGGGTACGGGCCTGGAGGCGGGCCTCCATCTCGGTCTGGCGGGCGTTGGCGCCGTCGGCGGCGAGCCGGTCGCGCACGGAGGTGTCGGGCTCCTCCTCGACCGGCATCTCCTCGGCGACCGCGAGCCGCTCGGCCAGCTCCTCGACGTCCATCAGCGCCTTGTCCAGCGCCTCCTGCGCCCGGGCCGCCGCCGCGGCGGACCGCTCGGCCTCCCCTGCGGCGCCCCGCGCCTGACCCGCCAGCCGGCCCAGCTGCTGGGCGACGGCCGACTTCTCCCGCTCGGCCGCCCGGCGCCGCTCCCCCAGTTCCTCCACCAGCGCCGCACACTCCCGGCGCCGCTCGACGGCCGCGTCCTGCGCCTCGGCGAGTTCCTCGCAGCGCACGCCCAGCTCCTCCAGCTCGGCGGCGGCCTGGTCCACGGAGGCCTGCACCTCCAGCAGGCTGGGCGCCCCGGCGGACCCGCCCTGCGCGAAGTGGGCGCCCAGCAGGTCGCCCTCAGCGGTGACGGCGGTCAGCCCGGGCCGGGCGTAGACGAGGTCCTCGGCGTCCTCCAGGGTGGCGACGACGACGATCCCGCGCAGCAGCCGCCGCACGGCGGGCATCAGGTCGGCGGGACCGCGCACGAGGTCGGCGGCGTACGGCGGCCCTTCGCTCCGCGGCTCCTCCGGCACGTCGTCGGGGGCGCCGGCGAGCAGCAGGGCGGCCCGTCCGGCGTCCTGCTTGCGCAGCAGGCGGATGGCGTCGGCGGCGGCGGCCGGGGACGTCACCGCGAGGGCGTCGGCGGTGGCGCCGAAGGCGCTGGCCAGGGCGGCCTCGTAACCGGGCGTCACGGTGAGGAGTCCGGCGGCGGGACCGAGCAGGCCGGTGAGCCGGTCCTTGGCGGCGAGCAGCGCCCCGGTGCCGTCCTTGCGGCGCAGTCCGAGTGCGAGGGCGTCGTGGCGGGCCCGCGTCGCGGCGCGCTCGCGTTCCGTCGCGGTGGCCGCCTCGCGGGCGGCGCTCAGGGCGGCCTCGGCCTCGGCCAGTCCGCGCTTCGCGGCGTCGTGCCGCTCGGCGAGTTCCTGGTCACCGGCGTCGAGGCCGTCGACCTCGGCCTGGAGCGCCTCGTACTCCGCCTGGGCGGCGGCGGCGCGCTCCCGGGATTCGTCCCGGGCCTCGGCCAGCCGCTCGATCTCGGCCTGGGCCGAGGCGGCGCGGGAGCGGGCGGTACCGACCTGGCCGCTGAGCCGGGCCAGGCCCTCACGGCGGTCGGCGATGGCGCGGGCGGCGTCCTTGAGGCGGCGCTCCTCCGACGCCAGTTCGCGTTCGAGGTCGGCGCGGTGGGCGACCGTGTCCTCCAGGGCGCGTTCGGCCGCCTCCAGGGCCGCTTCGAGTTCCGCCTCCTGTTCGCGGACGCGGGCGGCCTCCCGCTCCAGTTCCTCCGGGTCCCGGCCGCGCCGCTCCTCGGGGGGCGTGGAGGTGGCGCTCTTCACGCGCGCGTCGGCCAGCGAGATCGTGCCGCGCACCCGTTCGGCGAGCTGGGACAGCTCGTACCAGGTCTGCTGAGCGCGCTGGAGGCGCGGGGCGAGCCTGCGCACCTGGTCCTCCAGGTCCGCCTCGCGGCGCAGCGCCCTGCTCAGCTCCCGCTCGGTGGCTTCCTTGCGTTCCTTGAGCGCGGCCTCGTCGGCGATCTCGGCCTGGAGCGCCTCACGCAGCCGTACGAGGTCGTCGGCGAGGAGCCTCAGCCGGGCGTCCCGGAGGTCGGCCTGGATGACGGCGGCCCGGCGCGCGACCGCGGCCTGCCGGCCCAGGGGCTTCAGCTGGCGCCGCAGCTCGTCGGTGAGGTCCTGCACGCGCGCGAGGTTGGCCTGCATCGCGTCCAGTTTCCGCAGCGCCTTCTCCTTGCGCTTGCGGTGCTTGAGGACGCCGGCGGCCTCCTCGATGAAGGCGCGGCGCCCCATCGGGTCGGCGTGCAGGACGGAGTCGAGCTGTCCCTGGCCGACGATGACGTGCATCTCGCGGCCGATGCCGGAGTCGGAGAGCAGTTCCTGGATGTCGAGGAGGCGGCAGGTGTCACCGTTGATCTGGTACTCGCTGCCGCCGTTGCGGAACATGATCCGCGTGATGGTGACCTCGGCGTACTCGATGGGCAGGGCCCCGTCGGAGTTGTCGATGGTCAGCGACACCTCGGCCCGGCCGAGCGGCGGGCGGCCGGTGGTGCCGGCGAAGATGACGTCCTCCATCTTGCCGCCGCGCAGCGACTTGGCGCCCTGTTCGCCCATGACCCAGCTGAGCGCGTCGACGACGTTGGACTTGCCCGAGCCGTTCGGACCGACGACGCAGGTGATGCCCGGCTCGAACCGGAGCGTGGTCGCCGAGGCGAACGACTTGAACCCGCGGAGGGTCAGGGCCTTCAGGTGCACGCCGTCGGACTCTACCTTTCACGGGTGTCTCACTCCATGAACCGGTGAACCGTCGCGGTTTCACCGGTGAACGTGCAGGGCACATCAGATGCGCGGGGGAGGACCGGGCGGACCGGACGGCGGAGACGGGGGCAGGAAAGAAAGAAGGGACGCCGAAGCGTCCCTTGCAGACTCTGACACCTGAGCGGTTGTACGGACGGGCCCAACCACTGCCGTGCCGTGATGGAGCGATGCAGTGATCAGGTGAGCGCGGGCTCCGCCTGGTGTGCGTCAACGCTCTCCATGCTCTCCATGATCCTGTCGTGAGAAGCGGCAGCCGCCAGCGCGTCGTTCTCCGCCTGGATCCGTCCGAGTTCGGATTCCAGGTCCTGGACGCGCTGCTGGAGCCGTCGCATCTCGGCGAGGAGTCGAGGGTCGGAGCCGCCGACGTAACCGAGAAGCGCCTTTGCCATGATGGATGGTCCTCCACAATGAGTGACCGACCGAAGCGGTGTGGGTCGTGTAGGGATCGCACCCGCGGTGCTTGGCACTTTGGAGTTTTTCCTGCCGTTCAACCATGCCAAACAGCTAAGGTGCGCGGGGCTTTCAGCGTCTCACCAAAAAGTTTGACGGTCAACACGATCACGCCCCGTATCGGCGGGCACCCGGGGGCACGCGGCCTGGAAGCGGCAACGCGGCGACTCCTGCGGGCCCCTGGGGGCGTGGCGATCATCCTGCGTGCGGAGCCTGCCACGACATGCCGTTCTTGGCAACCACCTGCCCGTTTCCGCTGCCGACGCCTCTCCCTGGACGGTCGCACCGGGCTCCGGGAGACCTCCGCGCGGTCCGGTGTCAGCGGATGGCGAAGCCCTCGTAGCCGCCGCGGGGTGTGTCCCAGATCTCGGTGACCCCGTCCACTCGTCCGGGCGTGTCGTCACCGTGCAACCAGTCGAGCAGTCCCTCGCAACGCTCGCGCGGGCCCTCCGCGACGACCTGGACGCGCCCGTCGGCCAGATTGAGAGCAAAACCACTCATCCCGCCGAGCTCCAGCGCCCTTGCCCGCGTGAACCAGCGGAAACCCACACCCTGGACCTGTCCGCGCACCCACGCGACCAGCCGTACATCCTCGCTCATGACTGCAACCTAACCAG
This sequence comes from Streptomyces sp. NPDC096048, assembly GCF_044763415.1. Lineage (NCBI taxonomy): Bacteria > Bacillati > Actinomycetota > Actinomycetes > Kitasatosporales > Streptomycetaceae > Streptomyces > Streptomyces sp. NPDC096048. The sequence goes on from NZ_JBIWGG010000012.1 coordinate 111,848, forward strand.
TCAATGTCTCGCCGGACACTTCACCCCCTGGCGCCATGCGGTACCGTCCCCACCCAATGAATCTCATCTGAAACTCACTCGATCGTGTGAGTTCCGTGTTGATCGTGAGGACACGTCGACCGCGAGGACACGTCCGGCGCGAGGACCGCGAGGACGAGGAAGGCCAGAACATGGGACGCCACCGACGCTCCGCCGCCGGCCGCGCCGCCACGGGCCGCGCCGCGGGGGGCCGGCAGCCGGACGGTGCGAGGGGACGGGGCCGTGACCCGCAGGCCCCGGGGGCGGGCGACCGTCCCACCATGGGGATCGCGCCCTACCTGAACCCGGAGGCGTACGCCGAGGTCCGTGCGAAGAGCGACGCCTACCTGTTCGCGCCGGACGATCCGGACGGCGACGGGGGCGAGGGCCACCCGCGGGCCGGCCGCACGGTCCCCTTCCCGAGCGACGGTTTCTCCCCCGACGACGGTCCGCAGCGCGCGGGCACGCACCGCCGCAAGAAGAAGGGCGTCACCCCGGTCCGCACGGGTCTGCTCGGCGTCTCGGCCGCGGTCGCCATCGGCACGGTGGCGGTGGCCACGGTCGCGGTGCCCGGCCTCGACAACTACCGGATCGGCGGCAGCGGCGGGGGCGACCGGGTGCAGTCCCAGGACGCCCCGACGAACACCCCGTCCGAGCAGGGCGGCACCTCCGGCAGCGCCGAGACCGGCCGTGGCGGCGACGCCGCCACGAGCCGCGGCACCGACCGGTCCTCGTCGCCCTCGGCGCCCGCCGAGTCCTCGGAGCCCTCCTCGTCCTCCTCGTCCGGGTCCTCCTCCCCCTCGCCGTCCTCGCCCTCGGCGTCCGCGTCGAAGCCCGCCGCCCCGGACGGGACGCCGTCGAAGACGAAAAGGCCCGCGATGCCGGAGACGGCCCCCGGCGCGAAGCCGAAGCCCGCACCGTCGCGGCCGGCCGACAAGAAGCCCGAGCAGCCCAGCGCGCCCGCGGCCGTGTCGGACGAGGCCGTCGCCCAGGCCCAGGTGCTCAAGCTCGTCAACGACGAGCGGGCCAAGGTGGGCTGCAGCCCGGTGGCCGCCAACAGCGCGCTGCGCGAACTGGCCGAAGACTTCAGCGAGGCCATGGCCACGCAGGGCTTCTTCGACCACACCGACCCCAGCGGCGCGACCCCCTGGGACCGTGCCGAGGCGGCCGGGATAAGCGGCCTCGGCGGCGAGAACATAGCCCGCGGACAGGCCGACGCCCAGGCCGTGATGGACGCCTGGATGGACAGCCCGGGCCACAAGGCCAACATCCTGAACTGCGACTTCCAGACTCTGGGGGTCGGAGTCCACTTCGGCTCCGGCGGGCCCTGGTGGACCCAGAACTTCGGCTACTGAGATAACCGCAGGTCAGAGGGCTAGCGCCCTCGTGGGCCGTGTCCGGGCCGTCAGCGGCAGGCCCGTCGTCAGCGAAGACGCGATCCACGGCGGCCCGGGTCCGGGTCCCGCTCGACGGCATCAGGTGCGTGTACGTCCGCAGCGTGAAGCCGGGGTCATGGTGGCCCAGGTACTCGCTGAGAGCCTTGATGCTCTCCCCCGCGTCCAGGAGCACCGAAGCGTAGAAGTGCCGCAAGGCATGCATGCCGTTGTCCCGACCGGTCTCGACACTCGCGGCCCGAAGTGCCGGCCGCCACACGCGATCGTTGAAGCGGCTCCGGTCGAGCGGCAGCCTGCCAGGGCCGGTGAAGACGAGCGGTGCCGTGACCGGCGGACCGTCAAGGCCCCCGCGCACGGCGCGGAGCGCGCCGCCTCTGCGGCGCGGCCTGCCTCCTGTCTTCGCCCCGGCTGGCCGCGCCCGGCGGCGCGCAGGCGACTGCGGGGGCGTTGGTGGAGGAAACCCTCTGTGGCTGGGGCGGTCGGCCAGCAACACCGTGCCTGGGCTGCCGTCAGGAGGAGACATTGACCAGAGAACGCATAGGCGCTGCGGCAGGACAGCTTCGCGGCGGGGCTACCGAGACACAGCGCGACGCCAAGTACGAGCTCATCGCCAACGCTGGTGAGAGCACGCACATCGTGTGCTGCCGAGACCTCTCCTGGCAAACAACGTTCTGCGGGATCAGCGGCGCGGACAGCATCAATCCCGCTGCCACGACTTTCTGCACTATGTGCCTTGACGCAATGGAAACCATGTCCCCGGGGTGTGTGTCGGCCCCGGTAAAGATGTGCCCTGTCGATAACCGCAGGTGCCCGGATGAGCACGAGGTTCTTCTGCGCTCGGCCAGAGAGACAGACCCCACTGCCTGACTAGGGCCTGTCTGACAAATGATCACCCCGTGGACTCGCGGAGCCAGAGGATTAAGGAAGCCAGGACAACTCCGGCACGGTAGCGGTCGCCGAGCTTGTCGAACCGGGTCGCGATCGCGCGGAACTGCTTGAGGCGGACGAAGCATCGTTCGACGACGTTGCGGTCGCGGTAGGTGACCTTGTCGAAGGTCGGCGGCCGGCCGCCGAGGGCTCCGCGTCGGTGGCGGTTCGCCGCCTGGTCGCGGCGCTCGGGGATCGTGGCAGCGATGCCCCGGCGCCTCAGCAGATGGCGGATGGCCCTGCTGGAATACGCCTTGTCACCCAGTACACGGTCCGGCCTCGTGCGCGGGCGGCCCGTGCCGAGGCGCGGGGTGCGGATGCCGTCGAGGACCTGGCCGAACGCCGTCGCGTCGTTGACGTTGCCGGGCGTGAGCACAATCGACAGGGGCAGGCCCCGGCCATCGACGGCGAGATGGACTTTGGTGGTCAGTCCGCCTCGGGAGCGGCCGAGGGCCTGGCGCGACTGCGAGCGGCCCGGATCTTCCAGTTCGTCCCCGTTCACATCCCCCTTTTGCGGGCGTCGACTGCGTGCTGGTGGGCTCGGTTGATGGTGGAGTCGACGGAGACGGTCCATTCCACCCGGCCCACCGCGTCATCGCGGACCTGAACGTGCTCCAGCAACCGTGCCCAGGTGCCGTGCCGTCCGCCTCCCAGCGGGCGAACCGCTCGTAGACGGTCTGCCACGGCCCGAACCGGTCGGGAAGATCCCGCCACGGAGCCCCAGTCCGCAGCCGCCGCAGCACCCCGTTGACCACCTGCCGGTGATCACGCCACGGACGGCCCCGTCCGTCCACCTGAGGCAAAAGGGGCTCTATCCGCCTCCATGCCGCATCCGTCAACTCACCTCGACCTGCCACAAGATCAATTATCGGACCGGCTATAGAGTCCTGCCCGTGGCGAATCATCGGGACGAGACTAGGACGGCCTACGACGGTGTCGTCGAGCTGTACGCATCGCTGTTCGCAAACCGGCTGGAAACACAGCCTTTCTCCCGGGCCATGATCGGCACCTTCGCCGAACTGGTGCGCGCGACGGGCAACCTGCGGACAGCGGACGTCGGGTGCGGGCCCGGACATCTGACGGCCATGCTGCACGAACTCGGCCTGGACGCCTTCGGACTAGACCTTGCCCCCGGCATGGTCGACCACGCCCGGCAGGCCCATCCGGCGCTGCGCTTCCAAGAGGCGCGGATGGAATCCCTGCCGATCGAGGACGCCGCGCTCGGCGGCGTGCTGGCCCACTACTCAATGATTCACACCCCTCCGGGGGAACTACCGGAGCTGCTCGCCGAACAGGTACGCGTCCTGGCACCGGACGGTCTGATCCTGGTCTCCTTCTTCGGGACCGACGGACAAGTACCGGTCCGGTTCGACCACAAGGTGGCGCCCGCCTACAGCTGGCCGGTGGATCGCCTCGCCGAACTGCTGGGCGATGCTGGGCTCGATCCCTTCGCACGGCTGCTCCACGATCCATCCTCTGATCGGGGCTTCCTCGACACCCATCTACTGGCCCGCCGTTCGTAGCCACTGCCCAGTTCCCCCAGCCGATCGGCGCACCTCCGGATTGCCAGCTCAGCCGAATCTCGCTGATCAGACCGGAATTGTCAGACACCCCCTAGCAACGGTCGGGGCCGAAGTTCGGGGCCGTCCCGGGGCCGTCGGAGGGTGCTCAACGACGACCAACGTTGACAACCACCGACAGCCAAGTCGCAGGTCGCAGCGTTGATCGATCACGTGGCCGCAGGTCAGAGACCCGGCCCCACACTTCTTCGGCTACTAGCGGTACCCCCGGGGAACGCTGGAGCGCTGTCCGGGGCTCAGCGCGACCTGCGGCTCAGCGCTGCGCTCACGTACGCTGGGCGTATGTCGACCACGCAGGAGCGCACGGAGGAGCAGGACTTCCCGTACGACGTGTTCTCCAGGGCCTGTCCCTCGCGCGGCACCCTGGAGCACGTCACGGGGCGCTGGGGCGCGCTGACGCTCGGCGCGCTGTACGAGGGCTCGTTCCGGTTCAACGAGCTGCGGCGCCGCGTCGACGGCGTCAGCGAGAAGATGCTGGCCCAGACCCTGCACGCGCTGGAGCGCGACGGTCTGGTGCACCGCGAGGCCCAGCCCACCAACCCGCCCCGCGTGGACTACGAACTCACGCCCCTGGGACACACGGTGGCCGGACGACTCGTCGCGCTCATCCAGTGCCTGGAGGAGCGGATGGACGAGGTGCTGGCGTCGCGTGAGCGGTACGACGCCCGGCGGACCCCTACGGTGTGATCCTCGGCGCCCGCTGGCACTTCGGGCAGAAGTAGCTGGAGCGGTTCATCCACGGCCGACGGCGCATCGGTGTGGCACAGCGGCGGCAGGGCAGGCCCTCGCGGCCGTACGCGTCGAGCGACCGGTCGAAGTAGCCGGACTCGCCGTTCACGTTGACGTAGAGGCTGTCGAAGCTGGTGCCGCCCGCGGCGAGGGCCGCGTTCATCACGTCGCGCGCGTGGCCGAGGAGTTCGGCGGTGCGGGGGCGGGTGAAGGTCGCGGTGGGGCGTTCGTAGTGCAGGCGGGAGCGCCACAGGGCCTCGTCGGCGTAGATGTTGCCGACGCCGCTGATCAGTGACTGGTCGAGCAGAGCCCGTTTGATCGTGGTGCGCTTGCGGCGCAGCGCGAGGTGGAACGCCTCGTCGTCGAAGAGCGGGTCCAGGGGGTCACGGGCGATGTGCGCGATGACGTCGGGGAGTCCGTCGGGGCTGGTCTCGTGCAGGGAGAGGCCGCCGAAGGTGCGCTGGTCGACGAAGCGGAGTTCGGTCGACAGGGCGTCGGAGAAGCGGACGCGGATGCGCAGGTGCTTCTCGGCCGGTGCCTCGTGCGGCTGGACCAGCAGCTGGCCGCTCATGCCGAGGTGGGCCAGGATCGCCTGCCCGGTGTCCTCCAGCGGCAGCCACAGGTATTTGCCGCGGCGGCTGGGCATGCCGATGCGGTGGCCCTTGAGGCGCTGGGCGAAGTCGTCGGGGCCCGCGATGTGCCGGCGTACCGCGCGCGGGTGCAGCACCTCGGCGTCGGCGACGGTGCGGTGGGCGACCCAGCGCTCCAGACCGCGCCGGACGGCCTCGACCTCGGGCAACTCGGGCATGGCATCCCCTCGGACGGTCCGGTGGACGAGCCGAACGCCCGCCCCTGGAGCGGGGTGGGCGTTCGGAACGTGCGGTGCATCAGATGGAACGGACGGATCAGGCAGAGGCCGACGGGGCGTCGGCGCTCGGCTGGGCCGCCGCTTCGGCGGCGGGCTGGGCCGCCGCTTCGGCCGCGGTCACCTTGGCGCGCTCGTCCGCCGCGGCCCGGATGGACCGCCACGCGGATTCCGCGGCCTGCTGCTCCGCTTCCTTCTTGCTGCGGCCGGTGCCGGTGCCGTACGAGACGCCTCCGACGCGGGCGGCAGCAGTGAAGGTCTTCTCGTGGTCCGGGCCGGTCTCCGTGACCAGGTACTCGGGGACGCCGAGCCCTTCGGTCGCGGTGAGTTCCTGGAGGCTGGTCTTCCAGTCCAGGCCGGCGCCGAGGTTCGAGGACTTCTCGATCAGCGGGTCGAACAGGCGGTGTACCAGTTCGGAGGCCGCGTCGAGGCCCTGGTCGAGATAGACCGCGCCGATCACCGCTTCAAGGGTGTCGGCGAGGATGGACGCCTTGTCCCGGCCACCCGTGCCCTCTTCACCGCGGCCGAGCCGGATGAAGGAGCCGAGGTCGAGCCCACGGCCCACCTCCGCCAGCGCACGCGAGTTGACCACCGCGGCCCGCAACTTGGCCAGCTGGCCTTCGGGCAGGTCGGGGTGGGTGCGGTACAGCGTGTCCGTGACGACGAGGCCGAGGACGGAGTCACCGAGGAACTCCAGCCGCTCGTTCGTCGGCAGACCGCCGTTCTCGTACGCGTAGGAACGGTGGGTCAGTGCACGCACCAGAAGGGCGGACTCGAGCTGATAGCCGAGCCGCCCTTCCAGAAGCGTGTGGGACGAGGCCTGGGTGTCCGCCTTCTTCTTGGCGGGTGGGTCCGCCTTGGCGTCTTCCGCCTTCTTGGGGACTGACACAGTGCCTCTCACCAGCCGCTCAGACCTCGAGGACCTGGCGCTTGTTGTAAGTGCCGCAAGACGGGCACGCGATGTGCTGCTGCTTGGGCTCGTGGCAGCGCTCGCACGCAACCAGGGTGGGGACCGCAGCCTTCCACTGCGACCGGCGGTGGCGCGTGTTGCTGCGCGACATCTTCCGCTTCGGAACAGCCACGGCTACTTCTCCTGCTTCTCGTCGACGCCAGGTTCGGCGCCGCTCATCTCGTCCTTCTCGCCGTCTCCGAGTGAACCGGCGAGTCCCTGCAAAGCCGCCCAACGAATGTCGACGGCATCGTGGTGGTGGTCCGGGTCCTCTGCCAGGCGTACTCCGCACTCGGAGCACAGACCCGGGCAGTCTTCCTGGCACACCGGCTGCATCGGCAGTGCGAGCACCACCGCGTCGCGCAGCACGGGTTCGAGGCCGATCAGTCCGTCCTCGACGAAGAGCCTGTCCTCGTCTTCCTCGGCGTCGTCGGCCGGTTCCGCCACAGGGCGGCCCCGGTCGTCGGCGTCAGGGTACGAGAACATCTCCTGGAAGTCCGCCACAAGCTGCTGCTCGAGCGGCTCCAGACACCTTACGCACTCCCCCTCGGCCTTGGCACGGGCGGTGCCTGTGACGAGCACCCCTTCCATGACCGACTCGAGCCGGAGATCGAGTTCCACCGGGGCGCCTTCCGGCACTCCGATGACTCCCTGGATACCGAAGTCCTTGGGAGCGTCGACCGTGCGGGTCAGGCGCTGCAGCGCACCGGGCCGCCGCCCCAGCTCGTGTGTGTCGAACACGAGGGGGTTGCGGTGGTCGAGGCGCGCGTTCAGAGCCATTCCTGCTTTCGGTCTTCGTGAGTGTGGGGGTGCCGCCCTCGGTGTTCCCGGGCAGCGGCGATCGCGGACGTACGCGCGACCGAAGAGCCAGGATACTGGACCATTCGCTTTCGGCCCAATCCGGCCGGGTGCGGCGTGCGGGGCGGAGTCCTCGGCTACAGCCCGCGGCCCTGTTCGTAGGCCCTCAGCTGCTCGGCGCTGATCATGCTGGTGTCGAAGAGACTGGTCTCGTCGAGGGCCTGCGGCTGAGCCTGCGGGGGCTGCTGCGGCTGCTGGGGCTGGGCGTAGCCCTGCTGGCCGTCGTACGCCTGCTGCTGGGCGTCGTACTGGTAGGCGTACGGGTCCGCCGTCTGCTGCTGGTAGCCGTACGGGTCCTGCTGGCCGCCGTAGGCCTGCTGGTAGCCCGCGTAGGGATCGGGCTGCTGCTGGGCGTAGCCGTACGCCGGCTGCTGCGTCGGCATCTCCGGCACGGCCTGCGCCGGTACCTGTGCCGCGGCCGGCTGCTGCTCGCCGTACTCCCGCTGCTGCGGCTGCGGCTGCCCGGTGGGGGCGTCGGAGAGGCCGGCGAGGTAGTCCGCGTCGCTGGAGTGCTGGACGGTGGTCATGTCGTCCGCGAGGGCGCCGAGGTCGTCGGTGGCGATCCGGCCGTGCAGCTTCTGGCGGCCCCGGCCGACGGCGTCCAGGGTCTTGGCGAGTACGGCCTCGAAGGCGCCGAGCTTGGTGTCGACGTAGGTGTCGGCGTCGCGGCGCAGGATCTCCGGGTCGTGGCTGCGCTCGGGGGCGTCCTCGTCCTCGTAGCCGTTCTCGTCGAGGCCGGGTCCGGTGCCGAGGAGCTTCTCGCGGCCCCGGCCGACGGAGCCGAGGGTCTTGGTGAGGACGACCTCGAAGTTGGCGAGCTTGGAGTCGACGTAGTCGTCGGCCTCGGCGCGGACCTCCTCGGCCTCCTGGCGGGCCTCGGCGAGGATCCGGTCGGCCTCGGCCTGGGAACGGCGGGCGACCTCGGTGTCGGAGATCAGGGAACCGCGCTCGGCCTGCGCGCTCTCGATGATCCGGTCGGCCTCCTGGCGGGCCTGCGCGACCATCTGGTCGCGGTCGCCGATCAGCTCCTGGGCCTGGGCGAGGGATCCGGGCAGCTCGGCGCGCAGCTCTTCCAGCATCGAGAGCAGTTCGGCGCGGTTGACCACGCACGAGGCCGACATGGGCATGGCGCGGGCGCCGGAGACCATCGCGCTGATCTCGTCGAGCTTCTTCTGCACGTCCACCGTGTGCTCGCCACTCTCTACAGCTGTGTTGGAGACGGACGGGACGACTGTACGACCCTGGGGTGTCCGGGGGACACCGGGTGACGGCTTGTCAGTCTCCGGCAGCTGTACGACGGGGGCGTCAGTCCTTCTTCAGGCGCGCGGAGAGGGCTTCGAGGACCAGCGGAGGCACCAGGTGGGAGATGTCGCCGCCCCAGGTGGCGACCTCCTTGACCAGGGAGGACGACATGAAGCTGTAGGTGGGGTTGGTGGGGATGAAGAGGGTCTCCACGCCCGAGAGGCCGTTGTTCATCTGGGCCATCTGGAGTTCGTAGTCGAAGTCGCTGACGGCGCGCAGGCCCTTGACGATGGCCGGGATCTCGCGCTGCTTGCAGAAGTCGACGAGGAGGCCGTGGAAGGATTCCACGCGCACGTTCCCGTACTCGGCGGTGACCTGGCGGATGAGGTCGATCCGCTCCTCGATCTCGAACAGGCTCTTCTTGGACCGGTTGATCATCACCGCGACGTAGACCTCGTCATAGAGGCTGGAGGCACGGGCGATGATGTCGAGATGTCCGTTGTGGATCGGGTCGAATGACCCGGGACAGACGGCGCGGCGCACTTGAGTTCCCTCGCTCTCCGGTCCGGTCATCGTGCGTCTTCGCACGTAGAGGCGGCGCGACCGTACCAAAACGTTCCCTCGCCGTAGCGACGGGACCGGATCGCGTCGAAGCCCTGGGGCCAGCGGAATTCCCCGCCCCTGGTGCTGCGCTCCACGGTGACGAGCGCTTCCCCGGTGAGCCACCCCTCCGAGCGGAGTGTGAGCAGGATCTCCCGAAGATCGTCGTCCGAGACGGCGTACGGAGGATCGAGGAAGACGATGTCGTACGGCTCGGCCGGGGCCGGGGTACGGATGATCTGTTCCGCTTTGCCCGCACGGACCTCGGCGCCGGGCAGGCCGAGCGACTTGACGTTCTCCCGGACCGTACCGGCGGCGCGGGCGTCGGCCTCGACGAGCAGGACGTGCCCGGCGCCCCGGGACAGCGCCTCCAGGCCGACGGCGCCGGAACCGGCGTACAGGTCGATGACCCGCTCGCCGTCCAGCGGGCCGCCGAGCAGGGACTGCCAGGTGGAGAAGAGCCCCTCGCGCGCACGGTCGGAGGTGGGCCGGGTGCCGGTTCCCCGCGGGACGGCGAGGCGGCGTCCGCCGGCTTTGCCGGCGATCACGCGGGTCATCTTCGGGTCCTTGTCGGTCTGCTCGGGTGTGCGGACGGTGTCCGCTCCCAGTCTGTCAGCCCTTCTCCAGGTACTGCTCCCGCTCGTCGTCCAGCAGTGCGTCCAGAGCCGTCCGCAGCCCGGGCAGGCCCGTCAGCTCCGGGTCGGCGGCCACCACCGCCGCCGCCTCTTCCCGGGCCTCGGCGATGATCTCCTCGTCCTCGATGACGGCGAGGACGCGCAGGGAGGTGCGGGCGCCGGACTGGGCCTGGCCGAGTACGTCGCCCTCGCGGCGCTGTTCGAGGTCGATGCGGGAGAGCTCGAAGCCGTCGAGGGTGCCGGCGACGGCGTTCAGGCGCTGCCGGGCGGCGCTCGCCTCGGGCATCTCGGTGACCAGCAGGCACAGGCCGGGAGCGGAGCCTCGGCCGACGCGGCCGCGCAGCTGGTGGAGCTGGGAGACGCCGAAGCGGTCGGCGTCCATGATCACCATCGCGGTGGCGTTGGGGACGTTGACGCCCACCTCGATGACGGTCGTGGCGACGAGGACGTCGGTCTCCCCGGCCGCGAAGCGGCGCATGACGGCGTCCTTATCGTCGGGCTGCATACGGCCGTGCAGGACCTCGACCCTGAGGCCCTGGAGCGGGCCTTGCGCCAGCTGTTCGGCGGTGTCGAGGACCGCCAGCGGTGGCCGCTTCCCCGCGTCACCCTCGGGGGGCTTGGGGGACCCCTTCTTCGGGTCGTCGTCCTCGTCGCCGATGCGCGGGCACACGACGTACGCCTGGTGGCCGTTGGACACCTCCTCGCGGACCCGTTCCCAGGCGCGGGCGAGGAAGTGCGGTTTGTCGGCGGCCGGGACGACATGGCTGGCGATCGGGGAACGGCCGGCCGGAAGCTGGTCCAGGACGGAGGTCTCCAGGTCGCCGAAGACGGTCATGGCGACGGTGCGCGGAATCGGCGTGGCGGTCATGACGAGCAGATGCGGCGGCTGCTTGCCCTTGCCGCGCAGGGCGTCGCGCTGCTCGACGCCGAAGCGGTGCTGCTCGTCGACGACGACCAGACCGAGGTCGTGGAACTGCACCTTGTCCTCGATCAGCGCGTGTGTGCCGATGACGATGCCGGCCTCGCCGGTGGCCAGGTCGAGCAGGGCGTGACGGCGGGCGGCGGCGCCCATCGAGCCGGTCAGCAGCACCACCTTGGTGGCGTGCTCCGCGCCGCCGAGCATGCCTCCCTCGGCCAGCTCCCCCATCATCTCGACGACCGACCGGTGGTGCTGCTGGGCGAGCACCTCGGTGGGCGCCAGCATCACGGCCTGCCCGCCCGCGTCGACGACGGCGAGCATGGCGCGCAGGGCCACCATCGTCTTCCCGGAGCCGACCTCCCCCTGGAGCAGCCGGTGCATCGGGTGGTCGGTGGCGAGGTCGTCGAAGATCTCCCCGGAGACCTTCCGCTGGCCGTCGGTGAGGGTGAAGGGGAGACGGTCGTCGAAGGCGGTGAGCAGGCCGTCCGGGCTCGGTTTCCGGGGGACGGCGGGGAGTTGGGTCTCCGCGTGGCGGCGGCGGGCGAGGGCGACCTGAAGGACGAAGGCCTCGTCCCACTTCAGGCGGGCGCGGGCGTCCTCGATGTCCGCCTTGGTGTGCGGGCGGTGGATCTTCAGGAGGGCCTCGGGGAGGGAGACCAGGCCGCGTCCCACGCGCAGGGAGTCGGGGAGGGGGTCGACGGCCTCCTGGGCGCTGGGCAGCACCGTCTGGATCGCCTTGCCGATCTTCCAGGACTCCAGCTTGGCGGTGGCCGGGTAGAGGGGGATGAGGGCGCCCGCCCAGGACTCGACGCTCTCGGCAGGGTCGTCGTCGTCATTGCCGCGCAGCAACTCGTACGCCGGATGGGCCAGTTGCAGTCGGCGGTTGAAGACGGAGACCTTGCCCGCGAACATCGCGCGGGTGCCCGGCAGGAGCTCCTTGTGGGGCTTGTGGACGCCGTTGCCGAAGAAGACCAGCTGGAGGCGGCCGTGGCCGTCCGTGATGGTGACTTCGAGGCGCTGTCCCTTGCCGCGCGGCGCCTTCGACGAGGCGAAGGTGTGCAGGCGGGCATCGGCGACCTGGGCCACCACCGTGACGTGCTCGTCCATCGGCAGGTCGGCGAGGTGGGTGAGCTGGCCGCGCTCCTCGTATCTGCGGGGGTAGTGGTGGAGGAGGTCGCCGACGGTGTGCAGGCCGAGATGCTCGGCCATCACCTTCGCGGTGGCGGGGCCGAGCACCTTCTTCAGGGGTTCTCGCAGTGCGGGCACGAGATCCATTGCACACCACGCCACTGACAATGGCCCCACACCGCCCCGGAAACCGGCGGTATCGGCCGGCCGCCTCCCGGGAAACCGGCGGTACCGGCCGGCCGCCTCCCGGGAAACCGGCGGTACCGGCCGGCCGCCTCCCGGGAGACCGGCGGTACCGGCCGCGACCGTCCTACTCCACGCCGATCAGCAGCAGCGAACCCTGTCGGCCGCCTCGGTAGACCACCGTGTCGACGGCGAGATACGCCTCCCGGACGCGGGCCTCCAGGTGGGCGGTGACGGTCTCGGGTGCCTCGTCGCCGAGGACCAGGGTGACCAGCTCGCCGCCTGCCGCGAGCATGCGGTCCAGGACAGTCGCGGCGACCTCCGTGACGTCCGCGCCGATCACGGCCACGTCGCCGTCGACGAGGCCGAGCACGTCACCGGCCTGGCAGATGCCGGCCGTGGTCCACGACTGGCGTTCGGCGACGGCGACCTCGGCGTGGCGGGTGGCGCCCGCCGCCGAGGTCATCGCCACCACGTCCTCGTCGAAGCGCCGCTCGGGCTCGTGCACGGCGAGCGCGGCGATGCCCTGGATCGCGGAGCGGGTCGGGATCAGGGCGACGCGGATGCCTTCGGTGCGGGCCTGCTCCGCCGCCGCGGCGGCGGTGTGGCGCAGTTCGGCGTCGTTGGGCAGCAGGACGACCTCGCGCGCGTGCGCCCGCCGTACGGCCTGGACGAGTTCCCCGCTCGCGGGCGGCTCCCCCGGGCGGGCGAGCACGGTGGTCGCACCCGCCTCGGTGTAGAGCCCGGCCAGACCCTCCCCCGGCACGACCGCCACCACGGCGCGCTGGGTGCGCTCACGGGGCGGGCGCTCGCTCCCGGCGGTGTGCGCGTCGCCGTGCCCGAAGTGGGTGATCCGGATCCGGTACGGCCGCCCGGCCTCGACGCCCGCCTCCACGGCGGCGCCCGCGTCGTCGACGTGCACGTGGACGTTCCACAGTCCGTCGCCGCCGACCACGACGAGCGAGTCTCCGAGGGCGTCGAGCCGCTGCCGCAGCCGCGCCACGGCCGCGTCCTCGGCCTCCAGGAGGTAGATCACCTCGAAGGCCGGGCCGCTCTCGTCGCCCTCCTGCGCGGCGCACTCCCCCGCGGCGGCCTCGTCGCCGTGCGCCACACACGCGCGCGGCACGGCGACCGGCTTCGGCCCCGGCGCACGGCCCGTGAACGTCTCCACCAGGGCCGCGAGGACCGTCACGAGGCCGTGGCCGCCGGCGTCGACGACTCCGGCGCGTTCCAGGACGGGCAGCTGGCCCGGGGTCGCGGCGAGCGCCGCGCGGGCACCGTCGTAGGCCGCCCGGGCCACCGCCGCGCAGTCGTCCTCCGCACCGTCCTCCGCACCGACGGCCGCGTCGTCCGCCGCGTCGGCGGCGGCCGAGGCGACGGTCAGGACGGTGCCCTCGACCGGGTGGGCCACGGCCTGCCGGGCGGATTCGGCCGCGTGCCGCAGGGCCAGTCGCAGGCCCGGACCATCGGTGTGAGCGGGTTCACCCCCGGCGGTGAGCACCTGGGCCATGCCGCGCAGCAGCTGCGCGAGGATCGTTCCGGAGTTGCCGCGCGCGCCGATCAGCGCGCCGTGCGCCATGGCGCCCACGGCATCGGCCAGCGAGGGACCGCCGCCCGCGTCCGGCACCTCGGCGCCCGGCACCTCGGCGCGCGGCTCCCCGGCGTCCACCGCGTGCGCCGCGAACACCGCCTCCACAGCGGCGACGGCCGACTCGACGGTCAGATACAGGTTGGTGCCGGTGTCCCCGTCCGCGACCGGATAGACGTTGATCGCGTCGATCTCCTCGCGTGCCCGCCCCAGTGCCCGCAGCGACAGACCGCACCAGGTACGCACCGCCAGAGCGTCGAAGAACCTCTGCGGCACCTGCGCCACCTGCGCCTCCCTGAGCTGCTGGACGTGGCAGGCAGCGTAGACCTTGGGAGGGCGCCCACCGGAAGTGGGCCGGGGCGGGCCCCTGAGCTGCCATGGTAGTTTCGTTGTACGGGAGCAGCCGTTGTATGCTGCTCCGGTTGCCCGATCCCGATCGGGCTCTCCCCCCTGGCACCGCCACTCAGATACCGGACCGTTCGCGACTCCGGAACCTTGATCCCGGCATGCCGGGGTCAACCGTAAGTGCATCTGAAGTCTTTGGAGTGACCCGTGGCTGCCAACTGCGACGTCTGTGGCAAGGGGCCGAGCTTCGGCAACAACATCTCGCACTCGCACCGCCGTACGTCCCGTCGCTGGAACCCGAACATCCAGCGTGTGCGTACCGTGGTCGGCGGGACGCCGAAGCGCGTGAACGCTTGCACCTCGTGCATCAAGGCCGGGAAGGTCTCGCGCTGACGCGTCAGCTGAGCGCGCGGCCACTGCCTGGTCCGCTGCATGGAGCCGGTCCACCTTGGGTGGGCCGGCTTTTTGCCGTGCCGGAAGCCTTGCCCGGCCGGTAGTCCCGCCCACGCCCCGAACACGCTCCGCCCACACTCCGCCCGTGCCCCGCCCACGCCGCAGGCCACGCCGCAGGCCACGCCGCAGGCCACGCCGCAGGGGGGCGTCCCGCAAGAACGCCCCCAGTGGCCTCGCCCGGACTTTCAGCCGGTCCCGCCCGGACTTTCAGCCGTGGTCCCGCCCGAGCGCCCAGCCGTGGTCCACCGGCCCGATGCCGGCGCCGAGCCCGAAGCCGGCCGCGATCGCCCCGGTGACGTACTCCTTGGCCGCCGCGACCGCCTCGGGTACCGACCGCCCCTTCGCCAGACCGCAGGCGACGGCCGACGCGAGGGTGCAGCCCGTGCCGTGCGTGTGCCGGTTGTCGAGGCGGGGGGCGCGCAGCCAGTGCTCCTCGGATCCGTCGGTGAGCAGGTCGACGGCGTCACCGGTCAGGTGGCCGCCCTTGATCAGCACCCAGCGCGGCCCGTACTCCAGCACGGCCGCCGCGGCCCGGCGCAGGTCGGTGTCCGACTCGACCCGTACGCCGGTGAGTTGCGCCACCTCGTCGAGGTTCGGGGTGGCGACGGTGGCGACCGGGAGCAGCTTGGTGCGGACCGAGTCCAGCGCGGAGGCGGCCAGCAGCGCGTCCCCGTGCTTGGAGACGCCGACCGGGTCGACGACCGCCGGAGCGTCCGTGCCGCCGATCAACTCGGCGACCGCCTCGACCAGTTCCGCGGAGGACAGCATCCCGGTCTTGACCGCCTGGACGCCGATGTCGTCCACGACGCTGCGGTACTGGGCCCGCACGGCCTCCACGGGCAGTTCCCAGGCTCCCTGTACGCCCAGGGAGTTCTGCGCGGTCACCGCGGTGAGCACGCTCATGCCGTGCGTGCCCAGCGCGAGCATCGTCTTCAGGTCGGCCTGGATGCCGGCGCCGCCGCCGGAGTCGGAACCGGCCACGGTGAGGACCAGGGGCGGTGTCATGACTCCACGTCCTCACCGAAGTGGTCCCAGCCGCCCTTGCGGGTCCAGGGCGCCCCGTCGACGGTCACCTGGGGCAGCGCGGAGGGGTTGAGGACCTCGCCGATGACCTTCCAGCGGGCGGGCAGCTTCACGTCCGGCGGGAAGGTGGCCACGATCGCGTGGTCCTCTCCCCCGGTGAGCACCCACTGCATGGGGTCGACGCCGACGGCCTGGCCGATGTCGTTCATCTGGGTCGGGATGTCGATCTGACCGGAGCGGATGTCGATCCTGACCTTGCTGGCCTCCGCGATGTGACCCAGGTCCGCGATCAGTCCGTCGCTCACGTCGCACATCGCGGTGGCGCCCAGGCCCGCGGCGGCCGGCCCCGCGTGGTAGGGCGGTTCCGGGCGGCGGTGGGCCTCGACGAAGGCGCGCGGCGAGCGGAAGCCCCGGGAGAGTACGGCGAACCCGGCCGCGGACCAGCCGAGCCAGCCGGTCACCGCCACGAGGTCGCCGGGCTGGGCGCCGCCGCGGGTGACGGGCTCCTGGTTGCGCAGGTCGCCGAGCGCGGTGATGGAGACGGTGATCGTGTCGCCGCGCACCACGTCGCCGCCGACCACGGAGGCGCCCGCGACCTGGCACTCGTCGCGCAGCCCGTCCATCAGCTCGGTCGGCCAGGTCACCGGCAGTTCAGCGGGCACGACCAGGCCGAGCAGCAGTGCGGTCGGTACGGCGCCCATGGCGGCGATGTCGGCCAGGTTCTGCGCCGCCGCCTTGCGGCCCACGTCGTACGCGGTGGACCAGTCCCGGCGGAAGTGCCGCCCCTCCACGAGGATGTCGGTGCTGGCCACCACCCGGCGGTCGGGCGCGGCCACCACCGCGGCGTCGTCGCCGGGACCGACCCGGACCGCCGGGGTGGTGGTGAGACGGGAGGTGAGCTCCCTGATGAGCCCGAACTCCCCCAGCTCACCAACAGTGCCCTTCATCGCCTTGGCTCCCCTTCTGTCCCTGTCCGTGCCCGGTCGCGCGTCATCTCTGTCCTCGCTACGGTCGAAGTGGCCGTCGCCGCGGTCGGCGTCATCGTCGGCTCGTGTCATTCCCGCACCCCGGCACGCGGGGCCCGCACCCCGCGGGTCTCCCCGCGAAGAGCGGTGACGCGATACCGTGGCGTTCCTTTTCCCCACATGATCCTCGTGGCCGCTCTGGAGGTTCCGTGGTACAGGCGTACATCCTGATCCAGACGGAGGTCGGCAAGGCGTCGACCGTCGCCGAGACGATCAGCAAGATCCCTGGAGTGATCCAGGCCGAGGACGTGACAGGACCCTACGATGTCATCGTCCGCGCCCAGTCCGACACCGTCGACGACCTGGGTCGCATGGTGGTCGCCAAGGTCCAGCAAGTGGACGGCATCACCCGTACTCTGACCTGCCCGGTCGTTCATCTCTGACCCCCCTTCCGCCCGCTCGCTCTCGCTCTGCTGATCGCCGCCGCAGGCTGCTCCTCAGCAGACGACAGCGGGTCGGCGGTGGTTCCCGCCCCGGACACGAGGTCACCGAGCTGTGCCGGAACCCGGACAAGGCGCTGTCACCGACGGACGGCGGGCCGGGGAAACCCGCTGATCATACTGCGGAAGGCGACCCCCGAGGGGATCGCCTTCCGGTCCGGACGTGCGGCAGGATGTCAGCGCAGTCCCGTGGACCGCCGCAGCGCCGCCTGGACCAGCCGGTCCACCAGTTCCGGGTAGCTCACGCCGCTCGCCTGCCACATCTGCGGGTACATGGAGATCGGCGTGAAGCCGGGCATGGTGTTGATCTCGTTGATCACGAACTCGTCGTCCTCGGTGAGGAAGAAGTCCGCGCGCACCAGGCCCTCGCAGGAGGCCGCGTCGAACGCCTCGACGGCGAGCCGCTGGACCTCGGCGGTCTCCTCGGGCGTGAGCGGGGCGGGCACGATGCCGGGTGTGGAGTCGATGTACTTGGCCTCGAAGTCGTAGTACGCGTGCTCCGAGGGCGGCGGGATCTCGGCGGGGACGGAGGCGCGGGGGCCGTCCTCGAACTCCAGGACCCCGCACTCGATCTCCCGGCCGCGCAGCGCCGCCTCGATGAGGATCTTCGGGTCGTGGCGCCGGGCCTCCTCGATCGCCTCGTCGAGGCCGGAGAGGTCGTCGACCTTGGTGATGCCGATCGAGGAACCCGCGCGCGCGGGCTTCACGAACAGCGGCCAGCCGTGCTCACCGGCGAAGTCCACGATCCTCTCGCGGGCGCCGGAACGGTCCTGCTCCCACTCGCGGGGCCGGATCACCACGTACGGGCCGACCTTCAGCCCGTAGGAGGTGAACACCGCCTTCATGTACTCCTTGTCCTGCCCGACGGCGGAGGCGAGCACGCCCGCTCCGACGTAGGGCACACCGGACAGCTCCAGCAGGCCCTGGAGGGTGCCGTCCTCGCCGTACGGGCCGTGCAGCACGGGGAAGACGACGTCGACCTCACCCAGCGCCTTGGGCACCGAGCCGGTTTCGCTGTAGACGACCTCGCGGCTCGCGGGGTCGACGGGAAGCAGCACGCCGCCCTCGGTCGACTCGGCCAGCTCCTCGACGTCGGGCGTACGGCGGTCGGTGATCGCCATGCGTTCCGGTTCGTCGGCGGTGAGGGCCCAGCGGCCGTCCCTGGTGATGCCGATCGGCAGGACGTCGTACCGCGTCCGGTCGATGGCCGCGAGGACGGCGCCGGCGGTGACCACGGAGATCCCGTGTTCGGAGCTGCGCCCGCCGAACACGACGGCCACACGCGGTTTGCGAGGCGGCTGCTCGGGGCTCTGGGGGAGGTTCTCGGTGCTCATATCGCGTTGAGAGTACCCGCCCGCGGTGCCGCGAGACAGCGTCGGCGGGACCGCGTGGCGCGGGTGGACGCCCGGCTTCCGTGCCGGTGCGGCTCAGCGTCGCTCAGCGTCGTTCGGGCTTCGCGCTGCGCGACATCAGCTCCTTGAGCGCGACCACCGGAGGCTTGCCCTCGTGCACGATGCCGACGACCGTCTCGGTGAGCGGCATGTCGACGCCGTGCCTGCGGGCCAGATCGAGCACCGACTCGCAGGACTTGACGCCCTCGGCGGTCTGCTTGGTGACCGCGATGGTCTCCTGGAGGGTCATGCCCTTGCCGAGGTTGGTGCCGAAGGTGTGGTTGCGGGACAGCGGCGAGGAGCAGGTCGCCACCAGGTCGCCGAGTCCGGCCAGTCCGGAGAAGGTCAGCGGGTCGGCGCCGAGGGCGACACCGAGGCGCGTGGTCTCGGCGAGGCCGCGGGTGATGAGGGAGCCCTTGGCGTTGTCGCCGAGGCCCATGCCGTCCGCGATGCCGACGGCGAGCCCGATCACGTTCTTGACGGCGCCGCCGAGTTCGCAGCCGATGACGTCGGTGTTGGTGTACGGGCGGAAGTACGGCGTGTGGCAGGCGGTCTGGAGGCGCTGGGCGACGGACTCGTCCGGGCAGGCGACCACGGCGGCGGCCGGCATGCGGGCGGCGATCTCCCGGGCCAGGTTGGGTCCGGTGACCACGGCGATGCGCTCGGCGCCGACCTTGGCGACGTCGTCGATCACCTCGCTCATCCGCATCGCGGAGCCGAGTTCGACGCCCTTCATGAGGGACACCAGGATCGTGCCGGGCGCCAGCAGGGGTGCCCAGTCGGCGAGGTTGGAGCGCAGCGTCTGGGAGGGGACCGCGAGGACGGTGAAGTCGGCGTTCCGCGCGGCCTCGGCGGCGTCGGTGGTGGCCCGCAGGCCCGCGGGGAGTTCCACGCCGGGCAGGTAGTCCGGGTTGGTGCGGGTGGAGTTGACGGCGTCGGAGAGTTCGGCGCGGCGCCCCCACAGGGTGACGTCGCACCCCGCGTCGGCGAGGACCATGCCGAAGGCCGTGCCCCACGATCCGGTGCCGAAGACGGCCGCCTTGACCGGGTTGCTCACGTGCTCTGCCCTTCTGCCTGCTGCGACTGCCGGGTCTGTGTCTGCTCGTTCGGCGCCTGGTGGTTCTGTGCCTGCCCGTTCAGCGCCTGCTGATTCTGGGCCTGCCCGTTCAGCGCCTGCTGATTCTGGGCCTGCTGGTTCTGGGCCTGTGTCCGGCGCCGCTGCTCGATCCGCTCCCGGCGCGGGTCGTAGGGGGTCTCGGGCGCCTTCTCGCCGCGGATCTCCTCCAGCTGGCGGGTGACGGCGGCCATGATGACCTCGGTGGCCTCCTTCAGGAGCTCCGTGGTCATCTCCTTGTCGTAGAACCGCGACAGGTCGACCGGCGGCCCCGCCAGCACACGGTGGGTCTTGCGCGGGAGAAGGCTGGGCTTCCTGGAGTACGGCGGCAGCAGTTCGTTGCAGCCCCACTGGGCGACCGGGACCACCGGGCACTTGGTCTGGAGGGCGACGCGTGCGGCACCGGTCTTGGCGGTCATCGGCCAGCCGTCCGGGTCGCGGGTGAGGGTGCCCTCGGGGTAGAAGGCGACGCACTCGCCGCGCTGCACGGCGTCGATCGCGGCCCGGAACGCGCTGAGCGCGTCCGTGCTCTCGCGGTAGACGGGGATCTGTCCGGTGCCCCGCATCGCGGCACCGACGAATCCCTTCTTGAAAAGGCCGCTCTTCGCCAGGAATCGCGGGACGCGCCCGGTGTTGTACTGGTAGTGCGCGTACGCGAAGGGGTCGACGTGCGAATTGTGGTTCACGGCAGTGATAAATCCACCGTCGGCCGGAATGTTCTCCATTCCCCGCCAGTCCCGCTTGATCAGAACCACCAGCGGCGGTTTGCAGATCACCGCGGCGAAGCGGTACCAGAAGCCGATTCTGCGGCGGGGCACGCTGACACCTTTCCTCCAGGGCCTGGGGCCGGACAAGTGTCGCCCCGGGCCGCCCGTCTGTCGAGAACACCGTACGCCCCGGAGAGTGAACCGCCAGGTCCCCCAGGTGACAATGACCGCGACGAGAGAAGGACGGAACGCCCGTGCAGTGGACCTTGGTCGTACCCGTGAAGCCCCTTGCCCGGGCCAAGAGCAGGCTGGCGGACACCGCGGACGGCGGGGTGCGGCCGGACCTCGCGCTGGCGTTCGCCCAGGACACCGTGGCGGCCGCGCTGGCCTGCCCGGCGGTGGCGGATGTGGCGGTAGTCACGGACGACGCGCGGGCCGGACGGGAGCTGGCGGCGCTGGGCGCGAGGATCGTCCCGGACGAGCCGGGCGGCGGCCTGAACGCCGCCCTGGCACACGGCGCGGCCGCCGTACGCGCGGCACGTCCCGAAAGTCCGGTGGCCGCGCTCAACGCCGATCTGCCCGCGCTGCGGCCGGCGGAATTGACGCGGGTCCTGGTGGCGGCCGCGCAATTCCCCCGCGCTTTTCTCCCGGACGCGGCCGGAATCGGAACGACCCTGCTGGCCGCGGCGCCGGGCCGGGAATTGACCCCCGCATTCGGTACGGATTCCCGGGTCCGCCACCGGGCGTCCGGCGCGGTGGAACTGAGCCTCGGCTCGGTGGATTCCGTACGACAGGACGTCGACACCGGCGGCGATCTGCGCATCGCGCTGGCGCTGGGGGTGGGGCCCCGTACGGCCGCGGTGGCGGCGCGGTTGCTGATCGCCGGGCAGTAGGCTGCCGACATGCAGGCGACCGCATACACGTACGACCCCGAAAGCCGCTGCGGGCAGGTGCTGCTCGACGACGGCACTCCCGTGCCCTTCGACGCGGCGGCGTTCGACGCGGGGGGCCTGAGACTGCTGCGGCCCGGACAGCGGGTGCGGATCGAGAGCGAGGGCGCGGGCGCCGAGCGCCGGATCACGCTGGTGACGCTCCAGACGTTCTGAGCGTGCCGCTCCGCGGGCTCCCCTGCTCCCCTGCTCCGCCTGCTCCGCCGGGACCTGTGGGACCTACGGGCCCCGAACACGCCGCGGGCCGGACTCCGAGAGGGAGTCCGGCCCGGCGCGTGAGTGCCCCTGTGCCCGGTCGCCTGCTGCTACCTGCTGCTACCTGCTACTTCTTGCGGGCGGTGGCCTTCTTGGCGGTGGTCTTGCGGGCGGTCGACTTCTTGGCCGGGGCCTTCTTGGCGGTCGCCTTCTTCGCGGGGGCATTCTTGGCCGTGGTCTTCTTCGCCGCCGCCGTGGTGGTCTTGGCGGTGGACTTCTTGGCGGGGGCCTTCTTCGCCGTCGCCGTCTTCGCCGCGCCGGCGGTCTTCTTCGCGGTCGTCTTCTTCGCCGTCGCGGTCGTCTTCTTGGCCGCGCCCGTGGCCTTCTTGGCGGCGCCCGTGGCCTTCTTGGCGGCGGCCTTCTTGCCCGCGGCCTTGGAGATGGTGGGCGGCGGGCCGGACAGGCTGCCCTTCGGGGCCTTCTTGACCGCGATGTCGTTCTTCGGGAGCTTCTTCGAGCCGCTCACCAGGTCCTTGAAGCCCTGGCCCGCGCGGAAGCGCGGCACGGAGGTCTTCTTGACCCGAACCCGCTCGCCCGTCTGAGGGTTGCGGGCGTAGCGGGCCGGGCGGTCGACCTTCTCGAAGGAACCGAAGCCGGTGACCGAGACCCGGTCGCCCGAGACCACTGCACGGACGAGGGCGTCCAGGACCGCGTCGACAGCGTCGGCGGCCTGCTGCCGGCCGCCCAGCTTGTCGGCAATCGCTTCTACGAGCTGCGCCTTGTTCACGTCTTCCCCTTCGGAGACATCGCCAGAACGAATGTGTTCAAGCTTTTTCGCACGTTAGGCAGATATATACCGCAAATCAAACACGAAACGGGCTAATCACCCTTGTGCCGCAACGGACTCGGGCGGTCCCGGCCTGTTCAGCCTTCCTCTTCGGGGAATCGACCCTCGTCGAGGTCGGCGGTGAACCGATCCAGGCGCCTTGCCGCACCGGCGAGATCGTGTTTGGCCGCGGCCGTAATGACCAGCAGCTTCCGGGTCAGCGCCATCCGTACGCCCTCCGGGACTTGCAGTGCGCGCACTCTTGTGTGCGCTTCCTTGAGCCGGACCGCGACCGCCGTATAGAGCTCGAGTTGGCCGTCGTGTTCCATGCACAGATTGTGCCATCTGGGGCGAGTTGTCGCCTGCGCAGGGGGCAACTGCGGCCTCGAACGGCCTTCCGAGCACACCGAGAAGCCGCGCCTCCGGGACTCGCGTACCCCGGCAACCACGCCTCTAACGTGGGAAGTTGAGCGACTCAACCGTGCCCCGCACGCGCGACCGGGAGCAGAAACGGCTGTACCCCCGATCGGGCCGATCGGGGGTACAGCCGGGGTGTTGGGTGGCCGAAACTCGACCTTGCGGGGGCCTCCGAGGAAGCCCCGCGGTCAGACCTGGAGGGTCTGCGGCTTGAACGACGGGCGCTTCGCCTCGTACGTGGAGATGGCCGCCTCGTTCTGGAGGGTGATCGAGATGTCGTCCAGACCGTTCAGCAGCCGCCAGCGGGAGTTCTCGTCCAGCTCGAAGGAGGCGGTGATGCCCTCCGCGCGGACCTCACGGGACTGGAGGTCGACCGTGACCTCGGCCTGCGGGTCGTTCTCCGTCAGCTCCCACAGGGCGTCCACGATCTTCTGGTCGAGGACCACCGTGAGCAGGCCGTTCTTCAGCGAGTTACCGCGGAAGATGTCGGCGAAGCGGGAGGAGATCACGGTCTTGAAGCCGTAGTTCTGCAGCGCCCAGACGGCGTGCTCACGGGAGGAGCCGGTGCCGAAGTCGGGGCCGGCGACCAGGACCGTGGCGCCCTCGCGCTCGGGCCGGTTGAGCACGAACTGCGGGTCCTTGCGCCAGGCCTCGAACAGCCCGTCCTCGAACCCGTCCCGCGTCACCTTCTTGAGCCAGTGGGCGGGGATGATCTGGTCGGTGTCGACGTTGCTGCGCCGCAGCGGGACGGCCCGGCCGGTGTGCGTGGTGAATGCTTCCATGACTCTCAGACTCCAGCGGGCGTGGGGACGTCGGCGGACAGGTCGGCCGGGGAGGCCAGGTGGCCCAGGACCGCCGTCGCGGCCGCGACCTGCGGCGACACCAGATGGGTACGGCCGCCCTTGCCCTGCCGCCCCTCGAAGTTGCGGTTGGAGGTGGACGCGGAGCGCTCACCCGGGGCCAGCTGGTCCGGGTTCATGCCCAGGCACATCGAGCAGCCCGCGTGCCGCCATTCGGCGCCGGCCTCCTTGAAGACCACGTCCAGGCCCTCGGAGACGGCCTGGAGACCCACCCGCGCGGAGCCGGGGACGACCAGCATCCGTACGCCGTCGGCGACTTTGCGGTCCCGCACGATCTCGGCGGCGGCGCGCAGGTCCTCGATGCGGCCGTTGGTGCAGGAACCTACGAAGACGGTGTCCACCTTGATGGAGCGCAGCGGCTGCCCGGCCTCCAACCCCATGTACTCCAGGGCCTTTTCGGCGGCGAAGCGCTCCGAAGCGTCTTCGTACGAAGCCGGGTCGGGGACGGTGGCGGACAGCGGCGAACCCTGGCCCGGGTTGGTGCCCCAGGTGACGAACGGCGCCAGCTCGGCGGCCTCGATGACCACCTCGGCGTCGAACTCGGCGTCGTCGTCCGTGCGCAGCGTCTTCCAGTACTCCACCGCCGCGTCCCAGTCCGCACCCTCGGGGGCGTGCGGGCGGCCCTGGAGGTAGGCGAAGGTGGTCCCGTCGGGGGCGATCATGCCCGCGCGAGCGCCGGCCTCGATCGACATGTTGCAGATGGTCATCCGGGCCTCCATCGAGAGCTTCTCGATGGCCTCGCCCCGGTACTCCAGGACGTAGCCCTGGCCGCCGCCGGTACCGATCTTCGCGATGATCGCCAGGATCAGGTCCTTGGCCGTGACGCCGTCGGGCAGTTCGCCGTTGACGGTGATCGCCATGGTCTTCGGACGGGCCATGGGCAGCGTCTGGGTGGCCAGCACGTGCTCGACCTGGGAGGTGCCGATGCCGAACGCCAGCGCGCCGAAGGCACCGTGCGTGGAGGTGTGCGAGTCGCCGCAGACCACGGTGGTGCCGGGCTGGGTCAGTCCCAGCTGCGGGCCGACGACGTGCACGACGCCCTGCTCGACGTCGCCCAGCGGGTGCAGCCGGACGCCGAAGTCCGCGCAGTTCTTGCGCAGCGTCTCCAGCTGGACCCGGGAGACCGGGTCGGCGATGGGCTTGTCGATGTCGAGCGTCGGGGTGTTGTGGTCCTCGGTGGCGATGGTCAGGTCGAGCCGTCGCACGGGGCGGCCGCTCTTGCGGAGGCCGTCGAAGGCCTGCGGGCTGGTCACCTCGTGCAGCAGGTGCAGATCGATGAAGAGGAGGTCGGGCTCGCCCTCGGCGCGCCGGACGACGTGGTCGTCCCAGACCTTCTCCGCGAGTGTCCTACCCATCGCTTTCCCTCCGGCCGGCGACGAGGCGCCGACCCAACTAGAGATCTTGGGGAAGCGGCTGCCCTCACCCCTGTGTTTCCGGGCAACCGCCACCAGGCCCACTCGTCACGGGCCGTTGTGACTTCCTGCCATCAAGAGTGGCGGGTTCCATGGAAAATTGAACTTGCGTTTCACAGAGTGAGACGGGAGTATCGTTTCATGGACAACAGTAGCGGCGTCGGCGTTCTGGACAAGGCGGCCCTCGTCCTGAGCGCTCTGGAGTCCGGCCCGGCCACCCTCGCGGGATTGGTCGGTGCGACCGGACTGGCACGACCCACGGCCCACCGCCTGGCCGTGGCGCTGGAGCACCACCGTATGGTGGCGCGCGACATGCAGGGCCGTTTCATTCTCGGCCCGCGCCTGGCCGAACTGGCCGCGGCGGCGGGCGAGGACCGCCTGCTCGCCACGGCGGGCCCGGTCCTCACCCACCTGCGCGACGTCACGGGCGAGAGCGCCCAGCTCTACCGCCGCCAGGGCGACATGCGCATCTGCGTGGCCGCGGCCGAGCGCCTTTCGGGCCTGCGGGACACGGTCCCGGTCGGCTCCACGCTCACAATGAAGGCCGGCTCCTCGGCGCAGATCCTCATGGCCTGGGAGGAGCCCGAGCGCCTCCACCGCGGACTGCAGGGCGCCCGCTTCACGGCGACGGCGCTGTCCGGGGTACGCCGCCGCGGCTGGGCCCAGTCCATCGGCGAGCGGGAGCCGGGCGTGGCGTCCGTCTCCGCGCCCGTGCGCGGCCCCTCCAACCGCGTGGTGGCCGCCGTGTCCGTCTCCGGCCCGATCGAGCGCCTGACGCGCCACCCGGGCCGCATGCACGCCCAGGCCATCATCGACGCCGCCGGCCGCCTCTCGGAGGCGCTGCGCCGCACGGGCTGACCGCGCCCACACCTCGGTACGTCACCGGGAACGGGCCTGCCTCAACGCCGCGGCGGGCCCTCCCCCATGCCCTCAGGCCTCCCCGGACGCCGCCCGCTCCCCCGAGCGGTACGCGAGCCGGCCCCCGGCCCGCTCGCCCCGCCGCTCCGGCGGCACCTGCCCCGCGCCGCCGCCGGCCCGAAGGCCGGCATGGCCGCGTAGATCGACTCGTACGACCCCTCGGACACCAGGTACGCCGCGTGCCGCGCGGGCCGAGGCGGGCCGGCCGCTGGAGCTGCTCGGCCGGGAGGCCTCCCGGGAGTTGGCCTCCCTCTCCCCCGGACACCGTTCGCCGGCGACGGCGGTGGCCGCGCCGAGGCGGCTGGACTACCCCTGGGACGCCGAACTGTTGGCTCCGTACGCCGAGTTGATGATCGAGGTGGCCCGGCGGGACCTGGACTTCATGGCAACCCACGGCTCGGAGGCGGAGAAGGCCCGGCTCGGAGGCGGAGAAGGCCGAGACGGCGGTCGCGTCGGCGGTGATCTTCCGGCCGGTACCCCCCGGCGCTGCACCGGCCGGCGCAGGAGGAGGAGTCGGCGCGGCGCTACGGCATCGAGTGAACGCCGAAGGGGGCTCCCGCCTGAGCGGGAGCCCCCTTGGGCTCATGTACCCCCGACCGGATTCGAACCGGCGCTACCGCCTTGAGAGGGCGGCGTGCTAGGCCGCTACACAACGGGGGCGAGGAACTGCGTTTCCGCAGATCCGAGCTGGTCTACCAGGACTCGAACCTAGACTAACTGAACCAGAATCAGTCGTGCTGCCAATTACACCATAGACCAATGTGGTTTAGACCAGTTCGTACCCCCGACCGGATTCGAACCGGCGCTACCGCCTTGAGAGGGCGGCGTGCTAGGCCGCTACACAACGGGGGCCCTAGCGATCCTGCGTCAGCGACGGCGGGAGCTACCCTGACCGTCCCCGCGGGAAGGATCTGTACCCCCGACCGGATTCGAACCGGCGCTACCGCCTTGAGAGGGCGGCGTGCTAGGCCGCTACACAACGGGGGCCTTGCGGATGATCTCCGCGGCGCAGATAAGCTCTGCGAGCTGGCCTACCAGGACTCGAACCTAGACTAACTGAACCAGAATCAGTCGTGCTGCCAATTACACCATAGGCCACTGGAACGCAAGCCCCGGGGGGGATCTTGTTCTAGCGTTGCGCTTCCGGTTCCCGGCCTTTTCGGCCCGCTCACCGGCGGCGCAGGAAGAACATTACCCGAAGGTGGACGGGGCTCCAAAACGGGTATCGGCGCCGAGGAGCGCGGGGAGTTCGGAGAGCGAGGCGATACGGCGGGGCCCGACGGGCGGATCGACGGTCGCGTACACGCCGCCGCGGTCGATCCACACCGACAGCAGCCCGGCGTCGGCGGCGCCGCGTCCGTCGATCTCCGGGTGGTCGCCGACGTAGGCCACCTCCGGCGGGGCGAGACCGAGGGCGTCGCAGGCCGCCAGGAAGGCACCGGGCTCCGGCTTGGAGACGCCCAGCTCCGCGGCGCACAGGATGGCCTCGAAGCGGTCGTGCACGCCGAGGACGCGCAGTTTGCGGTCCTGGACCGTGAGGCTGGAGTTGGAGAGCACCGCGTGCCGGTGACTGGCGGCGAGGGCGTCCAGGACGGGCAGGACGTCCGGGAACAGGGACCAGGCGGCCTCGTAGTGCGTGACGTACCGCTGGAACCAGTCGTCGGCCTCGGCGTCCGTCAGCCCGGGCCTGCCCAGGAAGACCCGGGTTCGGTCGCGGCGCTGTGTGACGAAGTCGACCTCGCCGGCCGCGAACCGGGTCCACTGCTGGTCGGTGATCTCCCGCCAGCGCACGAGGGCCTCCTCGGCCGTGCCGTACCCGGCGAGGAGCCCTTCGGCCACCAGATGGGCGCGCATGCCCTCGCGGTCGGCGGTGGTGTAGTCGAAGAGGGTGTCGTCGACGTCCCAGACCACGGCGCGAATGCTCATGATCCGACGGTAACGCCGCCGGTCCCGCCGTGTCCGGCCGTACGACGCGGGGGCGGCCCCCGGAAGTCCGGGAGCCGCCCCTCGGTCGCGGGTACGTGCGCTCAGGCCGCGAGCCTCGCCAGCGCCGCGTCGATCCGGGCCAGCGCCTTCTGTCTGCCCAGGACCTCCAGGGACTCGAAGAGGGGCAGGCCGACCGTGCGGCCGGTGACGGCGACGCGGACGGGGGCCTGGGCCTTGCCGAGCTTGAGGCCGTGGGCCTCGCCCGCGGCCAGGACGGCCTCCTTGAGGGACTCGGGGGACGTCCAGTCGGCCGCGTCCAGCTTCTCGCGGGCGGTGCGCAGCAGGGCGTCCGAGCCCTCCTTCATCGCCTTGGTCCAGCTCGCCTCGTCGAAGACCGGCTCCGGCAGGAACAGGAAGTCGACGTTGTCCGTGATCTCGGCAAGGACCTTCAGGCGGGTCTGCGCGTGCGGCGCGATCGCCTGCCACTTGGTCTCGTCGAAGTCCTCGGGCGCCCAGGGGGCGACGGGAGCCTTCAGCCACGGGCGGCAGCGCTCGGTGAAGTCCTTCACCTCGAGCATGCGGATGTGGTCGCCGTTGATCGCCTCGCACTTCTTGAGGTCGAAGCGGGCCGGGTTGGGCTGGACGTCGGAGACGTCGAAGGCCGCGACCATCTCCTCGATCGTGAAGATGTCCTGGTCGGCGGAGAGGGACCAGCCGAGCAGGGAGAGGTAGTTGAGCAGGCCCTCGGGGAGGAAGCCGCGCTCGCGGTAGAGGTTGAGGCTCGACTGCGGGTCGCGCTTGGAGAGCTTCTTGTTGCCCTCGCCCATGACGTACGGCAGGTGGCCGAAGGCGGGGGTCTCCTTGGCGATGCCCAGCTCGGTCAGCGCCTTGTACAGGGCGATCTGGCGCGGGGTGGAGGAGAGCAGGTCCTCGCCGCGCAGGACGTGGGTGATCTCCATCAGGGCGTCGTCGACCGGGTTGACGAGCGTGTAGAGCGGGGCGCCGTTCGCGCGGACGATGCCGTAGTCCGGGACGTTCTCGGGGAGGTAGGTGATCTCGCCGCGGACCAGGTCCGTGAAGGTGATCGGCTCGTCGGGCATCCGGAAGCGGACGATGGGCTCGCGGCCCCGCGCCTTGTACTCCTCGACCTGGGCGTCGCTCAGGTCGCGGCAGTGGCCGTCGTAGCCGGAGGGCTTGCCGGCGGCGCGGGCGGCCTCGCGGCGGGTGTCCAGCTCGTCCTGGGAGCAGTAGCAGCGGTAGGCGTGGCCGGCGTCCAGGAGCTTCTGTGCGACATCCTTGTAGATGTCCATGCGCTGCGACTGGCGGTACGGCGCGTGCGGGCCGCCGACCTCGGGGCCCTCGTCCCAGTCGAAGCCCAGCCAGCGCATCGAGTCCAGGAGCTGCTGGTACGACTCCTCGGAGTCCCGGGCCGCGTCGGTGTCCTCGATGCGGAAGACCAGAGTGCCCTGGTGGTGCCGGGCGAACGCCCAGTTGAACAGGGCGGTGCGGACCAGGCCCACGTGCGGGTTACCGGTGGGGGACGGACAGAAACGGACGCGTACGGGGGAGCCGGATGCGCTAGCCACGCTTGACAACCTTGTTGGTGAGAGTGCCGATGCCTTCGATGGTGACGGCGACCTCGTCGCCGACGTTGAGGGGGCCGACGCCGGCCGGGGTGCCCGTGAGAATCACGTCGCCGGGAAGCAGCGTCATCGCCTCGGAGATGTTGACGATCAGATCCTCGATCGAGTGGATCATCTCGCTGGTGCGGCCGAGCTGCCGCTGGCCGCCGTTGACCGTGAGCTGGATGGTCAGGTCGGCCGGGTCCAGGTCGGTCTCCACCCAGGGGCCCAGCGGGCAGGCCGAGTCGAAGCCCTTGGCCCGGGCCCACTGCTTCTCGCGGCGCTGCACGTCGCGGGCGGTGACGTCGTTGGCGCAGGTGTAGCCGAAGATCACGTCCTTGACGCGTTCGCGCGGGACCTCGCGGCACATGCGGCCGATGACGACGGCAAGCTCGGCCTCGTGGTGCAGTTCCTCGGAGAAGGAGGGGTACTGGATCGCGTCGCCGGGGCCGATGACCGAGGTGGACGGCTTGAAGAAGGCGAACGGGGCGTCGGGCACCTCGTTGCCGAGTTCGCGGGCGTGCTCGGCGTAGTTGCGGCCGAAGGCGACGACCTTGTTGGGGAGGACGGGCGGCAGCAGCCGCACCTTGCTCAGGGGCACCTTGGTGCCGGAGAGCTCGAAGTCCGCGAACGGGATGCCCTTGATGATGTCGAGGACGAGCTGGTCCGGCTGGTCGCCCTCGACCGCGCCGAAGGCGACGTTCCCGTCGATGGAGAACCTGGCGATGCGCACGGGTTGCTTGGCCCCTTGCTGAGCTGGCTGGAGTATGACGCTCCAGGCTAACGCGGCAAGGCAGGGGGCGCCGCGCGCATTGCGTGCCGTGGCCCCGGGGACGGCGGTTCGTGAGCGCGGGCGCCCGTGTGCCCGGACGGCCGCCCTGAACGTCCGGCGGCCGGGTGACGTACTACTCTGCGACGGAGGCCGCGACGGGGATCTCCATGAGCGTCGTACGCCGGGGGTTGGCGGTCTGGGCGGGGAGCTCGACGGCATGCTCCGGCTGCTCCGGCGTCCGCAGGTCGTCGACGCCGTCGAGGTGCGCCAGCGTCGTGCGTCGCGGGTTGGCGATCTTGTGGAACATCATCGTCGTCTTCACGGTTGTACGAGACCCTGTCGTGTCCGGGCGCCGGAGGGCTGCAAGAACCCTTGCGAGGGCGCGGGTTGTCGGTTTTGCCTTCTCTGTAAAGCGTCAGGCTAAACATGCGATTCCCCGCCAACCCGAGCGAGACCCCTGATCTGCATGTGAGTTTGCTCACTTATCAAGGGTCAAACCGGTCAATTCAGGCTCGCGCAACACCGCGACGAAAGCGACATTGCCCACCTGAACCCACCATTCCGCTCCTGATCATGTCGACTGGGACACCTTCCGGGCACTGACGACTCGCGGACATACGTCCGTTTTGCGGGTGATCACTTTCTACGTCCGGTGACTCGTCCCTCACGTGCTGTCACCTATGTCACGGGGTGACCCATGGGCCTTGTTGGAGATCCTGCACTGTGCTGGAATTCCACGGACCGCTGCGGGATCGAACCGGCGCACAGGGGGCGCACACCAGCGCCGAGCGGCGGCGAGATGGGGGAACCAGCGCCGGTCACTCACGACCGCCACGGGGGCGTATTCAGGGCGCCCCTATGACGCCGACACCGTGCCCGTCCGTTCACGCGGAGGGGCGCCTGGTCCAGAGGTTGCGACGCTAGTGCAGGGACGTTTCAAGAGGGATGGCAGCGCTTCGGCGGAGCCGGAGCCGCAGCACGGCGGGACTGGCCCCAAGGCCGTCAGCTCCTCGCCCCAGCACGCCCAGAACCCGGGCCAGGCCCAGTCCGGCGACAACGGCGACCGCTCCGGTCAGGCCGGGACGTCGTCCGCCGCCGGCCAGAAGCCGCCCGCGAAGCCGGCCAAGGGCTCGACCGGCCCCGGCCCGCGAATAGCCCTGCGCAACTGGCGGATCTCCACCCGTCTGGTGTCGCTGCTCGCGCTCCCGGTGGTCGCGGCCACCTCGCTGGGCGCGCTGCGCATCAACCAGTCGATGGACGACATCCAGCAGCTCGACAACATGAAGCTGCTGACCGAGATGACCAAGCAGGCCACCGAGCTGGCCGCCGCGCTCCAGGAGGAGCGCGACCAGTCCGCCGGTCCCCTGGCGCACGGCTCGACCTCCAGCGCGATCGCGGTCAAGGGCGACCGGGAGAAGACCGACCGGGCCCTGAAGAACTTCCTCGACAGCTCCGAGGAGATCGACGCCGCCAGCAAGGACGGCAACCTCGTCGGCGTCCGCGACAGCCTCGTCGGCCTCGCCAGCGACCTGAACGACCTGAACAAGATCCGCGGCACCGCCTACAAGGCCAAGGAGAACTCGACCCAGACCGTCGAGGCCTACCACCGCCTGATCACCCACCTGCTCGACCTCTCGCAGGACATGGCGGAGGCGACCAGCAACCCCGACATGATCCAGCGCACGCGCGCCCTGTCGGCCTTCTCCTCGGCCAAGGAGTACGCGTCGATCCAGCGCGCGGTCCTCGCGGCGGCGCTCCCCGCGAACACCACGAGCAAGGGCAACCTCTCCGAGAACGACCGGCTCTACGCCCAGTCGGCGCTGCAGAGCCAGACGTCCGAGATCCGCAGCTTCACCAGCATCTACGGCGACGGCGCCGAGGAACTCCTCAAGCCGATCTCCGAGGGCAACCCGGTGATCGAGACGTCCGACCAGTACGCCGGCCGCGCCCTCGGCCAGGTCAACGGCCTGGCCGACCTGAAGACCAGGTCGTACCAGGACTGGCTGGACGACAGCTCCACCAAGATCCAGCAGATGAAGAACATCGAGCTGAAGCTGCTGGAGGACATGGAGCAGCAGGCCCGCGAGCTGCGCAACGAGTCCGAGCAAGAGGCCATCATCTCGGGTGTCCTGATCCTGCTCGTGCTCGGTGTCTCCCTGGTCGGCGCGTTCGTCGTGGCCCGGTCCATGATCCGGTCGCTGCGCCGCCTGGAGGACACGGCGACCAAGGTCGCCCAGGACCGCCTGCCCGAACTGGTCAAGCAGCTCTCCGAGACCGACCCGCAGGACGTCGACACCTCGGTGGAGTCGGTCGGCGTGCACTCCCGGGACGAGATCGGCCGAGTGGCCGCGGCCTTCGACGACGTGCACCGCGAGGCGGTCCGCCTCGCCGCCGAGCAGGCCCTGCTGCGGGGCAACGTCAACGCGATGTTCACCAACCTCTCGCGCCGCTCCCAGGGTCTTATCCAGCGCCAGCTGTCGCTGATCTCCGAACTGGAGTCCCGCGAGGCCGACCCGGACCAGCTGTCCTCGCTCTTCAAGCTCGACCACCTCGCGACGCGCATGCGCCGTAACGGTGAGAACCTCCTCGTCCTCGCCGGTGAGGAGCCCGGCCGCCGCTGGACCCGTCCGGTCCCGCTGGTCGACGTGCTCCGCGCCGCCGCCTCCGAGGTGGAGCAGTACGAGCGCATCGAGCTGGCCTCGGTGCCGACCACCGAGGTCGCCGGCCGCGTGGTCAACGACCTCGTGCACCTGCTCGCCGAGCTGCTGGAGAACGCGACCTCGTTCTCCTCCCCGCAGACCAAGGTCAAGGTCACCGGTCACGCGCTGCCCGACGGCCGCGTGCTGATCGAGATCCACGACACCGGCATCGGCCTCTCCCCCGAGGACCTCGCCGCGATCAACGAGCGGCTCGCCTCGCCGCCCACCGTGGACGTCTCCGTCTCCCGCCGCATGGGTCTGTTCGTGGTCGGCCGCCTCTCGCAGCGCCACGGCATCCGCATCCAGCTGCGCCCGTCCGACTCCGGTGGTACGACCGCGCTGGTCATGCTGCCCGTCGACGTCGCCCAGGGCGGCCGCAAGCCGCAGCCCAAGCAGGGACAGCCCGCCACGGGCAACGGCGGTCCCGCCGCCGCGCAGGCCGCGGCCGGTGTCGCGGCGGCCCGGCGTGGTGGTGGCCAGGGCGGTGCCTTCGGCGGTGGTGGCGGTGCCCTCGGCGCCGGTGCGCCGGGCGGCGGCCGGCTCGGTGCCGGTCAGGGGCCGCGTGCCGCACTGCCCGGGCGGGACGCGGGCGGTCGCCCGGGTGCGCCGGGCGGCGCGCGCGGGCCGCAGTCCCCGACGGGACCGAACCAGCAGAACCGCCCGGCTCCGGCCGGCGCGGGAGCCGGTGCCGGCGCCGGTCAGGCGCCCGGTGCTCCGCAGGGCATGCAGGCCGCGGGCATGAACGCACCCCAGGGCAACGCGCCGCAGGGCGGCCAGGATGCCTTCGGCGGCGGACGCGCCCCCTCCGCGCCCCCGCAGCGCGGCAAGCGCCGCGGCAAGGGGAACGGCGACGCCGAGCAGGGCCGCCCGCAGCTGCCGCCGCGCGGCGGTCCGCGGGCCGAGCTGCCCGGCGGCAACCCGCAGCCCCGCACGCCCAGCTGGAGCGACGAGAACGCGCAGCCGCCCGTGCCGCGCCCCTCGCTGGACGCCCCGCGCGGCCACGAGGAGCCGGGCAGCTCGCGTACGGACCGCACGCCGCGCTTCGACGACCGGCAGGGCCCGGGCTCGACCACCGAGATGCCGGCGGTCCCCCGGCTCGGCGAGTCCCAGGGCCCCGGCGCCACGGCCGAGTTCGCCCGCCCGGACTTCGACGCCCCGGCACCTCGCCGGGACGACCCGCAGAACACGGGGCGCTTCGCCCAGACGGGCCAGAACCAGCCCGGTCAGAACCAGGCGGGCCAGAACCAGGCCGGCCAGAACCAGTACAGCCAGGACCAGTACAGCCAGGACCAGTACGGCCAGGACCAGTACGGCCAGGGCGAAACGCACGGCGCCCCGCAGAACGACCAGTTCGCGCGGTCCGAGCCGGCCGCCCCGCAGCAGAACGGCGGATCCTTCGTCCGCTCGGACGTCTTCGGCGGTCAGCCCGGTCAGCCGGGCCCGACCGGCCCGGCCTCGACGGGACCGTTCACCGGCGCCCAGGGCTTCGACAACGGCTCGACCGGGCAGCACCGCCTGCCGGAGCGCCAGAACCCGGCCCCCACCGGCCAGTTCGAGCGCCCGCAGGTCAACGGCGCGCACGGCGGGAACGACTTCGGCGCCCCGCAGCAGCGTCCGGCCCACCAGGAGCCCGCGGACGGGAACGCCAACGGGAACCTCAACGGCACCGCCGCGCAGCGGCCGAGCGACGGATGGGCCCTGCCCCCCGCCTCCGGTCCCGGTGACGGACGTACGCCGCTGTACGACACGCTGGAGACCAACTGGTTCCACGGCGACCGCGAGGCGAGGGCCCAGCAGGGCCCCCCGGCCGCGGCCCCGGAGCCGCAGGCCCCCCAGCCCCAGACCCCGGCGGCCCCCCAACGGCCCGCCACCTCCTCCTGGCGCAGCTCGCCGAACGACGACCTCGTCCGGCAGGCCGAGCGCGTCCGGCAGCCGGCGGCCGGCGGGATCACCACATCCGGCCTGCCGCGCCGGGTGCCCAGGGCCAACCTGGTCCCGGGCACGGCTCAGCAGCAGTCGCACCAGAACGGTCCGCAGGTATCACGTGCGCCCGACGAGGTGCGCGGCCGGCTGACCAATCTCCGTCGGGGAATCGCACAGGGCCGTCAGGCCGGTACCAACCAGACCGGCAGCTATCCGCGGCCCACTCACCAGCAGGAGCGTTAGTTGAGCCCGATGAGCCAGGCGGCACAGAACCTCAACTGGTTGATCACGAATTTCGTGGACAACACCCCAGGGGTGTCCCACACCGTCGTCGTGTCCGCCGACGGACTCCTTCTGGCGATGTCGGAAGGCTTCCCGCGCGACCGCGCCGACCAGCTCGCGGCCGTCGCCTCGGGGCTGACCTCGCTGACCGCCGGGGCATCCCGGATCTTCGAGGGCGGCAACGTGGCACAGACGGTCGTGGAGATGGAACGCGGGTTCCTTTTCCTCATGTCCGTCTCGGACGGCTCGTCCCTGGCCGTCCTCGCCCACCCGGAGTGCGACATCGGCCTCGTCGGCTACGAGATGGCACTCCTGGTCGACCGCGCGGGGGCGGTACTCACGCCCGACCTGCGCGCTGAACTACAAGGAAGTCTGCTCCACTGATCGGCCCCGGCACCACCCGTGTTACCAAATCACCGTCCGGCCGCCACAATCCCCCCACCGGCCTCGTCAGACGGCACGACTGACCGACCTGCTGTCCCGCCCGGAGGATTCATGACCCCGCCCACCGCCTCTCATGATCCGTACGCGGAGCCGTACGAGGACGAGGGCGACCAGCCGCTGGTACGTCCGTACGCGATGACCGGCGGCCGGACGAGGCCGCGCTACCAGCTCGCCATCGAGGCGCTGATCAGCACGACGGCCGACCCGGCAGCGCTCATGGGGCTGCTTCCCGAGCACCAGCGCATCTGCCATCTGTGCCGCGAGGTGAAGTCGGTGGCCGAGGTGTCGGCCCTGCTGGCGATGCCGCTCGGCGTGGCCCGGATCCTCGTCGCGGACCTCGCGGAGGCCGGGCTCGTCGCCATTCACCAGCCGGGCGGCGACGAGAACAACGGCGGTGCGCCGGACGTGACACTGCTCGAAAGGGTGCTCAGTGGACTTCGAAAGCTCTGACGGGGGTCGGGCGACCACCTCCGCGAAGATCGTGGTGGCCGGCGGCTTCGGCGTCGGCAAGACCACGTTCGTGGGCGCCGTCTCCGAGATCAACCCGCTGCGCACCGAGGCCGTGATGACCTCTGCCAGCGCCGGGATCGACGACCTCACGCACGCCGGGGACAAGACGACCACCACGGTCGCCATGGACTTCGGCCGCATCACGCTCGACCAGGACCTGATCCTGTACCTGTTCGGCACGCCGGGCCAGGACCGCTTCTGGTTCATGTGGGACGACCTGGTGCGCGGCGCCATCGGCGCCGTGGTGCTGGTGGACACGCGGCGGCTGGCCGACTGCTTCCCCGCGGTGGACTACTTCGAGAACTCGGGCCTGCCGTTCGTCGTCGCGCTCAACGGCTTCGACGGCCAGCAGCCGTACAACCCGGACGAGGTGCGCGAGGCGCTGCAGATCGGTCCGGACACGCCGATCATCACGACCGACGCCCGGCATCGCGCCGACGCGAAGAGCGCTCTGATCACGCTGGTGGAACACGCGCTGATGGCGCGGCTGCGGTAGGTCTGCGGCCGGTCACAGCCAAGTCGGCGGGGTTCTACGGCACTTGTCGTAGGCGGGACGGAGCCGACTGTGTCCTTTGACACGGTCGGCTCCGCCGTTCATAACGTTTCGGCAGAGGAATCGGGTGGTATCGACACGCGACGCGGTCAACTGGTCTCGCTGCGCGCACGAACGCCCCGTCTTTTGACGGGCCTCGCTCTGTTTGACCGTTTTATCTAGGGTTTACATCACGTGCAATCCGCTAGCCCCACTGTTTGGAAGAGCGCAGGCCGCCGTGCTGGAATGCCGGAACTGCCCAATGGTCAAAGACGTACTCAGCGGTAGCGCGTACTCGATGACGAACTGGGCTCTGAGACACAGCGGCACGACGTAGGTGCCGACCGCCGAGAGGTTGTTGGTCGAGTGAGGCGAAGCAAGAACAGTCCCGAGCCATCGGCCCGGGGCAACTTCACCCCGCCGCCGCGCACAGCGGCGCCCGCCCCCGTGCCCGCTTCGGAGCCCCAGGCCGAGCCCGCCGGGAGCGGTGGCCGTTTCTCCCCGCGCAACTGGCGGGTGACCACCCGGCTGAACGCGATCCTGCTCATTCCCGTGCTGGTCGGCCTCGTCATGGGCGGCTTCCAGGTGAAGAGCTCGATCGACACCTGGTCGGACGCCGAGGACGCCGAGAGCACCGCGCGCCTGGTGCGGGCCTCCCTCGACTACGCCGGCGCCCTCTACACCGAGCGTGACATCACGGCCGCCCCGCTGCTCCAGGGCAAGGGAGAGAAGGACGCCACCGTCGCCAAGGCCCGCCAGGGGACCGACGAGGCGGCCGACGCGTTCGACGAGGCGGCCCAGGACATGCCCGGCAAGGCGGGCCTGGAGCGCCGGCTGAAGGTGTTCCGCGAGCAGGAGCCCAAGCTCCAGAC
Source organism: Streptomyces sp. NPDC096048 (assembly GCF_044763415.1). Taxonomy (NCBI): domain Bacteria; kingdom Bacillati; phylum Actinomycetota; class Actinomycetes; order Kitasatosporales; family Streptomycetaceae; genus Streptomyces; species Streptomyces sp. NPDC096048. Next base: position 149,121 of record NZ_JBIWGG010000012.1, read on the forward strand.
GCTGCGGGCGGCCGCGTACACCTCCAAGCTCAAGGGCGTGGAGACCGAGGAGGGCTACACCGGGATCGCCCACCCCCTGATGGAGTTCGCCAACGAACTCGGTCTGGGCACCGGCAACATCACCTCCTACGGCCGTACCGTCTACGCGATCTCGCTGACCAAGGCGGCGCTCTCCCTGGAGCGCTCCATCGGCATGCACATGCTGGTCAAGCCGGGCCCGGACCCCAGCCACCTCGCCAGCCAGCGCGTCGCGCTCTCCTCGTACGCCTACCTGGAGCGCATCGCCATCGAGGAGTACATCGGCGGCGGTACCGAGGCGGACGCGCAGAAGCTCGAGGACGCAGAGGCGCAGCTCAAGACGGACGGGGCGGCCATGGCCAAGGAGGCCAAGGCCAAGGACCCGGACTACGTGCCGCCGCCGGCCAACCCGACCACGATGATCTCGGAGCTGGCACGGCTGGACTCGACGGATCCCAGTGCGCGGGCCGACCTGGCCCAGCAGGGCATCACGCCGGAAAACTGGTGGGCGGTCAACACCCTCAAGTTCGACGCGTACGGCAAGATCGAGTCGGAACTGGCCGACAAGGCGGTGTCCGAGGCGTCCACCATCGCCGACGACGCCGAGCGGGACGCCTACATCACGGGTGCCGCGGTCGTGATCGCGCTGCTCGCCGCGTTCATTCTGGCCGGCATGGTGGCCCGCCAGATGAGCCGCTCGATGCGCCAGCTGCGCAACGCCGCCTTCGGCATCGCCGAGCAGCGCCTGCCGATGCTGGTCGACCAGCTCTCCCGTACCGACCCGGGCCGGGTCGACACCCGGGTCCAGCCGATCCCGATCACCTCGACCGACGAGATCGGCGAAGTCGCCCGCGCCTTCGACCAGGTGCACCGCGAGGCCGTCCGGCTCGCCGCCGAGCAGGCCCTGCTGCGCGGCAACATCAACGCGATCTTCACCAACCTCTCGCGCCGCAACCAGTCGCTGATCGAGGGCCAGCTGAGCCTGATCACCGACCTGGAGAACAACGAGGCCGACCCCGACCAGCTGGAGAACCTCTTCCGGCTGGACCACCTCGCCACCCGTATGCGCCGCAACGGCGAGAACCTCCTGGTCCTCGCGGGCGAGGAGCCCGGCCGCCGCTGGGACCAGCCGGTGCCGCTGGTCGACGTGCTGCGCGCCGCCTCCTCCGAGGTGGAGCAGTACGAGCGCATCGAGCTGTCCGGCGTCCCGGAGGCCGAGATCCACGGCCGTGCCGTGACCGACCTCGTGCACCTGCTGGCCGAGCTGCTGGAGAACGCGACGACGTTCTCCTCCCCGCAGACCAAGGTCCGCGTCACCGCGACCCGGCTGCCGGACGGCCGCGTGATGGTCGAGATCCACGACAAGGGCATCGGCCTGACCGCCGAGGACTTCGCGGACATCAACCACAAGCTGGCCAACCCGCCGACCGTGGACGCCGCGATCTCGCAGCGCATGGGCCTGTTCGTGGTCGGCCGGCTGTCCGACCGGCACGGCATCAGGGTCCAGCTGCGCCCCTCCGGCGAGCAGGCGGGCACCACCTCGCTGGTCATGCTCCCGGACGCCATCACGCACGGTGGCGGTGGCGAGCAGCAGCCGCGCGACGAGTTCACCGTCTCGCAGATCATCCCGGAGCAGAACTTCCAGGGCGGCGAGAGCTTCGGTCAGGTCGGTCAGCCCATGCGGACCGCCGCCGAGCTGGGCTTCGACGACAGCCGGTACTCCGAGGTCCCCGACGACATACGCGAACTCGACCCGGTCGGCCGCTCGCTGATGCGCGAGGAGCGCCGCGCGGCCCTGGAGGCCCAGTCGCAGCCCGAGCTGTCCGGTCCGGCGGAACACGGCGGCCGTGAAGAGGCCGAGGCCCCCGGGTTCCAGGACCAGTTCACCGGTCAGCAGCCGGCGTACGACCAGGGCCGGGGCGGCTACCAGGAGCAGCCGACCGGCGGGTACGACCAGCAGGCGGCGTACGCCGAACAGCAGCAGGCGTACCAGGAGCCGCAGCAGGCGTCGTACGACGAGCAGTACTACGCGCCGAACGGCGGACTGCCGCAGGGCGAGGGCTACCCGGCGGGTGGCGGTTACCCGGACCCCTCCTACGCGGAGCCGGGCCGGAACGGGCACCAGCAGGCGGGCGGCGGCCAGGAGACCTACTCGGCCTTCGAACAGCGGCGCCACCAGGACGACTGGCCCCAGCAGGACGGCTACCAGAACGGCTATCCGGACCAGTACCCCACGGGTGCTCCGGAAGCGGAATCCGCGCAGGCCGCTGACGTGAACGAGGCGGACCGCGTAGGCTTCGACCGTCCGGGGCCGGCCCACTCCGCCGCCCACGAGATGACCGACGCCGGTCTTCCCCGCCGCGGATCCACCGCGAGCGGCGCGGGCGATGCCGGGCACGCGGGCCACGAGGCGCCGGCCGCCGCCACTCCGGGGGCGAACGGTACGGACAACTGGCGGTCGGCCAACGACGACCGCTGGCAGCAGGCCTCGGCGCTGCGCAAGCCCAAGGCGGGCGGGGTCACCTCCTCGGGCCTGCCGCGACGGGTACCCAAGGCCAACCTGGTCGAGGGCGCCGCCGAGACCACTCCACAGGGAGGCCCACAGGTCTCCCGCGCCCCGGAGGACGTCCGGGGCAGGCTGAGCAACCTGCGGCGCGGCGTCGAACGAGGCCGCACGGCAGGCAGTGAAACGAACGGCCAGGACACAAGGAATGAACACCGTGGTCCTGACAGCACCTACAACCAGGAGCGTTAGTGTGAGCCCGATGAGCCAGGCGGCGCAGAACCTGAACTGGTTGATCACCAACTTCGTGGACAACACCCCGGGGGTGTCCCACACGGTGGTGGTCTCCGCCGACGGACTCCTTCTGGCGATGTCCGAAGGGTTCCCGCGCGACCGTGCCGATCAGCTCGCGGCCGTCGCCTCCGGTCTGACGTCGCTGACCGCCGGTGCCTCGCGCATCTTCGAGGGCGGCAGCGTGAACCAGACGGTTGTGGAGATGGAGCGGGGATTCCTCTTCATCATGTCCATCTCCGACGGTTCATCGCTCGCGGTTCTCGCACACCCCGAGGCGGACATCGGTCTCATTGGGTACGAGATGGCCCTTCTGGTGGACCGCGCCGGCACGGTTCTGACGCCGGATCTGCGCGCTGAGCTCCAAGGGAGCCTTCTCAACTAAAGGACAGACGGTGCGTTTTGGCGTCCCGTGGCCGTAAAGTTTCGAGATGCGGCTCCACAGTGATGGACGCCAGGCACAGTCGGAGGAGGAAAAAGTGGCAACACCCCCAGGTGGTCCGTCTTCGGGCAACTGGTCGTACGGCCCTGGCCAGGGCCAGAACGACGGCTCGGCGAACGGATACGGCTACCCCTCCGTGCCGAGCCACCGGCAGCCGTACGCGCCGCAGGGCCCCGGCCCTTCGCCGTACGACCAGCCGCACGCTCCGCGCATCCAGCCTGTGCAGCCGCAGCGCCGCACCCCTGAGCCGGCGCCCGCCGGGGCGTCGAACAACCCCCTGGTGCGCCCGTACGCCATGACGGGCGGCCGCACCAGGCCCCGGTACCAGCTCGCCATCGAGGCGCTGGTGCACACCACCGCGCAGCCGCACCAGATGCAGGGCCAGCTGCCCGAGCATCAGCGGATCTGCAACCTCTGCCGGGAGATCAAGTCGGTGGCCGAGGTCTCGGCCCTCCTGACGATCCCTCTCGGTGTGGCCAGGATCCTCGTCGCCGACTTGGCGGAGGCGGGCCTGGTCGCCATCCATCAGCCCGGCGGCGACGAGAGCGCCGGCGGCCAGCCAGACGTGACACTGCTCGAAAGGGTGCTCAGTGGACTTCGCAAGCTCTAGCGGAGGGCCTTCCCGCTCCACCACTTCCGCGAAGATCGTGGTGGCGGGCGGATTCGGCGTGGGCAAGACGACGTTCGTCGGCGCCGTCTCGGAGATCAATCCGCTGCGCACCGAGGCCGTGATGACGTCCGCGTCCGCGGGCATCGACGACCTCACCCATACGGGGGACAAGACGACCACGACGGTCGCCATGGACTTCGGACGTATCACGCTCGACCAGGACCTGATCCTGTACCTCTTCGGTACGCCCGGCCAGGACCGCTTCTGGTTCATGTGGGACGACCTGGTGCGCGGCGCCATCGGCGCGATCGTTCTGGTCGACACGAGGCGGCTCGCCGACTGCTTCCCCGCCGTCGACTACTTCGAGAACAGCGGTCTGCCGTTCGTGATCGCGCTGAACGGCTTCGACGGCCAGCAGCCGTACAACCCGGACGAGGTCCGGGAGGCGCTGCAGATCGGTCCGGACACGCCGATCATCACGACGGACGCGCGGCATCGGGCTGACGCGAAGTCGGCGCTCATCACGCTCGTGGAGCACGCGCTGATGGCACGGCTGCGCTAGCCGCGCGAGGTGCCGCCGGCGCCGGGTTGCGCGACGCCCCCTGCGGTCACTGGGCTGCCGGGGGCGGTTGTGTGCCGGGTGCGGGTGCGTCGTGGCTGGTCGCGCGGTTCCCCGCGCCCCTGGGTCGGTTGCCCGACCCGCCGTCGAGCAGCAGCCCCGGACACACGTAGAGGCCCCTCCGGTCCGGAGGGGCCTCTACGTGTGTTCAGGTCAGCGCCAGCTGTGCGGGGCGCGGAAGCCCGGCTCGCGTTCCAGGCGGCGCCAGCCCGCTCGGACGGGGCCGCCGCCGTGGGTCGGGGCGATCTCGACGGGGTGGGCGGCGGCGCGGGCCATGAGGAGGGCCGTGATGGCGGCGACTTCCTCGGGCTCGGCGTGGCCCTTCTCGACGCGGATGTCGGGAGTGGACATGGACGTGGCTCCTCGGGTCACTGCGGCGGGTTGCCGTGCTTGCGGGAGGGCAGGTCGGCGTGCTTGGTGTGGAGCATCGCGAGGGAGCGGATGAGGACTTCGCGGGTCTCGGCGGGGTCGATGACGTCGTCGACCAGGCCGCGCTCGGCCGCGTAGTAGGGGTGCATCAGTTCGGCCTTGTACTCCTTGACCATGCGGGCCCGCATGGCCTCGGGGTCCTCGGCGTCGGCGATCTGACGGCGGAAGATGACGTTGGCCGCGCCCTCGGCGCCCATCACGGCGATCTCGTTGGTGGGCCAGGCGTAGGTGAGGTCGGCGCCGATGGACTGGCTGTCCATGACGATGTAAGCACCTCCGTACGCCTTGCGCAGGATGAGCGAGATCCGGGGCACGGTCGCGTTGCAGTAGGCGTAGAGCAACTTGGCGCCGTGGCGGATGATTCCGCCGTGTTCCTGGTCGACGCCGGGCAGGAAGCCGGGTACGTCCAGGAGGGTGACGATCGGGATGTTGAAGGCGTCGCACATCTGCACGAAGCGGGCGGCCTTCTCGCTGGCCTCGATGTCCAGGACGCCGGCCAGGGCCTGCGGCTGGTTGGCGACGATGCCGACGACCTGGCCGTCCAGCCGGGCCAGGGCGCAGATGATGTTGCGCGCCCAGCGCTCGTGGACCTCCAGGTAATCGCCGTCGTCGACGATCTCCTCGATGACCTTGGCCATGTCGTACGGCCGGTTGCCGTCCGCCGGGACCAGGTCGAGGAGGGTGTCGCCGCGGCGGTCCGCCGGGTCGCCGCACTCGTGGCGGGGCGGGTTCTCCCGGTTGTTCTGCGGGAGGAGGGAGAGGAGGTAGCGGACCTCGGCGAGGCAGGTCTCCTCGTCGTCGTAGGCGAAGTGGCACACGCCGGAGGTCTCAGCGTGCACGTCCGCGCCGCCCAGGCCGTTCTGGGTGATCTCCTCGCCGGTGACCGCCTTGACGACGTCCGGGCCGGTGATGAACATCTGCGAGGTGTCGCGGACCATGAAGACGAAGTCGGTCAGGGCGGGGCTGTAGGCGGCGCCGCCCGCGCACGGGCCGAGCATCACGCTGATCTGCGGGATGACCCCGGACGCCTTGGTGTTGCGCTGGAAGATGCCGCCGTACCCGGCGAGGGCGCTGACGCCCTCCTGGATGCGGGCGCCGGCACCGTCGTTGAGGGAGACCAGCGGGGCTCCGGCCGCGATGGCCATGTCCATGATTTTGTGGATCTTCGTGGCGTGGGCCTCGCCCAGCGCGCCGCCGAAGATCCGGAAGTCGTGCGCGTAGACGAAGACCGTGCGGCCCTCGACCGTGCCCCAGCCGGTGATGACGCCGTCAGTGTACGGCTTCTTGGCCTCCAGGCCGAAGCCGGTCGCCCGGTGCCGGCGCAGTTGCTCGACCTCGCGGAAGGAGCCCGGGTCCAGGAGCAGCTCGATCCGCTCCCGCGCCGTCAGCTTGCCCTTGGCGTGCTGCGCCGCCGTCGCCTTCTCGCTCGGTCCGGCCAGTGCCTGGGCACGGATCTCGTGCAGTTCGGCCACTCGCCCGCGCGCGTCCGTCGGCTCACCCGGCGCCTCATCCAAAACGGTCATGTAGCGACTCTACGAAGCCGACCAAGGATTGCGAGCCGTCGACTCCGTACAGTCTCCGAGGCGTTTTCCTGGTAGCACTGAACAGAACCCCCACGGCATGCAGCCATTTCGACTGCTCAGAGGGCCTGATGCTTGTAGGGGTCGCACAAAGCCGTCAGCTGAGAGTCACCTCACATTCATGCGTGGTACATACCACCCCTGGAGTGACGCGGAGGTGCAGTCGGCGGCCCGTCGCGACGATCTCGACCGTCTCGTCGGCCCGTACCGTCGTCCGCACCGGGTGGTCCCAGACGATCTCCAGGGGCTCTCCGGTACGCGGTGGTTCGCTGACGCTGAGGGTAGCGGTACGGCCCCGGCGGCGGACCAGCACACTGGCCCCCGCCGTCGCGGTGAGCGGGCCCGCCGTGCCGGCCTGCCAGAAGTTCGCCGCCGTGAGGCCGAGCGAGGGGACGGCGACCGCCTGGCGGCGGTCGTCGTTGGCGAGGACGGTGAACCGGCGGCGGTCGGCGGCGCGGCGTGCGACGTCGCGGCGGGAAGCGCCCGGCATGAGGACGTAGACGTAGTCCGCGTCGGCCGGGTCCGTGCCGTGGTCCAGCCAGAGGGTCTGCCAGCGGCGGGTCCGGCGCTCGGTCGTGCTGGTGGCGTTGATGTCGGACCAGGCGCCGGTGCGGTCCTCGCGCAGGGTCCGCAGTTCGCCCTCGGGCACGATCCAGCCGCCGTGGCCCTCCAGATGGGCCCAGCCACGGCCGCGGACGAGGGCCTGGCGGCCACCCTCCCCGAGGTTGCGGTTGTCGACGACCGTCTCGACCGGGACGCCGTCCGCGCAGGTGATGCCGGCGCCCAGGCAGACCACCTCGTCGTCGAGGAAGAACCAGGACTTGCGGGCTTCGAGGGTCGAGCCGAGCCCTTTGAGGTGCTGCCCGACGGCCGCGTACTCGCCGTCGGTCGTGCCGCCGACCCAGCGGGCGTCGGGCTTGGGCGCGCCCCATTCGCCGCCCGCCCGGTCGGGCAGGCGCTTGGTGGAGGCGGTGGTGCCGGGCAGCCGGTACCAGTCGACGGTCGGCCAGAACCAGTCCGTGTACTGATCGGACCGGCCCGCTCCCGTCCCGTTCGCCCACCAGGTGAGCATGCCCGCGCCGGTGTGCCAGCCGCGCGGGTTCTCGCCGTTGCCGCACTCGTAGTGGGCGATGCGGTCACTGGCCATGGCGAGGTGCGCGGTGAAGGCGGGACGGCGGTGGACGGCACGGTCCATGGCCGCGAAGAGCCGGTGCCCGGTGGGCTCGGGGGCGGCCTCGACGGGGGCGTCCGCGATCTCGTGCAGCCGGGCCAGGTCGGCGACCCCGAACTGGGGTGCCGTCAGGACGGGGGTGACGGTGTCCCGTTCGATCCAGCCCTTGATCCGCGCGTACCAGCGCTCGCGCTCGGCGTCGCTCGCGCCGCCCGCGAGGACCGCCATGGCCGCGATGAGCCGCTGCCCGTGGTAGTGGTCGCCGCGCATGACGTGCAGGTCGTCGCTCTTGAGGTAACCCCGGCTGATGGCCCGGCCGTTGACGCCGTCCATGACCAGCCCGTCGTGGATGAGGGGTGCGTAGGCGTGCTCGACGCTGTCGAGGACGGTCTGCTTGCCGGGGTCCGTCACCTCCCACTCCGAGCCGGCGAGCAGGGTGAACAGCCGGCCGAGTCCGTCCAGCATGACCTGGCCGTACGTCCCCGAGTAGGCGACCCAGGTGTGCTGGACGAACGAGCCGTCGGCGTAGAGGCCGTCGCCCTCGGTGACGTACGGGAAGACCGGCGAGAGGGCGTCGCGGGCGAGGGCGAGCTTGGCGGGGGCCCGGCCCAGGACGCCGCGCAGGGCGACGGAGCGGCACAGGTCGACGCGGTTGGCGCCGGTGGAGGTGCCGGTGTAGTCGCCGAGCATCGAGTCGGGGACGAAGTGGTCGACGGCGGCGCAGGCGGCGGTGACGCGGTCGGCGCCGAGGTGGTCGTACAGGGCGGCGGTGATGTCCATCAGGAGGCGGGGGCTGCCGATCTGCCACTCCCACCAGTTGCCGTAGCGGGTGGTGGCCGGGTGGTAGACGGTGGCCGAGAGGTGGTCGAGGCCGCGCAGGATGTCGGCGAGGAGGGCCTCGTCGCCGGTGGAGCCGGTGCCCTGCTGGACGTACGCCTCGGTCATGGTCCACAGGCGGCCGTAGGCGAAGGTGATACCGGCGGGTGGGTCGAAGGGGTGCCCCGGCCACAGGGAGGTGGGAGTGGGGGCCATGCCGGCGCGGTGGGCGCGGGCGCGGGCGCCGGTCTCCGCGAGGCGGGAGGCGTACGGTTCGGCGGCCGGGTCGTAGCCGTCGCCGAGGGCGAGGCCGAGCCAGCGCCGGCGGAGGGTGTCGTACGGGTCGTCGGCGGCCGCGGCGGGAGCGCCGACGGACGGGGTGCCGAGGGCGGGCGTGAGTGCGGCGGCCAGGGCGGTCGCGAGCAGGACGGTGCGGCGGGTGGGTTCGGCGCCGGTTCGGCGGGCGTACGGCCACTTTGAGGTCATGCCCATGGCCTTTCCCCGATCCGGGGTCCGCCAGGCGGCGGTACACGTGCTGCGGGGGCGGGGTCCGCCGGGTTACCAAGGGGAGGCCTGACCACCGTTCCGGTTCGCCTACGTTCCGGTGCGTTCCGATCCGCGACGAGGTGACCATGCGCCTGCTGCTCGTCCATCCCAGCGCCCTGATGTACTCCGAGATCTTCCTGCGCCTGGAACCCCTGGGACTCGAACGGGTGGCGGGCGCGGCCCGCGAGGCGGGGCACGAGGTCAGGGTCGTGGACCTCCAGGTACTGGACCTGGCGACCCTGCGGGACGAGGTGCGGTCGTTCCGGCCTCAGGCCCTCGGTGTCTCGCTGAACTACCTGGCGAACATCCCGGAGGCGATCGACCTGGCGTCGAAGGTGAAGCGGGAGGTTCCGGACTGCTTCGTCTTCTTCGGCGGGCACAGCGTCTCCTTCGTCGCCGAGGACGTGCTGGAGCAGTCGGCCGGGGCGGTGGACGCGGTGGTCCGGGGCGAGGGCGAACCGGTGATCGCGCCCCTGCTGGAGGCGGTGCGCGACGGCGGAGTGGAGGGCGTCCCCGGGATCATCACCGCCGCCGGACGCGGACCCGCGCCGCTGATGATGCACGGCATCGACTCCCCGCTCCCGGCCCGCGACCTGATGCGCAACCGGCGCCGCTACTTCATCGGCGAGCTGGACCCGTGCGCCTCCATCGAGTTCACCCGCGGCTGCCCCTGGGACTGTTCGTTCTGCTCCGCCTGGACGTTCTACGGCCGCAGCTACCGCAAGGCCTCCCCCGAGGCCGCGGCCGAGGACCTGGCGAGGATCCGCGAGCCCAACGTCTTCATCGTGGACGACGTGGCCTTCATCCGGCCCGAGCACGGCAACGCCATCGCCGCCGAGGTGGAACGGCGCGGCATCCGCAAGCAGTACTACCTGGAGACGCGCAGCGACGTGCTGCTGCGCCACCCCGAGGTCTTCGAGCGGTGGGCGCGGCTCGGCCTGCGCTACATGTTCCTGGGCATGGAGGCCATCGACGCCGAGGGCCTGGACCTGTTCCGCAAGCGGATCAGCCCGGACGAGAACCTCCGGGCGCTGGAGACGGCCCGGCGACTGGGCATCCAGGTCGCCATCAACCTCATCGTGGACCCGGCCTGGGACGAGGAGCGTTTCCGGGTGGTGCGGGAGTTCGCGCTGTCGGTGCCGGAGATCGTGCACTTCACGGTGATGACGCCGTATCCGGGGACGGAGATCTGGCACACCGAGTCGCGCCGCCTCACCACCCGCGACTACCGCCTCTTCGACATCCAGCACGCCGTGGTGCCGACGACGCTGCCGCTGGACCGGTTCTACGAGGAACTGGTGCGCACCCAGGCCGTGATCAACCGCAAGCACCTGGGCCTGCGGACGGCGTTCGGCGCGGCCCGGATCCTCGGCCGGAACCTGCTGCACGGGCAGACGAACTTCGCTCGCATGCTGTGGAAGTTCAACCAGGTCTACAACCCGCGCCGGCAGTTCGCGGACCACAGCAGGCCCGTGCGGTACGAACTCCCCCTGCCGCGACCCGTCGGCGTCGGCGACCGGCGGCAGTTGTACGTCCACACGCGGACGGCACCTCAGGCGTCGCGGACATCGCCGCCACCCCGCACGCAGTAGTTGAACGCTGAACGGAATAGGTCTACAGTCGGGACCGTTGAACTGGTTGAACATTCAACATCGTGTTCGACGTCAGGTGCCCTTCGGTACTCCGACTCGACCGTTCCCAGGAGGACCCCATGACCACGACCCCCGACCTCGCCACCCTGACCGGCGAGTACACGATCGACCCCGCCCACACGACGATCGGCTTCACGGCGCGCCACGCCATGGTCACCAACGTCAAGGGCAAGTTCCTCGACTTCAGCGGCGACCTGCACCTGGACGGCGTCGACCCGACCCGCTCCACGGCGTCCCTCGACATCACGATGGACAGCATCGACACGGGTTCCGCCGACCGCGACGGTCACCTCAAGAGCTCCGACTTCTTCAAGACGGACGAGTTCCCGAAGATGACCTTCCGCTCCACCGAGGCGGAGACCCTGGGCGGCGACGACTACCGCATCACCGGCGACCTCACGATCCTCGGGACCACCAGGCCGCTCACCATCGACCTGGAGTTCAACGGCGCCGCCAAGGACCCGTTCGGCAACGAGCGTGTCGGCTTCGAGGGCAAGGCGGAGATCAAGCGCTCGGAGTGGGGGCTCACCTGGAACGCGGCACTGGAGACGGGCGGCGTGCTGGTCTCCGACAAGATCAAGCTGAACTTCGACATCTCGGCGATCAAGCAGGCGTGACGCCACCACCGGCGCACCGGCCGCCCGGGCCCGCTCGCCCGGTCCCGCGATCGCGGCGACCGTCTCGGCGGCCCGGTGCGCCATGGCGACCACGGCGTTCCGCGCGTCGATGACGAGGCGCGCGGCAGTGGAGGACCCGGGCTCACCGGAGCGGTGCGCCCCGCCCGGCCGCCGCCCCGTTTTCCAGCAGGTCCCGCGCCTGGTCGAGGGCCTGGCCGAAGGGGTCCGGGAAGACGCCCAGCCCGTGCGTGACCAGCGCGCCCTCGTGCAGCAGCATCAGCGTGCGCGCCAGCCGGTCCACCCCCGCCCCGCCGGCCGCGTCGCCCCGGCCGGCCGCGCCGGCCTCCCGGGCGAGGCGGGCGAACAGGTCGAGCATCCACCGCTTCTGCCCGGTGATGACCGGGTACGCCGGGTGGGCCGGGTCGCTGATCTCCGCATGGGCGTTGATCATGCTGCACCCCTTGGCCCCGTACTCCGCCGCCCACGCGCGCGAGGCCTCGAAGACGGCCAGGACCCGGGCGGCCGGGCCCTGCCCCGAGGCCGCCTCCAGACGGTCGGCCAGCATCTCCCGCCAGCGCTCGTCGCGCGCGGCCAGGTACTCCACGACGATCTGCTCCTTCGAGCCGAACCGGTCGTACAGCGTCTTCTTGGTCACCCCGGCCTCGGCGGCGATGAGGTCCACGCCCACGGCATGGATGCCGCGCTCGTAGAACAGCCGCTCGGCGGCTTCCAGGACGCGTCGCGCGCCGGGCGTCATGCGGACGCGGTGCGGCTTCTCCACAGGCTCCATATCCACGAGTATACCGACCTGTATAGTGGGCACCCGGAACGTAAGTAAACCGATCTGTCTACTTCAACCCGGATGTGGTCGACGTGAACGCACTGCTCTCGGTCGCCTTCGTACTGTGCTGGAGCTCCGGCTTCATCGGCGCCAAGCTCGGCGCCGGAACGGCGGACGCGACCACGCTCCTGATGTGGCGCTTCCTGCCACTCGCCGTGGTCCTCGTCGCCGTCGCGGCCGTCTCCCGCGCGGCGTGGCGGGGCCTGACGCTCCGGGACGCCGGCCGGCAGATCGCCGTCGGCGCCCTGTCGCAGAGCGGGTATCTGCTCAGCGTCTACTACGCCATCCAGCTCGGCGTCTCCAGCGGCACCACCGCGCTGATCGACGGTGTCCAGCCGCTCGTCGCCGGTGCGCTCGCCGGCCCGCTGCTGCGGCAGTACGTCTCGCGCCGGCAGTGGCTCGGACTGTGGCTGGGGCTGGCCGGCGTCGCCACGGTCACGGTCGCCGACGCCGCGGCGGCGGGAGCGGACGTGGCCTGGTGGGCGTACTTCGTGCCCTTCCTCGGCATGCTGTCGCTGGTGGCGGCCACCTTCCTGGAGGGCCGCTCACGCCTGCCGGTCGAGCCCCGGGTGGCGCTGACGATCCACTGCGCGACCAGCGCCGTCCTCTTCTCGGGCCTGGCGTTCGGCACCGGGGCCGCGGCCCCGCCGGCCGAGTCCTCGTTCTGGGTGGCGACCGCCTGGCTCATCGTGCTGCCCACCTTCGGCGGCTACGGGCTGTACTGGCTGATCCTGCGACGGTCCGGAATCACCGAGGTCAACACCCTCATGTTCCTCATGGCCCCGGTCACGGCCGTGTGGGGCGCCCTGATGTTCGGTGAACCCTTCGGCGTACAGACCGCGCTCGGCCTGGCCGTCGGCCTCGCGGCGGTCGTCGTGGTCCGGCGCGGGGGCGGCGGCGGGGGCGGCGACGGGTCGCGGACCCGTCCCGTCCGGTCCACCCGGCCCGCCCGCTCGGCCGCCGCATACTCGGTCGTGTCCTGTGCCGAGAGGCGCTAATCTGTCCGACGTGAACAGCCCCGAAGCGTCCAGACTCCGGCCACCGGTCCTCCGGTGGCCGTTCGTGATGCCGGGCTGAGGGACGCGCCGCGCGCGTACCCGTAGTCGCCGCTGTCTCCACCGCCGCCCGCCGGACGACCGACCGCCGTGTCGTGTTCGACGTCGACTTCCGGGTGCGGAGTTTCCTCATGCCGTTCGCTCTTCTTCTGCTGGGCCTTGCCGTGTTCGCCCAGGGAACGTCCGAGTTCATGCTGTCCGGGCTGGTGCCGGACATCGCCAGGGACCTACAGGTCACCGTGCCGGCCGCGGGGGCGCTGACCTCCGCCTTCGCGGTGGGCATGGTCGTCGGGGCGCCGCTGATGGCGGCGCTCGGCCGGCGCTGGTCACGACGGGGCGCCCTGCTGGGCTTCCTGATCGTCTTCCTCGCCGTCCATGTGGTCGGTGCCGCCACCGACAGTTTCGGAGTGCTGCTGGCCACGCGGGTGGTCGGGGCGCTGGCCGACGCCGGGTTCCTGGCCGTCGCCCTGGTGGCCGCCACGGGGATGGTCGCCCCGGAGGCGAAGGGGCGGGCCACGTCCACTCTGCTCGCCGGGGTCACGCTGGCCTGCGTGGTCGGGGTGCCCGCCGGGGCACTGCTCGGGCAGCTGTGGGGCTGGCGGTCGGCGTTCTGGGCGGTGGCGCTGCTGTCGGTACCCGCCGTGGTGGCGGTCGCCCGGTCGGTTCCGGGCGGGGCCGCCGACGTCGCTCCTCCCCCGCTGCGGGGCGAGGTACGGGCCCTGCGCAGCCCGCACCTCCTGGTCACGCTGCTGCTGGGAGCGCTGGTGAACGGGGCGACCTTCTGCGCGTTCACCTACCTCGCGCCGCTGGCCACCGAGGTCGGCGGGCTCGACGACGCGTGGGTGCCCGGCGTGCTGGCGCTGTTCGGGGCGGGGGCGTTCGCCGGGGTGAGTGCGGGCGGGCGGTTCGCCGACCGGCGTCCGCTGCCGGTGGTGACGGCGGGCGGTGCCACGCTGTGCGCCGGGTGGTGCGCGCTCGCGCTCGGCGCCGGTGACCCGGTTCCGGCCCTCACCCTCGTGTTCCTGCTGGGCGCCCTCTCCTTCGGGGTCGGCTCCACGCTCATCTCGCAGGCGCTGTACGCGGCGCCGGGTGCGCCCACGCTGGCCGGGGGCTTCGCGACGGCCGCGTTCAACGTGGGGGCGGCGTTGGGTCCGTGGGCCGGGGGTGCGGCGATCGGCGCGGGGTTCGGGTACCGGTCGCCGGTGTGGGTCAGCGCGGGACTCGTCGCCGCCGCCCTCGTTCTCGCCGTCGCGGCGTCGGCTGTGCGGCGGGCGTCCCGGGCACCGCGGTCGTCCCGCGTGACGCCGGTCTGAATATCTCGATACCGGTCCGACTCCGGCCCCGCCCGGCGGCGGGGCACCGTCGGGAGCGCCGTCAGAAGCCTCCGCCGAAGTCGCCTCCGCCGCCGAAACCGCCGCCCCCGCCGAAGTCGCCGCCCCCGAATCCGCCGCCGAAGTCGCCCGGGTCGAAGTCCGCGCCGGAGACGTCGCCGCCCTCGTGGCCGCCGAAGTCGCCGTAGCCGGCACCGTAACCGGCTCCGTAGGCGGGGCCCGCCATCATGCTGCCCAGCATGGTGCCGACCAGCAGGCCGGGCAGGATGCCGCCGCCGAAGTAGCCGCCCGCCCAGGGTCCGTAGGCCGGGCCCGCGTCCCAGTAGGGGCGGCGGCCGTACTCGGTGTCCACCTCGCGGATCATCGGGTCGCGTCCGTCGGAGAGGCGGGCCTGGTCGGCGGCGCAGACCGGGACCTGGCGGGTGGCACCGCCCTGCGGGGTCCAGGTGACGTCGGCGACCGACGGGCCGTGGCGCGGGTCGAAGAAGCAGGGCGGGCGGCGTTCGGGCAGCTGCCTGCCCTCGCGGCGGGCGGCGAGCTGTGCGAGCGAGAAGCGGCCGTCCTCCAGGGCCTGGGTGACCGCGCGGACGTCCTCCGGTTTACGGGCGTCGCCCATGAACGTCTTGGCCTGCTCGTAGGCGTCGAGGGCGCGTTCGTAGTCCGTGCGCATCGCGTCGTCGGCGCGCGGTTCCGCCGGGTGGAAGTCCAGACGGTCGAGTTCCTCGCCGAACGCCGTGATGTCCTCGTCGACCACCACGCGCAGCCTCTCCAGCGCCTCCCGCTGCTCCTCCTCGCGGCGGCGCCGATTGCGCCGGGAGAGCGCGTAGACGCTCGCGCCGCCGATGGCCACGACCGCGCCGGCGGTGATCAGCGCACCGGTCGGCGCCGAGGCGCCGCCGGAGTCCCAGGACGAGGGTGCGGAGCCGCGCACGCTGCGCAGCGCGTCGTCGACGAAGTCGTTCAGCTGGGCCTTGGTGTCGCCCGCGCCCTGCGCGGCCGTGACCAGGTTCTCCACGCCCTGGCGGCTCAGCACCCTGCTGTCGGCGCGTGCGTCGAACTGATCGCCGAGCCGGACGCCGTACAGACCGGTGATGCCGGTCTCGGTACGCAGGTTCCGGAAGAGGTTCTCGGTCGGGTAATCGGCGGGGAGGACCGCCACGAAGACGGGTTCGTTCGCGTCCTCGATCTTGTCGGCGAGCGCTTCCGCGTCCGCCGACGACAGCAGGTCGGCGGCGGCCGGGTCCACGTACACGGGACTCTCGCGCAGGGCCGCGCCGATCTCGGAGACGTCGGTGGCCGCCTGGGCGCCCGGCGCACCGGCCATCAGCACCGCCAGCGCGGCGATGACCGGCGCGACCAGGAGGCGTATGAGGACTCGAACACGTGCGTCCTTCATACGTTCGAAAGTACCCGAATCGACCCCAATAAGACATCAGTACGGGTCAGGAAACCGACCGGGACACCGTCGGGAGGACCGGACCGGGCACCGGCTCACCCGGCGGGTGCGACCCCCGCCCGCAGCAGCCCGTACGTGTAGGCGTCCTCCAGGGCCTGCCACGAGGCGGCGATGACGTTCTCCGCGACGCCCACCGTGGACCACTCCCCCGTCCCGTCGCTCGTGGAGATGAGGACCCTCGTCGTGGACTGGGTGCCGTGCACGCCCTCCAGGATGCGGACCTTGTAGTCGACCAGGTCGAGCTTGGCCAGCTCCGGGTAGATCTTCTCCAGGGCGACCCGCAGGGCGCGGTCCAGGGCGTTGACCGGCCCGTTGCCCTCGGCCGTGGCGACGATGCGCTCACCCTTGGCCCAGAGCTTGACCGTGGCCTCGTTGGCGTGGGTGCCGTCGGGGCGGTCCTCGGCGATCGAGCGCCAGGACTCGACGTCGAAGTACTCGAGGGGGCTGCCCTCGGCCTCGGCGCGCAGCAGGAGTTCGAAACTCGCGTCCGCGGCCTCGTAGGTGTAGCCCGCCAGCTCGCGTTCCTTCACGCGCTCGACGACCCGGCCGACCAGTTCGCGGTCGCCGCCGAGGTCGATGCCGAGTTCCTTGCCCTTCAGCTCGATGGAGGCGCGGCCGGCCATGTCGGAGACCAGCATCCGCATGGTGTTGCCGACCAGCTCGGGGGCGATGTGCTGGTACAGGTCGGGATCGACCTTGATCGCGGAGGCGTGCAGACCGGCCTTGTGCGCGAAGGCGGAGACGCCGACGTAGGGCTGGTGGGTGGAGGGGGTGAGGTTGACGACCTCGGCGACGGCGTGGGAGATGCGGGTCATCTCGCGGAGCCTGCCCTCGGGGAGGACCCGCTTGCCGTACTTCAGCTCCAGCGCGGCCACGACCGGGAACAGGTTGGCGTTGCCGACGCGCTCGCCGTAGCCGTTCGCCGTGCACTGGACGTGGGTCGCGCCCGCGTCGACCGCGGCGAGGGTGTTGGCGACGGCGCAGCCGGTGTCGTCCTGGGCGTGGATGCCGAGCCGGGCGCCGGTGTCGGCCAGTACCGTGCCGACCACGGCCTGGATCTGCGCCGGGAGCATGCCGCCGTTGGTGTCGCAGAGGATGACGACGTCGGCGCCCGCTTCCGAGGCGGCGCGGACGACGGCCTTCGCATACTCGGGGTTGGCGCGGTAGCCGTCGAAGAAGTGCTCGCAGTCGACGAAGACCCGGCGGCCCCGCGCGACGAGGTGGGAGACGGTGTCCCGCACCATCGCCAGGTTCTCGTCGAGCGTGGTGCGCAGGGCGAGTTCGACGTGCCGGTCGTGGGACTTGGCGACCAGGGTGATCACCTGGGCGCCGGACTCCAGGAGCGCTTTGACCTGGTGGTCCTCGGCGGCGGTCGCACCCGGGCGGCGGGTGGAGCCGAAGGCCACCAGCCGGGCGTGCTTGAAGTCGATCTCCTGCTGCGCGCGGGCGAAGAACTCGGTGTCCCGCGGGTTCGCGCCGGGCCAGCCGCCCTCGATGAAGCCCACACCGAAGTCGTCCAGGTGCCGTGCGATGGCCAGCTTGTCCGCGACCGTGAGGTTGATGCCCTCGCGCTGCGCACCGTCGCGCAGGGTGGTGTCGAAGACGTGGAACGAATCGTCGAGTTCGCTGGGTGCGGTCATGATCTGAAGACTCCTGTTGGGGATCTCGGTCTACCGGAATGACCGGTTCCACCGTCCGTCTATGATCCCGCACGCTCTCTTCCCGGCTGGGGGTGGGCCAGGAAAACGAAAAACCTCTCGCGGGTGCGAGAGGTCTGCGCGCGGGTCGAGGACGACGGTGTCCACCCGTACCTTGGTCGTACGTGGTGGTCACTGCGGACCGGCGCGCCTGCTGCCAATAATCGTGGCGAACGAGAGCACGGGGGCAGTCTGGCACAGACCGCCCCCGTGTTCACCGACCGTCTCAGGATGCGAGCGCCGTGCTGGTCACGCGTGCCGTAGGCCCGCGGTCGGCCCGGGCGCGTGGTCAGGCGTCCGGGCCCAGGCTCTCGTCCAGGAACTCCCGTACATGGCCGAGAACCCGCCCCCGGTCCGTCCCGCGCAGTCCGATCGCCACGTGGATGGCGAAGCCGTCGAGGAGGGCGCGCAGCCGGGCGGCGAAGCGGTCGGGGTCGACGGGGCGGAACTCGCCGCGCGAGACGCCCTCGGCGAGCAGGGCCACCAGGTCGCGGTGCCAGGCGCCCTCGATGGCGGCCTGCCGGTCGCGGGCGGCGGATTCGTCGGCGGCGCTCTGCGAGCGGTTCCAGACCTCCATCCACAGCGTCCAGTGCGGATCGCGGTGGCCCTCGGGGACGTACAGGCCGACGTAGGCGTCGAGGCGTTCCCGGGCCGTTCCCGGCCGGGTCAGCAGGCGGCCGCGTTCGACGCCGAGCCGGCCCTCGCTCCACTCCAGGGTGCGCAGCAGCAGTTCGTCCTTGGAGCGGAAGTAGTAGAGGAGGTGGCCGCTGCTCATGCCGACCTCGCGGCCGAGTGCCGCCATGGTGAGTTTCTCCAGACCGCGCTCGGCGATCATCTCCATGGCGGCGGCGAGGACGTCCTCGCGCGGTGGGGCGGTGTTGCGGCGGCGGGCGCCCGGGGTGCTCATGCCGAGGCCACCCGGACCGCGTCCGGGAGGAAGCGGATCTCCCACGGCCCGTAACACTCGCTGTGCCAGGTGGCCACCGCTGCTCCGCACCCCCCGCACACCTGGTTGGGCCCTTCCATGCCGAGTGCTCCGCAGCACCCCGACTCCTGGACGTCCGGATTGCCGGACAGCCGCTCGCGGGCGTCCTCCGGGTTGACCACCAGGGTGCCGCGCGGCCCCCTGGAGACCATGGTGCGGGGGCCGTCCAACTCCCCCACCGAGACTCCGGGCAGGGTCGCCCCTTCCCACTCCGGGTCCGGGTGCGGCACGTACGGCGCCCCGCTCGGCTCGGGGTCCACCGCGTACCCGCCGGGCGGCAGGGTCGGCGGGGCGTGCCGCGAGCCGTCGGGGTTCTCCAGTCCGTCGTACTCCGGGTGCGGTGGCACCTCGGGCAGAAGACGCAGCGGCTCGGTCAGTCGGTGTCCGCAGGCCGTGCAGAGCAGTACATCCACCCGTACGTTCTACCCGATCGCCGAAGCCGCCCCGCCGTCAGCCCGTCCTCGGCTGCTGCTGCGTGATGCAGTGGATGCCGCCGCCGCCCGCGAAGATCGTGCGCGCGTCCACCAGGGTCACCGTGCGCCGCGGGTGGAGCCGGCGGAAGATGCCGGCCGCGATCTCGTCGCGCGGGTCGTCGAAGCCGCAGAGCACGACGCCGCCGTTGCAGAGGTAGTGGTTGATGTAGGAGTAGTCCGCCCAGTGCCCGTCGGCCTCCAGGACGGTCGGGGCGGGCACCTCGACGACCTCCAGGCGGCGCCCCCGGGCGTCGGTGGCCGAGCGCAGGATGCCGATGGCCTCCTTGGTCACCTCGTGGTCGGGGTGGGCCGGGTCGGGCTGGTGGTGGGCGACGACGACGCCGGGGGCGGCGAAGGCGGCGACGATGTCGACGTGGCCGAGGGTGCCGAAGCCGTACGGGGGGTAGTCGCCGGCGAGGCCGCGCGGCAGCCAGATCGCCTTGCGGGTGCCGAGGTGGGCGTGGATCTCCGCCTCGACCCGCTCCTTCGTCCAGCCGGGGTTGCGCTCGGGCCCGAGCTGCACGGTCTCGGTGAGCAGGACGGTGCCCTCACCGTCGACGTGGATGCCGCCGCCCTCGTTGACCAGCGGTGAGGTGTACGTCCGGGCGCCCGCGAGGTCGGCGACGTGCGCGCCGATCTTCGCGTCGTGGTCCCAGCGGGCCCAGTCCTGGGCGCCCCAGCCGTTGAAGGTCCAGTCGACGGCGGCCAGTTCGGTGCCGTCCGTGAGGAAGGTGGGGCCGATGTCGCGCATCCAGGCGTCGTCCAGGTCGCGCTCGACCGTGTCGATCCCGTCGCCCAGCAGGGTGCGCGCCTCGGCCGACTGACCCGGGCCGCACACCACCGTGACCGGCTCGAAGCGGTGGACGGCACGGGCGACGGACGCCCAGGCGATACGCGCGGCGGACAGCTCCTCGGGGCTCTCGAAGGTGGGGTTGGGGCCCGGCCACGCCATCCAGGTGCGCTCGTGCGGAGCCCATTCGGGGGGCATGCGGAAGCCGTCGGCGGCAGGGGTCATCGCGGGTACCTTCACAGGAAGTAGAGGCGGTTGAGGGAGACGGACTCGGCCGGTTCGGAGCGCAGCGGGTCGCCGTCCAGGGTGACCAGGCCCGTGCGCTGGTCGACGTCGACCGCGCCGGTACGGGAGTTCAGGCGCAGGTCGGCCGGGCCGATGCCGCGGGTGCCGCGCACCGCGACCCGGCGGCGACGGGTCGGCATCGTGTCGCCGCCCTGGTCGAGAGCGGCCTGGGCGACGAAAGCCACCGAGATGTCGGCGGGCGTGGCGCCGTGCGCGCCGAACTGCGGGCCCAGCACCAGGGGTTCGCAGGTGTCGGTGGCCGCGTTGGGGTCGCCGACCACGCCGTACGCCGGGAAGCCCGACTTGAGGACGAGCTGCGGCTTGGCACCGAAGTACTCCGGGCGCCACAGGACGATGTCGGCGAGCTTGCCGACCTCGATCGAGCCGACCTCGTGGGAGAGGCCGTGGGCGATGGCGGGGTTGATGGTCAGCTTCGCCATGTAGCGCAGGACGCGCTCGTTGTCGTGGTCGTCGTCGGGGGCGCCGAACTCGGCCTTCATCTTGCCGGCCATGGCGAAGGTGCGGCGGACCGTCTCACCGGCCCGGCCCATGCCCTGCGCGTCCGAGGAGGTGATGCCGATCGCGCCGAGGTCGTGCAGCACGTCCTCGGCGCCCATGGTCCCGGCGCGGATGCGGTCGCGGGCCATGGCGGCGTCGCCCGGCAGGTCGGTCTTCAGGTCGTGGACGGAGACGATCATGCCGTAGTGCTCGGCGACCGCGTCCCGGCCGAAGGGCAGGGTGGGGTTGGTGGAGGAGCCGATGACGTTGGGGACACCGGCCATCTTCAGCACGTTGGGGACGTGCCCGCCGCCGCAGCCCTCGATGTGGAAGGCGTGGATGGTGCGGCCCTCCAGGACACGGAGGGTGTCCTCCACGGAGAGGCACTCATTCAGGCCGTCGCTGTGCAGCGCCACCTGGACGTCGTGCTCCTCGGCGACGCGCAGGGCGGTGTCGAGGGCGCGGGTGTGGGCGCCCATGTCCTCGTGCACCTTGAAGCCGCTCGCGCCGCCCTCGGCCAGCGCCTCGACGAGCGGCGCCTCGTGGGACGACGAACCCCGTCCGAGGAACCCGATGTTGACCGGCCAGGCGTCGAACGCGCCGAACGCGTGCTTCAGCGCCCAGGGCGAGTTGACGCCGACGCCCCAGACGGGGCCGAACTCCTGGCCGATGATCGTCGTCACGCCGGACGCGAGCGACGCCTCCATGACGCGCGGGGAGAGCAGGTGGACGTGGGTGTCGACGGCGCCGGCGGTGGCGATGAGGCCCTCGCCGGAGACGATGGACGTGCCCGTGCCGACCACGACGTCGACCCCGTCGAGGGTGTCGGGGTTACCGGCCCGGCCGATCCCGCGGATCCGGCCCTCGCGGATGCCGATGGAGACCTTCCTGATCCCCTGGGCGGCGTCGATCACGACGACGTTGCTGATCACGACGTCGCAGGTCTCGCGGACGGCGGCGGCCTTGAGGTGCAGTCCGTCGCGTGCGGTCTTGCCGAACCCGGCGAGGAACTCGTCGCCGTAGCGCTGGGCGTCGGACTCGACGCGGATCACCAGCCCCGAGTCGCCGAGGCGGACGCGGTCGCCGGCGCGGGGGCCGTGGGTGGCGGCGTAGGCGTGGGGGTCGATGTGGATCGACTCGCTGATCTCGCGTCCCTTCGAGCGGCTCATCGCCCGCCTCCTTCCGGTGTGGTGATCCCCAGGTATCCGCAGGCCGCGGCCCGCCGCAGCGCCTCCTCCTTGGCCCCCGGCGCGTCCAGCGGACCGTCGACCAGGCCGGCGAAGCCGATCGCGATCCGCCGGCCGCCGATGGGCACGAGGCCGACCTCGGCGCTCTCCCCGGGTCCGAAGCGGACCGAGGAACCGGCGGGGACGGCGAGGCGCATGCCGTAGGCCCGCTCGCGGTCGAAGTCCAGGCGCGGGTTGGCCTCGAAGAAGTGGAAGTGCGAGGTCACGGAGACCGGCACGGTCGCGGTGTTGGTGACCGGGACACGCACCGCGGCCTCGGGTTCCGCGTGACCGGGGCCCGGCAGCAGGGCCCCCGGGCCCGCCGGTCCGAGCGCCCCGCCCCCGATGGGGTCGGAGACGACCGCGAGCCGGGAGCCGTCGTCGAAGACGGCCTCCACATGCACCTCGGTGACCACGTCCGCGACACCGGGCAGCACGTCGTCCGGGCCGAGTACGGACCGGGCCCGTTCGATCGCCTCCGCGAGGCGGGCACCGTCGCGGGCGGCCTCGCACACGGTGTCCGCGATCAGCGCGGTCGCCTCCGGCACGTTCAGCCTGAGCCCGCGCGCGCGGCGGGCACGGGCCAGCTCGGCCGCTCCGAAGAGCAGCAGCCGGTCACGTTCCGTGGGAGTCAGTCTCACGACGCGGTACCTCCTTGCCGACATGACATTAGAGCAACACTCTAAACATGCGATTCCTGCAACGGAAGGATTGACGGACCGACGGGGCAGACGTCACATTGAACGTCGCTCTAAACCTCAGGCGGCCGTCGAAGGAGACCAGCCATGCCGATAGAACAGCGCGGAGTCGACACCATCCCCGAAGGGGAACGCACCAGCGGGCCCCGGGACCTGGTCTCGATCCTGCTGGGGTCCAATCTCTGCCTGGGCGTGATCGTCTTCGGCTGGCTGCCGCCGTCCTTCGGCCTCGACTGGTGGGCGTCGGTCAGCTCGGTGGTGGCGGGTACGGTCGTCGGCACCCTCTTCACGGCTCCGCTGGCCCTGGTCTCCCTGCGCACCGGCACCAACCTGTCCACGTCGTCCGGCGCCCAGTTCGGCGTGCGCGGACGACTGGTCGGCTCGGTGCTCGGCCTGCTCCTCGCCCTCGGCTACACCGCGCTGACCGTGTGGATCGGCGGCGACGTGATGATGGGCGTGCTGGGCCGGCTCTTCGGCCTGCCGCAGGGCGGGGCCGCGTACGCCGTGGTCTACGGGCTGCTCGCCGCGGCGACCGTGGCGGGCGCGGTCTACGGCTACCGGGTGCTGCTCGCCATGTCCCGGGTGCTGGCCTTCGGCATGACCGCCCTGCTGGTCCTGGGCGTGATCGCCTACGCCCCCGACTTCACGACCGCCGCGCTGCCGGACGCGGGCGGGTACCTGCTGGGCGGGTTCTGGCCGACGTGGCTGCTCGCGGCCGTGGCCGCCGGCCTGTCCGGGCCGGTCGCCTTCATCACCCTGCTCGGCGACTACACCCGGTACATCTCCCCGGCCCGCTTCTCCTCCCGCCGGGTACTGCACGCGACCTGGCTGGGGCTGATGCTGGGCCTGCTGGTGCCGCAGCTCTTCGGCACCTTCACCGCGTACGCCGCCCGCGCCGCCCTGGACTACGCCGGGCCGCTGGTCGACGCCGCCCCCACCTGGTACCTGGTCCCGCTGCTGCTCGCCGCCTCCGCGGGCTCGGTCGGCAACGCGGGGCTGATGCTGTACTCCATGGGCCTGGACCTGGACGCCATCCTGCCGCGCGCCTCCCGGGCCCGGGCCACCTGCGCGGTCGCCGTGGTCGCCACGGCCTGTGTCTTCGTCGGGCACTACGCCTGGGACGCGCAGTCGGCGATGACGTCGTTCGTGCTGCTGCTGACGGCGATCGGCACGCCGTGGGCGGTCATCACGATGATCGGCTTCGTCCGCTGCGGCGGGGTGTACGACGCCGACGCGCTCCAGGTCTTCAACCGCCGGGCCCGCGGCGGCGCCTACTGGTACCGGGTCGGCTGGAACGTCCCCGCCACGGTGGCCTGGGCGGTGGGCGCGGCCGTCGGCCTGCTGGCGGTGTCCCTGCCGTCGTACGAGGGCCCGCTGCTGGCCTTCACCGGCGGGGTGGACTGCAGCTTCCTGCTGTCGGGGCTGGTGGGCGGGGTGGTGTACCTGGTGTGGACACCGGGTGCCGGTGCCGCCGTGGTGACGGCACCCGGGGAGGCGCCGGTCGGGCCCGCTTCCCGCCCGACCGAGTCGAGTGGTGGGCGGCGGGCATAGGCCGGGGGTCCGGGGGCGGAGCCCCCGGCGACGCCCGGCCTATGCCGCCGGAGTCCTCACGCCAGGCGGTGCATCCACCCGTGCGTGTCCTCGGCCGTGCCCCGCTGGATGTCCAGCAGCGCGCTACGCAGCCGCCGTGTCACCTCGCCGGGCTCGCCCCCGCTCTGCTGCCACTGGGCACCGGCCCGCTTCACCGTGCCGACCGGAGTGATCACGGCCGCGGTGCCGCAGGCGAAGACCTCGGTGAGGGTGCCGTTCTCCGAGTCGCGCTGCCACTGCTCGACCGAGACGCGGCCCTCCTCGGCCTCGTAGCCGAGGTCGCGGGCGACCGTGAGGAGGGAGTCGCGGGTGACGCCCTCCAGGATGGAGCCGGTGAGGGCCGGGGTGACGATCTTGTCCCCGTAGACGAAGTACAGGTTCATGCCGCCGAGTTCCTCGACCCACTGGTGCTCGACCGCGTCGAGGTAGCAGACCTGGTCGCAGCCCTTCGCGGCGGCCTCGGCCTGGGCGAGCAGGGAGGCGGCGTAGTTGCCGCCGGTCTTGGCGTCGCCCATGCCGCCGGGGACGGCGCGGACCCGGTCCTCGGAGACCCAGATGGAGACCGGCTTGACGCCGCCGGGGAAGTAGGCGCCGGCCGGGGAGGCGATGACGATGAAGAGGTACTCGTTGGCCGGCTTCACACCCAGACCCACCTCGGTGGCGATCATGAAGGGGCGGAGGTAGAGGGACTCCTCGCCGCCGTGCCCGGGCACCCAGTTCCGGTCCTGCCGGACAAGGGCGTCGCACGCCTCGATGAACGTCTCCACCGGCAGCTCCGGCATGCCGAGCCGGCGCGAGGACGCCTGGAAGCGCTGCGCGTTCTTCTCCGGGCGGAAGGTGGCGACGGACCCGTCGGGGCGCCGGTAGGCCTTCAGACCCTCGAAGATCTCCTGCGCGTAGTGCAGGACCATGGTGGCCGGGTCGAGGGAGAGCGGGGCGTACGGAACGAGCTGACCGTCGTGCCAGCCCCGGCCCTCGGTCCACTTCACCGTCACCATGTGATCGGTGAAGTGGCGGCCGAACCCGGGGTTGGCCAGGATCGCCTGCCGCTCCGTGTCGGAGAGCGGGTTGGCGGAGGGCTTGAGCTCGATCGTGGGCGTCGTCATGGGTTGATGTCCTTCACCGGTTCGGTTGTGACGGGCCGCGGTCACGCCCGTACGGCCGGTGGCCGGTGCTAGGACGTCCGAGCATTCCCTCATGTCGCGGCTTCGCGTTCGATTATCGCGCGCGAGTGGCGATGGCTGAAACGGGGTGAATGCGGCCCAGGGTTCGATGGTCGCACCTGGCGGACGCAGGAGAAAGCCGCCGGGTGCCTTGTTTTGAGACCCGGCGGCTTCGAAACGGATTCGATCGAGTGGCGCGGCGGGTGTCAGCCGGCTACTCGTACGGCGAGCGCGTCGCCGATCTCGGAGGTGCTCCGGGCGGGCAGGTCCCCGCGCTCGCCGAGGTCCGCGGAGACGGCGTCCTCGATCCGGGTGGCCTCGGCCTCGTGACCGAGGTGGCGCAGCAGCAGGGCGACGGACAGCACCGTGGCGGTGGGGTCGGCCTTGCCCTGGCCGGCGATGTCGGGCGCGGAACCGTGGACCGGCTCGAACATCGAGGGGAAGTCGCCGGAGGGGTTGATGTTCCCGCTCGCGGCGACGCCGATGCCGCCGGAGACGGCCGCGGCGAGGTCGGTGATGATGTCGCCGAAGAGATTGTCGGTGACGATCACGTCGAAGCGCTCGGGCTG
Source organism: Streptomyces sp. NPDC096048 (assembly GCF_044763415.1). Lineage (NCBI taxonomy): Bacteria > Bacillati > Actinomycetota > Actinomycetes > Kitasatosporales > Streptomycetaceae > Streptomyces > Streptomyces sp. NPDC096048. The sequence goes on from NZ_JBIWGG010000012.1 coordinate 175,072, forward strand.
GGTGACGAGGTAGATCGTCGCCGCGTCGACGTGCATGTACTCGGTGGTGACCTCGGGGTACTCCGCGGCCACCTTGTCGAAGACGTTCGTCCACAGGTGACCGGCGAAGGTCAGCACGTTGTTCTTGTGGATCAGCGCCAGCTTCTTGCGCGGGCGGGCCTGCGCGCGGGCGAAGGCGTCGCGGACGACGCGCTCGACACCGAAGGCCGTGTTGACGGAGACCTCGGTGGCGACCTCGTGCTCGGTGCCCTTGCGGATGGTGCCGCCGTTGCCGGTGTAGGGGCCCTCGGTGCCCTCGCGGACGACGACGAAGTCGATCTCCGGCTGCCCGGCGAGCGGGGTGGCGACACCCGGCAGCAGCTTGGACGGCCGCAGGTTGACGTGGTGGTCGAAGGCGAAGCGGAGCTTGAGCAGGAAGCCGCGCTCCAGGACGCCGGACGGCACTGACGGGTCGCCGATCGCGCCGAGCAGGATGGCGTCGTGCGCCTTGAGGGCGTCGAGGTCGGCGTCGGTGAGCGTCTCACCGGTGGCGTGGTAGCGCCGGGCGCCGAAGTCGAACTCCTTGGTCTCCAGCTTCACATCCTGCGGAAGGACGGCGGAGAGGACCTTGAGACCTTCGGCCACGACCTCCTGGCCGATGCCGTCACCGGGAATCACTGCGAGATTGAGGCTGCGAGACATGACGGCACCCTACCCCTCGTCCCACGGGATGACATGCGGCGTCCGGCATGCGGACGCCGGCCTGTCACCTCCGGCTCAGTGGCCGGTGGCGCCGCCGTTGTCCCGGCGGTCGAGGGCGCGCTGGAGGGCGGCCGCGGCGTTCTTGCGGTCGGAGTCACTGGTGGGGGAGAGATGGCGGACTCGGCGGCGGACGGTCGTCTCGGCCATGGGAATCGACTCCTTCGGCACGCGAAGAGCGCGGAAAGCGAGTGGTACGGGGAGACGCCGGAAGGGGCGGGGAGCGCGGAGCCGCAGGGGTTGCCTGCACGGGGCCCGGCTCACGACCGCCCTTCGCTCGATCGAGCGGGACGTTCGGCTCCTACAAAGTTAAGGGAGTACGGAGCGTCTGTCTCCACAATTACTCGGACTTCCTACTATCTGAGACGGTGCCCTCGGCCACCCGGTCCCGACCTGCGAAAACGCCCGACGGGCCAGGTCGGGTGACCTGGCCCGTCGGGCGTTGTTCCACAGGGCGTCAGCCCATGTGCGGGTACGCGTAGTCGGTCGGCGCGACCAGCGTCTCCTTGATGGCGCGGGTCAGCGTCCAGCGCATCAGGTTCTGCGGAGCGCCGGCCTTGTCGTTGGTGCCGGAGGCACGGCCGCCGCCGAAGGGCTGCTGGCCGACCACGGCGCCGGTCGACTTGTCGTTGATGTAGAAGTTGCCGGCCGCGTAGCGCAGCTTCTCCATCGTGTACGCCGCCGCCGCGCGGTCGTTGGAGACGACCGAGCCCGTGAGGGCGTAGTCGGACACCGACTCCATCTGGGTCAGCATCTCGTCGTACTTGTCGTCCTCGTAGACGTGGACGGCGAGGAACGGGCCGAAGTACTCGGTGCGGAACACCTCGTTCTCCGGGTCGGAGCACTCGACGACCGTCGGACGGACGAAGTAGCCGACCGAGTCGTCGTAGGTGCCGCCCGCGACGATCGTGCAGGTGTCGTCCGCCTTGGCGCGGTCGATGGCGGCCTTGTTCTTGGCGAAGGACCGCTCGTCGATGACGGCGCCCATGAAGTTCGACAGGTCGGTGACGTCACCCATGGTGAGGTAGTCGACCTCGGCGGCGAACTCCTCCTTGAAGCCGTCGTTCCAGATGGACGCCGGGATGTACGCGCGGGAGGTGGCGCTGCACTTCTGGCCCTGGTACTCGAAGGCGCCGCGGGTCAGGGCGGTCTTCAGCACGGCGCGGTCGGCGCTCGGGTGGGCGACCAGGAAGTCCTTGCCGCCGGTCTCGCCGACCAGGCGCGGGTACGTGCGGTACTTCTCGATGTTGTTGCCGACCGTCTTCCACAGGTGCTGGAAGGTCGGAGTCGAGCCGGTGAAGTGGATGCCGGCGAGGTCCCGGTGCTCCAGGGCGACCTCGGAGACCGCGATGCCGTCGCCGGTGACCAGGTTGATGACACCCTTGGGCAGCCCGGCCTCCTCCAGGAGCCGCATCAGCAGCACGGCGGCGTGCGTCTGGGTCGGGGACGGCTTCCAGACCACCACGTTGCCCATCAGGGCCGGGGCGGTGGGCAGGTTGGCCGCGATCGCGCTGAAGTTGAACGGCGTGATCGCGTAGACGAAGCCCTCCAGCGGGCGGTGGTCCATGCGGTTCCACACGCCCTGGGAGTTGGCCGGGGGCTGCTCGGCCAGGATGTTGCGGGCGTAGTGGACGTTGAACCGCCAGAAGTCGATCAGCTCGCAGGGGCTGTCGATCTCGGCCTGCTGGGCCGTCTTGGACTGGCCGAGCATCGTGGAGGCGGCGATGGTCTCGCGCCACGGGCCGGACAGCAGCTCGGCGGCGCGCAGGATGATCGCCGCGCGGTCGTCGAAGGACATCGCGCGCCAGGCCGGGGCGGCGGCCAGGGCGGCGTCGATCGCGTCCTGGGCGTCCTGCTGGGTGGCGTTCGCGTACGTGCCCAGGCGCGCCTTGTGGTTGTGCGGCTGCACGACGTCGAAGCGCTCGCCGCCGCCCATCCGCTTCACGCCGCCGATGGTGCAGGGCAGGTCGATCGGGTTGTCGGCCAGCTCCTTGAGCTTGGCCTCCAGACGGGCGCGCTCGGGCGAGCCGGGGGCGTAGCCGTGCACCGGCTCGTTGACGGGGGTGGGGACCTGGGTCACAGCGTCCATGGGTTCCGTAACTCCTTTAACTGAGCGGTCTTGCGAGCGGGCGGGCTCAGCCCTTGCTGACCATCGAGCGGGCGAAGAACCGGAGGTTGGCCGGCTTCTCCGCCAGACGGCGCATGAAGTAGCCGTACCAGTCGGTGCCGTAGGCGGTGTAGACGCGCATGCGGTGGCCCTCGGCGGCCAGCCGCAGGTGCTCGTCGCCGCGGATGCCGTACAGCATCTGGAACTCGTACTCGTCGAGCTTTCGCCCGGCGGTCCGGGCCAGCTCCTGCGCGATGGAGATCAGACGCGGGTCGTGGGACCCGATCATCGGGTAGCCCTCGCCCTCCATCAGCGTCCGCAGGATGCGCACGTACGCCTTGTCGATCTCGTGGCGCTGCTGGTACGCGACCTCGGCGGGCTCCTTGTAGGCGCCCTTCACCAACCGTACGCGACTGCCGTTGTCGGCGAGCCGGCGCGCGTCGGCCTCGGTGCGGAAGAGGTAGGCCTGGATGACGCAGCCGGTCTGCGGGACGTCCTTCCGCAGCTCCTCGTGGATGGCGAACATCGAGTCGAGGGTGGTGTGGTCCTCGGCGTCGAGGGTGACCGTGGTGCCGATCTCGGCGGCGGCCTCGACGACCGGGCGGACGTTCTTCAGGGCCAGCTCGTGGCCGCCGTCCAGAGCCTGGCCGAACATGGACAGCTTGACCGACATCTCGGCGCGGGCGCCGAGGTCGAGCGGCTTGAGCCGGTCGACCAGCTCCAGGTAGGCGTCGCGGGCGGCCTCGGCCTGCGCGGGGTTGGTGATGTCCTCGCCGACGACGTCCATCGTCAACTCCAGGCCCTGGTCGGTGAGGCCCTGGATGATCGGCAGCACCTCGTCGACCGTCTCGCCGGGGATGAACCGGTCGACGACCGGCTTGGTCACGGGCGCGGCCGAGACCAGCCGACGCATCCGGTCGCTGCGCGACGCGGCGAGAATCACGGGACCCAGCACGGGGCACCTCCACTTACCGACCAACACGAGGCCGCCGCCCGACGAACGGGGGACGGCACGGAGAACCACCGTGAAATCTAAGGATCCACCCGATCGTCGGCCATCGACAGCTGTCACGCATCCGCGCCGCGGATCTCAGACAGATGTATGAAGGGCGCGCGCAAATGCGGCAGAATGCCCGGGTGATGTCGGATTCCAAGGATGACTACCAGGAGCTGGTCGACGAGATCTCCGAGCTGCTGGGCGCACCCGCGACCCTGGAGAACCGCGACTTCGAGCTGATCGCCTTCGGCGCCTACGACAGCGAGGGCGACCTCGATCCGTCCGCCCTCGACCCGGTGCGCACCCGCTCGATCCTGACCCGGCGCTCCACCGCGGCCGTCCGGGCCTGGTTCGAGGGCTTCGGCATCACCCGCGCGACCGGCCCGGTCCGCATTCCACCGACCCCGGAGGCGGGGGTGTACCGGGGGCGCACGTGCCTGCCGGTACGCCACCGGGGTGTCGTCCTCGGCTACGTGTGGCTGCTGGACACCGACCCCGGCCCGACCGATCGGCAGCTGGCCGCGGCCATGGAGGTCACCGCCCGGATCGGCGCGCTGCTCGCGGACGAGGCGCAGCACGGCGCGGACCTGAGCCGGGAGCTGCGGGCCGTGCTGACCGCCGAGCGCGACTGGCAGCGGGACATGGCCGTGGCGGAACTGCGCACCGCCCTCGGCTCCCGCGCGGCGACCCCGCACGCGGTGGTCTGCGTCGCCCCCTGGCCGTCGGCCGACCCCGACGACGCGCCCTCGGTCCGCACGGTGCCGGGGGCGACGGCGCTGTGCACGGTGCCGTGGGGGTCGGCGGGCCAGTCGCTGGCGTTGCTGGTCCGGCTGCGCTCGGCGGACGTACTGACCCCCGCGACGTCGGCCGCGGGGCGGCTGCTGGAGCGGACGCGGGGCACGAGCGGGGCCGGGGGCGCCACGGCGGCCGGGATCTCCGCGCCGCGCACCGGACTGGCGGAGCTGGGGGCGGCCTGGGCGGAGGCGTCGGCGGCGGCCCGGGCGGCGCGCGCCGAGACCCGGTTCGGCCCGGTCGCCGAGTGGACGTCCATCGGGCCGTTCCGCCTGCTGACCGCGCTGCCCCCGCGGTCCGCCCACGACCCCGCCGTACGGGTACTGCTCTCCCCCGCCCACCGCGAACTGACCCGCACCGCCGAGGTCTACCTCGACTGCGCGGGCCAGGCCGGCCGCACCGCCGCCGAGCTGGGCATCCACCGACAGACGCTGTACTACCGCCTCTCCCGCGTCGAACAGCTCACGGGCCTGGACCTGGACGACGGCGAGGACCGGCTGCTGCTCCACATGGCGCTCAAGGCGCACCGCCTGTAGCGGCCTCGATCACCCGGCGCAGACCCTCGGTGAGCTGGGCCGCCTCGGGGGCGGTCTGGGGATCGAAGGTCCACTGCGCGATGAGACCCGTCATCAGGGTCACGTAGAACGTCCCGAGAGTGTCCGCCGCCTCGTCGGAGACGTCCTCCTCCCGTCCGCCCATGAGCGAGGGGATGAGGCCGCGCCCGGCCTCCCGCTGGGCCCGCGCCAGATGGTCGCGCACCTCGGGCATCCGGTCGCCCATGACCAGGATCTCCATGCTGAGGTGCCAGATCGACCCCGGCTCCCGCATGGTCTGGATGATGTTGGTCCACACCACCTGGAACCGCTCGGTCGAGCCGGGTGCGGTCTCGTCCAGCGCGGCCCGGTCCCCCTCGAAGGCGTCCCCCATCCCCTCGACCAGCGAGACGTAGGCCTGCGCGAGCAACGCGTCCTTCGAGCCGTAGTGGTAGCCGATGGACGCCAGGTTGGTCCCCGACTCCTTGACGACGTCCCGCGCGGTGGTGCGCGCGAAGCCCTTCTCCAGCAGGCAGCGCTTGGCGCCTTCCAGCAGATCCTCACGGTGTCCCATCGGACCACCCTACCCCCCGATTCATACACTCGTCCCATACGATCGTACTAGACACTCGTATAAGACGTGCGTACAGTCGCCGTCATGACAACGAACCCGCCCCGCGCCGGCCGCCGTGAGTGGACCGCGCTGACCGTGCTGATGCTTCCGCTCCTCCTGGTCTCGATGGACGTCTCCGTCCTCTACTTCGCGGTCCCGGAGATCAGCGCGGATCTGGAGCCGAGCGGCACCCAGCAGTTGTGGATCTTCGACATCTACGGCTTCGTACTGGCCGGCCTGCTGATGACGATGGGCTCGCTGGGCGACCGCATCGGCCGCCGCAAGCTGCTCCTCATCGGTGCGGCGGCCTTCGGGGCCGCCTCACTGCTCGCGGCCTACGCGCACAGCGCCGAGACCCTGATCGCGGCCCGCGCGGTCCTCGGCATCGGCGGCGCGACGCTGATGCCGACCACGATGGCGCTGGTCCGCACGATGTTCACCGACCCCGCCCAGCGGGCGAAGGCGATCGGGCTGTGGTCCGGGGTGATGACGGCCGGGATCGCGTTCGGCTCCGTGATGAGCGGTGTTCTCGTCGAGCACTTCTGGTGGGGCTCGGTCTTCCTGGTCAACCTGCCCGCCATGGCCCTGCTGCTGGTCCTCGGCCCGGCGCTGCTCCCCGAGTCGAGGAACCCCTCCCCCGGCCGCTTCGACCTGCTGAGCGTCCCGTTGTCGCTGGCGGCGGTCCTGCCGGTGATCTACGGGCTGAAGGAACTGGCCGCCGAGGGCTGGAACGTCCGGTACGTCATGTCGATCACCGTCGGCCTGCTGTTCGCCGCGCTGTTCGTGCAGCGCCAGCGCACCTCGGCCGCGCCGATGATCTCCCCGGCGCTCTTCCGCGGGCACGGCTTCACCCCGGCGCTCGTCCTCAACACCCTGTCGGCCTTCGGGATGATGGGCTCGGCGTACTTCACCACCCAGTACCTGCAGTCGGTCCTGGGCAAGAGCGCGCTGGAGGCCGCGCTGTGGAGCCTGCTGCCGTCGGTGCTCATCGGCGCCGCCGCACCGGTCGCCGCCCAGCTGGTCCAGCGGGGCGTCGAGCGCGCGTACGTGGTGACGGGCGGCTTTCTCGTCGCGGCGGCCGGCTACGGGCTGCTGGCCCTGGCCGGCACGGACTCGCTCTGGCTGGTGCTGGCCGCGTGCGGTGTCCTGGCCGCCGGCATCGTCATCGTGCTGTCCCAGCTCACCGATCTGGCCCTGAGCTCGGCCCCGGTCGAGAAGGCGGGGGCGGCCTCGTCCCTGCTGGAGACCGGCACCGAGTTCGGCGGCGCCCTGGGCATGGCCGCCCTCGGCTCCATCGGTACGGCCCTCTACCGCCACGGCATGCCGTCGAACGCGCCCGCTCCGGCCCAGGAGACGCTGGGCGGCGCGCTGGCCGTCGCCGCCGAACTGCCGGGGCGCGCGGGGGACGCCCTGGCGACGGCGGCACGGGAGGCGTTCACCGACGGAATGCGGGGCGCCGCGATCGCCGCGGCGCTGCTGCTGGTCGTGGCGGCCGGACTGGCGGCGGCCGGACTGCGGCGCGTCCGGGTGCGGGAGGACGCGCCCACGGAGAACGCCGGACAGGCTGGACATCCCAGCCCGTCCGGCGTTTGAGGACGAGCCCGTTCAGGGCGAACGGGGGTCCGGGGGCGAAGCCCCCGGGTCACGTCAGACCAGGTTCACCGAACGGGCCGACGTCGCGCCGATCTCCGCCGAGACCTCGGCCAGCACCCCGGAGGGCACCGTGTCGTCGACGGTCAGCACGGCCAGCGCCTCGCCGCCGACCGTCGCACGGGCGACCTGCATGCCGGCGATGTTGATGCCGGCCTCGCCGATGACGCGCCCGACGGTGCCGACGACGCCCGGACGGTCCTCGTAGCGCAGGACGACCATGTGGTCGGCGAGGGCGAGGTCGACGTCGTACTCGCCGACGGCGACGATCTTCTGGAGGTGCTTCGGGCCGGCCAGCGTGCCGGAGACCGACACCTCCTCGCCGTCCGAGAGGGTGCCGCGCACGGTGACGACGTTGCGGTGCTCCGGGGACTCCGAGCTGGTGGTCAGCCGGACCTCGACGCCGCGCTCCTGGGCGAACAGCGGGGCGTTGACGTAGGAGACGGTCTCGTCGACGACGTCCTCGAAGACGCCCTTGAGGGCACTCAGCTCCAGCACCTTCACGTCGTGCTGGGTGATCTCGCCGTAGACCTCGACGTCGAGGCGGACGGCGACCTCACCGGCGAGCGCGGTGAAGATGCGGCCGAGGCGCTCGGCGAGCGGCAGGCCCGGCTTGACGTCCTCGGCGATGACGCCGCCCTGGACGTTGACCGCGTCGGGGACCAGCTCACCGGCGAGGGCGAGGCGGACCGACTTGGCGACGGCGATGCCGGCCTTCTCCTGGGCCTCGTCGGTGGAGGCGCCGAGGTGCGGGGTGGCGACGACCTGGTCGAACTCGAACAGCGGCGAGTCGGTGCAGGGCTCCTTGGCGTACACGTCGAGACCGGCGCCCGCGACGCGGCCCTCCTTGAGCGCCGAGTACAGCGCCTCCTCGTCGACGATGCCGCCGCGCGCGGCGTTGACGATGCGGACGCTCGGCTTGACCTTGCGCAGCGCCTCGTCGCCGATCAGGCCGAGGGTCTCGGGGGTCTTGGGCAGGTGGACGGTGATGAAGTCGGAGACCTCGAGCAGCTCGTCGAGGGACAGCACCTTGACGCCCATCTGCGCGGCCCGCGCGGGCTGCACGTAGGGGTCGTAGGCGACGACCTTCATGCCGAAGGCCGACATGCGCTGGGCGACGAGGGCGCCGATGCGGCCGAGGCCCACCACGCCGAGGGTCTTCTCGGCCAGCTCGACGCCGGTGTACTTGCTGCGCTTCCACTCGCCGTTCTTGAGCGCGGTGTTGGCCTGCGGGATGTTGCGGGCGGTGGCGACGATCAGGCCGCAGGCCAGTTCGGCGGCGGTCACGATGTTGGAGGTCGGGGCGTTGACCACCATCACGCCGGCCTTGGTGGCGGCGGAGACGTCGACGTTGTCCAGGCCGACACCGGCGCGGGCGACGACCTTCAGCTTCTTCGCGGCGGCGATGGCCTCGGCGTCGACCTTGGTCGCGGAGCGCACCAGGATCGCGTCCACGTCGGCGATGGCGGGGAGCAGTTCGCCCCGGTCCGCGCCGTTGCACTGGCGGATCTCGAAGTCGGGGCCAAGCGCGTCCACGGTCGCGGGCGACAGCTCTTCAGCGATGAGTACGACAGGTTTCGAGCTCACGTGAGTCCTCACAAGTCCAATGCGGACGGCCGTCCCGACGGCCGCATGCGGTGGAGGTTTGCTAGCCGCGTGGAAGACGCACGACGCTGTGGGCCTGACGCGTTTGTTGTTCAGCAGTCTAGTGGCGTGACGGGGGTCGTCCTGCGCCTCCGCGGAAGGATCACCCGGAAGTGGCTGTACAGGACGGCCAACAAGGATCCGGCCCCTCCGGTGATCGAGGAGCGGGATCCGGCGCCGAGCCCCGCGACGGCGCGTGCGGCGCACGGCACCGTCGCGGGGGCGAAAGGCTTACGCCTCCTCGTCGACCCAGCTCATGAGCTTGCGCAGCTCCTTGCCGGTGGTCTCCAGCAGGTGCTCGGAGTCCTGCTGCTTGTACTCGTTGTACTTCTTCAGACCGCCGTGGTACTCGTCCATCCAGTTCTTGGCGAACGTGCCGTCCTGGATCTCGGCGAGGACCTTCTTCATCTCGGCCTTGGTGGCGTCGGTGATGATCCGCGGGCCGGTGACGTAGTCGCCCCACTCGGCGGTCTCGGAGATCGACCAGCGCATCTTCTCCAGGCCGCCCTCGTACATGAGGTCCACGATCAGCTTCAGCTCGTGCAGGCACTCGAAGTAGGCGATCTCCGGCTGGTAACCGGCCTCGGTCAGGGTCTCGAAGCCCGCCTTGACCAGCGCGGCGGTGCCACCGCACAGGACGGCCTGCTCGCCGAAGAGGTCGGTCTCGGTCTCCTCGGTGAAGGTCGTCTTGATGACGCCGGCGCGGGTGCCGCCGATGCCCTTCGCGTACGACAGGGCCAGCTCGAAGCCGCTGCCCGTGGCGTCCTGCTCGACGGCGGCGATGCAGGGAACGCCGCGGCCTTCCTCGTACTGACGGCGCACCAGGTGGCCCGGGCCCTTCGGGGCGACCATGCAGACGTCCACGCCGGCCGGCGGCTTGATGAAGCCGTAGCGGATGTTCAGGCCGTGACCGAAGAACAGGGCGTCGCCGTCCTTCAGGTTGTCCTTGATGTGCTCCTCGTAGACCTGGGCCTGGATGGGGTCCGGGACGAGGATCATGATGACGTCGGCCTCGGCGGCGGCCTCGGAGGGGCTCACCACGCGCAGGCCCTGTTCCTCGGCCTTGGCCTTGGACTTGGAGCCCTCGTGCAGACCGACGCGCACGTCGACACCCGAGTCACGGAGCGACAGCGCGTGGGCGTGGCCCTGGCTGCCGTACCCGATGACCGCGACCTTGCGGCCCTGGATGATGGACAGGTCGGCGTCGGCGTCGTAGAACAGCTCGGCCACTGGGTTCTCTCCTTGTGTGCAGGTGTTGCGTCCCACCGTATGCCGGTGAGGGGAAGGGAAGTTTCGGGGTCTCGGAATGCGGGCGGCCGGTGGTGTCCGCGGCCGCCCGTTTCCGTCGTTATGCGGACCGGTCGAGTGCGCGCAGCGAGCGGTCCGTGATCGAACGGGCGCCGCGGCCGATGGCGATGGTGCCGGACTGGACGAGTTCCTTGATGCCGAACGGTTCCAGCATCTTGAGCATGGCGGACAGCTTGTCGCTGCTGCCGGTGGCCTCGATGGTGACGGCCTCCGGGGAGACGTCGACGGTCTTGGCGCGGAACAACTGGACGATCTCGACGATCTGGGAGCGCGTCTCGTTGTCGGCGCGCACCTTCACCAGAACGAGCTCGCGCTGGACGGCCTGGGTGGGCTCCAGCTCGACGATCTTGAGCACGTTGACCAGCTTGTTGAGCTGCTTGGTGACCTGCTCCAGCGGGAACTCCTCGACGCTCACCACGATGGTGATGCGGGAGATGTCGGGGTGCTCGGTGACGCCGACGGCGAGCGAGTCGATGTTGAAGCCGCGGCGGGAGAACAGGGCGGCGATCCGGGCGAGGATGCCGGGCGTGTTCTCCACCAGGACGGAGAGCGTGTGCTTGGACATGATCTCTGGGTCTCTCTCGCTCAGTCGTCTTCGTTGTCGCCGAAGTCGGGGCGGACGTCCCGGGCGGCCATGATCTCGTCGTTGGAGGTGCCGGCGGCGACCATCGGCCAGACCATCGCGTCCTCGTGGACGATGAAGTCGACGACGACGGGCCGGTCGTTGATGGAGTTGGCCTCCTCGATGACCTTGTCGAGGTCGGCGGGGTCCTCGCAGCGGATGGCGTAGCAGCCCATGGCCTCCGACAGCTTCACGAAGTCGGGGACCCGGGTGCCGCGGGCGTCCGGGTTGACGTCCTCGGGGCCGGAGTGCAGCACCGTGTTGGAGTACCGCTGGTTGTAGAACAGGGTCTGCCACTGGCGGACCATCCCGAGGGCGCCGTTGTTGATGACGGCGACCTTGATCGGGATGTTGTTCAGGGCGCAGGTGGCGAGTTCCTGGTTGGTCATCTGGAAGCAGCCGTCGCCGTCGATCGCCCAGACGGTCTGCTCGGGCGCGCCGGCCTTGGCGCCCATGGCGGCCGGGACGGCGTAGCCCATGGTTCCGGCGCCGCCGGAGTTCAGCCAGGTGGCGGGCTGCTCGTACTTCACGAAGTGCGCGGCCCACATCTGGTGCTGGCCGACGCCCGCCGCGAAGATCGTGCCCTCGGGCGCGAGCTGCCCGATGCGCTCGATGACCTGCTGCGGGGAGAGCGAACCGTCCTCGGGCTGGTCGTAGCCGAGGGGGTAGGTGTCGCGCCAGCGGCTGAGGTCCTTCCACCAGGCGCTGTAGTCGCCGGTGTTGCCCTCGCTGTGCTCCTTCTGGACGGCCTGCACGAGGTCGGCGATGACCTCCCGGGCGTCGCCGACGATCGGCACGTCGGTGGCGCGGTTCTTGCCGATCTCGGCCGGGTCGATGTCGGCGTGGACGATCTTGGCGTACGGGGCGAAGCTGTCCAGCTTGCCGGTGACGCGGTCGTCGAAGCGGGCTCCGAGGGCGACGATCAGGTCGGCCTTCTGCAGCGCGGTGACGGCGGTGACCGCACCGTGCATGCCCGGCATTCCCACGTGCAGCGGGTGGCTGTCGGGGAACGCGCCGAGCGCCATCAGGGTGGTGGTGACGGGCGCTCCGGTGAGTTCGGCGAGGACCTTCAGCTCGGCGGTGGCCCGCGCCTTGAGGACGCCGCCGCCGACGTAGAGCACGGGGCGCTTCGCGGCGGTGAGGAGCTTGGCGGCCTCGCGGATCTGCTTGGCGTGCGGCTTGGTGACCGGGCGGTAGCCGGGCAGGTCCATGACGGGCGGCCAGGAGAACGTCGTCTTCGCCTGGAGCGCGTCCTTGGCGATGTCGACCAGGACCGGGCCCGGGCGGCCGGTGGAGGCGATGTGGAACGCCTGCGCGATCACCCGGGGGATGTCGTCGGCCTTGGTGACCAGGAAGTTGTGCTTGGTGATCGGCATGCTGATGCCGACGATGTCGGCCTCCTGGAAGGCGTCCGTGCCGATCGCCTTGGAGGCGACCTGGCCGGTGATCGCGACCATCGGCACGGAGTCCATGTGCGCGTCGGCGAGCGGCGTGACCAGGTTGGTGGCGCCGGGTCCCGAGGTCGCCATGCAGACCCCCACCTTCCCGGTGGCCTGCGCGTAGCCCTCGGCCGCGTGGCCGGCGCCCTGCTCGTGGCGGACCAGGACGTGACGCACCTTGGCCGAGTCCATCAGCGGGTCGTACGCCGGAAGGATGCACCCGCCGGGAATGCCGAATACCGTGTCGGCGCCGACCTCCTCGAGGGAGCGGATGAGGGCCTGCGCACCCGTGACGTGCTCGGGGGCGGACTGTCCTCCGGATCGGGGCCGGGGCTGCGGGTGATGGGCCCCGGTGGCCTGCTCGGTCATCGGCATTCTCTTCTCGATGCTGAGGGTTTGATGCTGAGGTTTTTGCGAGGTTTCGGGCGGTGCGTGGCTGTTGCTCAGCGGTGCTGGTGCAACAAAAAACCCCTCGTGCCATAAGGCAAGCGAGGGGAGCGCGCCGGGTGTGGGTCGCTGGGAGTCCGGATCGGCCCGGACATCACCAGCTCAGCCGACGCGCTTTCCAAGTACGAGAATTCGGGTGCGCATGGCACTGACCCTCCCCCCGGCACGCACCCACTGTCAAGTGGGTGGGACGGGAGTCTCATTATGTGAGCGCAGGGCCGTGCCACCACTCAGGACGGCCGGCAGCCCGGAGCCGACACCACCGGCGACCTGGCCGGTGGCGGCGCTGCCGACACCCGTGCCGACACCGGTGCCGACCCCCGTACCCACTGTTGGACCGCCCCCGGTGCCGACGCCTTTGGAGTACACCCCCGCGCCGCCGCCCGCGAAGGCCGGTTCGGCCGGTCCGTGCGGTACCGGGAAGTGGCCGGTTTTGAGCGCTCTGCGCAGCCGGTACTCGTCCAGCGGCCCGGAGAACGCCGTGCCCTGCCCATGCGTACAGCCCATCGCGCGCAGGGCGACGATCTGCTCGGGCAGGTCCACCCCGTCGGCCACGGACTTCAGCCCGAGGTCGGTGGCGATGCGCAGCAGACCACTGGTGATCTTGTGCAGCCGCGCGGACTCCACGATGCCCTCGATCAGGCCGCGGTCGAGCTTGAGGACGTCCACGGGGAGGCGCCGGAGCGCGGTGATCGCCGCGTAGCCGTTGCCGAAGCCGTCCAGGGCGATGCGGACGCCGACCCTTCGCAGGGCGTTCAGCCGGCGGTCCAGCTCGTCCAGGCCGACCCGTGGGTCGATGTCCGACAGCTCGATCACAAGTGAGCCGGGTGGCAGTCCGTGCCGGGTCAGCAGGGCCTCCACCGATCCCAGCGGCATGGAGCGGTCCAGCAGCCGACGGGCGCCGATGCGTATGGCCACGGCCGCCGACAGTCCGGCCGCCGCGCGTTCGGCGGCCTGCTCTACGGCCTCCTGGAGCACCCAGCGGTCCAGTTCGGCGGTCTTGTCGCCGTCCTCGGTCACGCGCAGGAACTCGGCGGGGGTGAACAGCACCCCCTGCGAGGAGCGCCAGCGCGGCTGGGCGCAGACCGACGTGATCCGGCCGTCCGTCAGGGAGACCACCGGCTGGTGCAGCAGCGCGAACTCGCCGTCGTGCAGCGCGGCCCGCAGGCGGGTGGCCAGCTCGGCCTTGCGTACGACGTCCTGCTGCATCTGCGGTCTGTACAGCTCGACGCGTCCCTTGCCGCCTGCCTTGGCGCGGTACATCGCGAGGTCGGCGTTGCGCAGCAGCTCGCCCGCACCGAGGCCCGGCTCGGCGAAGGCCACCCCGATGGAGGCGTTGACCCGGACATCGTTGCCGTCGATGAGGTAGGGCTGCGAGAGCGTCATCCTGAGACGGTCGGCGAGTTCCAGGATGTGACCCTCGCGGGCGGCCCGGTCCCGGGCGCCGTCCCCGACGATCAGGGCCGCGAACTCGTCGCCGCCCAGCCGGGAGGCGGTGTCCCCCTTGCGGACGGCCTCGTGGAGTCGGCGGGCGGCCTGCACGAGCAACGCGTCGCCGGCCTGGTGCCCGATGGTGTCGTTGACGGCCTTGAAGCCGTCGAGGTCGATGAAGAGCACCGCCGTGCCGCGCAGGGCGGCGCCGCGGTCGGAGGCGCGGCGGCCGGACAGGGCCTGCTGGACGCGCCGGGTGAACAGGGCGCGGTTGGGCAGGTCGGTCAGCGGGTCGTGTTCGGCGTTGTGCTGGAGCTGCGCCTGGAGGCGCACTCTCTCGGTCACGTCCCGGCTGTTGAAGATGAGGCCGCCGTGGTGGCGGTTGACGGTGGACTCGACGTTGAGCCAGCCGCCGTCCCCGGACCGGAAGCGGCACTCGATGCGCGTGGTCGGTTCCTCCGCCGGGCTCGCGGCGAGGAACCGGCGCACCTCGTGCACCACGCAGCCGAGGTCCTCCGGGTGGATGAGACCGGCCAGTTCGCTGCCGACGAGTTCCTCGGCGGGGCTTCCGTAGACCCCGGCGGCGGCCGGGGAGACGTAGCGGAGGATGCCGTTGGGCGCGGCGATCATGATGACGTCGCTGGAGCCCTGCACCAGGGAGCGGAAGTGGTTCTCCTTCTGGGCCAGTTCCTGGGTGAGGGTGATGTTGTCGAGCAGCATGATGCCCTGTCGCACGACCAGCGCGAGGACCACGGTGCCGCCGGTCAGCAGCACCACGCGGTCGACGCTGCGGCCGTTGAGCACGTTGTAGAGGATGCCCAGGGTGCAGACCGCGGCGGCGAGGTACGGCGTGAGCGCGGCCAGCGACCCGGCGATGGGCCGGGAGGCCGGATAGCGGCCGCGCTCACCTGCGGGCGCGGGCACCGGCGTGGGTGCGGGCCGGTGAGTGGTGCCGCGCTGCCCGGGCAGGTGCTCGCGCACCACGCGCGTGTGCCCGCCGGGCCCCTCCTCGTCCGACGGCCGCCCGCGCCGGGCCGCGGCCCAGGGGGCGTACGCGAGCAGCAGTGAGCCGGCGAACCACCCCGCGTCGAGCAACTGGCCGGAGCGGTAGCTGTGGTGCAGCAGCGGCGAGGTGAACAGGGCGTCGCAGACCACCGTCAGGGCGAGCGCGCCGATGGCGGTGTTGACCGCGGACCGGCAGACGGGCGACCGCCGGAAGTGCAGGGCGAGCACCATGCTGACGAGAGCGATGTCGAGCAGCGGGTAGGCCACCGAGAGCGCCGAGTGCGCCACGCTGGAACCGCCCTCTGCCTTCGCCGCCTGGGCGAGCGCCAGACTCCACGCCAGGGTCAGCAGCGAACCGCCGATCAGCCAGGCGTCCAGGCCCAGGCAGATCCAGCCGGCCTTCGTCACCGGCCGCTTGGCCAGCACCAGCAGCCCCACGATGGCGGGCGGCGCGAAGCACAGGAAGAACAGGTCCGCGTAGCTGGGACTGGGCACCGGCTGCCGCAGGACGACCTCGTACCACCCCCAGACCAGATTGCCCAGGGCCGCCATCGCCGAGGAGAGGGCGAACAGCAGCCAGGCCGGTCGGAACCGGACGCGGGGGCCACGGGCGTAGAGCACGCAGGAGACGGCGGCGGCGCCCGCCGCGGCGCTCAGCCCGAAGTCGCCCATGATCTTGGCGACGTGGTCCGAACCCCAGCCGAGCGCGGAACCGACGGCGTATCCCGCGCAGATCAGGGCCAGCACGAGCTGACGGACGAAGGTCGGTCCACCGGCGGCGGCCGACGGCCGGGGCAGCAGCGGTCGGGGCGGGGACTGCGTCCGCAGCGCTCCGTCCAGAGTCGGCGCGGGGGGCGGCGGACTCACCGGGACCTCCCGGTCCGCGCCGCCCCCGTGTCCCACGGGCCCCGGTGCGGCGGCCGGGCCTGCCCCTCGCTGCCGCTCCGCCGGAGCCGGTGAGGGCCGCACCGACCGTGGCGGCCGTCGTGCCGGCCCCGTCTGCGCGCGGTCGTGGTCGTGCGCCAGGGTCGCCGGCGGCGGCTTCGCCGCGTCGGGTCGTTCGTCCATAGGCCGTGCATCGCCCGTCGCCCCCCTCACAGTCTGAGATGTCCATCCCCGGCGCCGAACCGTGCGCGGCGCATCCCCTGTCGGACGATACACCAGTCTCGTCACTCAGGGACATAGGTTCTCTACGCTCCGTGACGACCAGCGGATATGCGCGTACCCGCCGCATCCGGGGAGTCGCGGAGGGTACCCGAAACGGATTACGCGCCCGTCGTCAGGATCACGTTGCGCAACGGTTCCTGGTTCACGAAACGGCTCAACTGGTCCGCCAGCAGCCGCTTGGCGCGCGGCAGAAAGGCGGAGGTCGGCCCGCCGGCGTGCGGGCTGATGACTATGCCGGGAGCATGCCACAGAGGGTGGCCCGGCGGCAGCGGTTCTGGGTCGGTCACGTCGAGGGCGGCGGTGAGGCGCCCGCTCTCCAGTTCGGCGAGCAACGCCTTCGTGTCGACGACGGGGCCGCGTGCGACGTTGACGAGCAGGGCGCCGTCCTTCATCCGGGTCAGGAAGTCCGCGTCGACCAGGCCGCGGGTGGCCTCGGTGAGCGGCGTGGAGATGACGACGACGTCCGCCTCCGGGAGCAGGGCGGGGAGTTCGGTGAGCGGATGCACCGGACCGCGCGCCGTGGTGCGGGCGGAGCGCGCGACGCGCACCACCGGCGCGACCTCGAAGGGCACGAGCCGGTCCTCGATCGCGGCGCCGATCGAGCCGTACCCGACGACGAGCACCTTCCGGTCGGCGAGCGCCGGCCGGAACCCGCCGAGCCATTCGCCCCGGTCCTGCGCCCGGACGAAGTCGGGGATGCCGCGCAGCGACGCCAGGATCAGGGCCAGGGTGAGCTCGGCGGTGCTGGCCTCGTGCACTCCGCGGGCGTTGCACAGCCGTACGCCCGCGGGCAGGTGCTTCAGCCCCGGCTCCACGTGGTCGATGCCGGCGGAGAGGGTCTGGACGACCTGGACGGAGCGCATACCGGGCAGCGGACGGATGCCGATGCCGCTGGGCTTCATGTAGGGGACGACGTAGAACGCGCAGTCGGCGGGGTCGGCCGGGAAGGCCTCCTCGCCGTTCC
This sequence comes from Streptomyces sp. NPDC096048, assembly GCF_044763415.1. NCBI lineage: Bacteria > Bacillati > Actinomycetota > Actinomycetes > Kitasatosporales > Streptomycetaceae > Streptomyces > Streptomyces sp. NPDC096048. The sequence goes on from NZ_JBIWGG010000012.1 coordinate 192,529, forward strand.
AGTAGCGGTAGGCGGGGCCCTCGGGGAGGCCCTCGATCTCGTCCGGCGGGATGGGCAGCCACACGTCAGGAGTCATGGTCAGGAGGCTATGTCAGGGGCGCGGAGGGCAGAGGTTAGGTTGGGTGGCCTGACGAGGGAGGGTCACGACCAGGTGGAGCGCAGGACGATCGGCGCGACGGCGCTCGCGGTGGGGGCCGTCGGACTGGGGTGCATGCCGATGAACTGGGCGTACAGCGCGTCGCGGCAGCGGGGGGAAGAGTCGGTCAGGGCGGTGCACCGGGCCCTCGACCTGGGTGTCTCCCTGCTGGACACGGCGGACATGTACGGCCCGTTCACCAACGAGCTGCTGCTGGGACGGGTGCTGAAGGAGCGGCGGTCCGACGCCTTCGTGTCGACCAAGGTCGGCCTGCTGGTGGGTGATCAGCACATCGTGGCCAACGGCCGCCCCGGCTATGTGAGGCGTGCCTGCGACGCCTCACTGCGCCGGCTGCAGACGGACGTCATCGACCTCTACCAACTGCACCGTGCCGATCCCGAGATACCCGTCGAGGAGACCTGGGGCGCGATGGCGGAGCTGGTCCGGGCCGGCAAGGTACGGGCCCTCGGACTCTGCGCGGTCGGCGCGCGGTCGGCCCGGCGTCCGGGGGCCCGGTTGCACGACGCGACGATCCGGCAGCTGGAGCGGGTGCAGCAGGTCTTCCCCGTGAGCGCGGTCGAGGCCGAGCTGTCGGTGTGGTCGCCGGAGGCGCTGCGGACGCTGCTGCCGTGGTGCGTGACGCGCGGCGTCGGTTTCCTCGCCGCGATGCCGCTCGGCAACGGCTTCCTGACCGGCACGCTGACCCCCGGGCAGGGCTTCGAGCCGGAGGACCTGCGCGCCCGGCACCCCCGCTTCACCGCCGAGATGATGGCGGCCAACCAGCCGATCGTGGCCGGCCTGCGCCGGATCGCGGCCCGGCACGGCGACGGGGTCACACCGGCGCAGGTGGCGCTGGCCTGGGTGCTGGCGCAGGGCAGGCACGTGGTGCCGGTGCCCGGCACCAAGCAGGAACGCTGGGTGACCGAGAACGCCGGGGCGGCACGGCTGCGGCTGACCGAGCGGGATCTGGCGGAGGTGCGTGAGCTGCCCGCGGCGCAGGGGTCGTGGGAGTGACGCGCGCGCGATGGCCGGGTTCGGGATTCGGCGATCGGGAACTCGGAGGGCGCGTGCGGTGTATGACAAGGAGAACCGCCGCGTCGAAGGGACCATGATCGTGCAACGTCGAGCCGTGACGGCCGTGTTGGCCACCGCCGCCCTGCTGCTGACGGCGGGCTGCTCCTCCGGCGACGGGGACCCGTCGGGCGCGGACGCGAGCGCCTCCCCGAGCAGTACGGCGGCGCAGTCGTCGCCCCCGGGCTCGGCGGCCGCCGAGGAGGCGCCGCCCGCGAAGGGTTCCGTGAAGGTGGTCCGTACCGTCACCACGGGGCTGGAGAGCCCCTGGGGTCTGGCTCCGCTGCCGGGCGGTGGGCTGCTGGTCTCCTCCCGTGACGAGGCCACGGTCACGCGGGTCGACGAGAAGACGGGCGAGAAGACCGAGCTGGGTGAGGTGCCCGGGGTGGCTCCGTCCGGCGAGGGCGGCCTCCTCGGCATCGCCCTCTCCCCCGACTACGCCTCGGACCGGATGATCTACGCGTACTTCACCTCGGCCTCCGACAACCGCATCGTCCGCATGCGGTACGACGAGAAGAAGCCGTCCGGTGAGCAGCTGGGCGCGCCGGACACGGTGTTCCGCGGCATCCCCAAGGGGGTCGTCCACAACGGCGGCCGGATCGCCTTCGGCCCCGACAAGATGCTCTACGCGGGCACGGGCGAGAGCGGTGACACGGGGCTGTCCCAGGACAAGGAGTCCCTCGGCGGCAAGATCCTGCGCATGACGCCGGACGGCGACCCGGCGCCCGGCAACCCCTTCCCCGACTCCGTGGTGTACTCGTACGGCCACCGGAACGTGCAGGGGCTGGCCTGGGACGACGAGCAGCGGCTGTTCGCCTCGGAGTTCGGTCAGGACACCTGGGACGAGCTGAACGCGATCAAGCCGGGCGACAACTACGGCTGGCCCGAGGCCGAGGGCAGGAGCGGCGGCTCCGGGTTCCACGATCCGCTCGCCCAGTGGAGCACCGACGAGGCGTCCCCGAGCGGCATCGCCTTCGCCGAGGGTTCGGTGTGGATGGCGGGCCTGCGCGGTGAGCGTCTGTGGCGGGTCCCGCTGAAGGGCACGGAGACCGCGGCCGATCCGCAGGCGTTCCTGGAGGGCGAGTACGGGCGGCTGCGCACGGTGGCCTCGGCGGGCGGCGACAAGCTGTGGCTCATGACCAGCAACACGGACGGCCGGGGCGACGCGAAGGAGGGCGACGACCGGATCCTGGAGCTGCGGGTGACGTAGCCGGCGCCGTCACTCCTCCGCCGCCTCCGCGGGGCGCGGCAGGTGGACGACGACCTTGCCCGAGGTGAGGTCTATCGGGCCGTGGCCGGGATCGCCGTCGCCGACGTCCTCGCGGGTCAGTTCCAGACGGTTCTGCTCGTCGCGGGTGTGTTTGCGGCCGGGGGAGAACAGTTCCTCGAATGCGTTGAACACGGAGCCTCCGTCGGTCGGCGTCTCTCCAGCCTAAGCCTCACTCCGCGGAACGGGACGTGAGCCGTCCGGCCGGGAACAGCGCCAGCCGGTGGGCCACCGCCGCCGCCTCGCCCCGGCCGGAGACTCCGAGCTTGGCCAGGATGTTGGAGACGTGGACGCTGGCCGTCTTCGGGGAGATGAAGAGTTCCTCCGCTATCTGGCGGTTGGTGCGGCCGTCGGAGACCAGGCGCAGCACGTCGCGTTCCCGGCTGGTGAGGCCCAGGGCCTCGGCCGGGTCGGCGGGGGCGGCGCCGGCTCCGGGGGTGCGGCCGAGGGGAAGGCGGGCTCGCTGGGCGAGCAGGCCGACCGCGTCGGCCAGCGGGCGGGCGCCGAGGTGGTCGGCGACCGTGCGGGCCAGGCGGAGCAGTTCCGTGGCGCGGGCGCGCTCGTCCTCGCCGCCGGTCTCCAGCAGGGCGCCGGCCAGCCGGTGCCGGACGCGGGCGAGTTCGTAGGGCCGCTCCAGGCACTCGAAGGCGGTGACCGCCTCCGACCAGGCCTCGGGGGTGTCGCGGCCCTCGGCCCGGTGGAGTTCGGCGCGGACCCACTTCTCGTGGGCGATCCAGACCGGTGCGCCCGTGGTGAGGGACTTGGCGGTCTCGGTGAGCCGATCGAGGATCTCGGCGCGGCCCTCCTCAGCGGCCGGCAGCGCGCGGGCGTCGGCCTCGGCCTCGGCCGCGAACAGCAGCAGGGGCCAGCCGTAGCGCTGGGTGCCGGGTGGGAAGCCGTCGTCCAGGGCCCGGCCGAGTTCGGCGCGCGCGTCGAGGATGCGCCCCTCGGCGGCGGCGAGGGCGACCGTGAGGGCGGCCAGCGGCAGCCGGTACTGCGGCATGGTGTCGTGGGTGCCGTAGGCGGCGCGGGCCTCGGCGATCCGGGCGGCGGCCTCCGCCGTTTCGCCTCGGGCGAGGGCCACGGTGGCTCGCCTCAGGGCGGCTCCGGCGCGTGGTGCGGCGCTGCGGCCCGGGGCGCCGGACAGCACCGCGGCCTCGACCGCCTCGTCCCAGCGGCCCAGCGAGATGGACGACTCGGCGAGATTGCCCCACACGTAGGCCTCGGACTCCAGCAGGCCCATGCGCCGGGTGAGTTCCACCCCTTCGCGCAGGATGCCGAGCGCCTCCTCGGAGCGGCCGACGCTCTCCAGCACGGAGGGCAGGTTGACGTGGCTGCGGGCCACCGCGGCGGCCCGTCCCTGCGCCACCACCAGGTCTCTCACCTGGTACATCTCCGCGAGCCCTGCCTCGATGTGCCCCGCGTCGACCATCAGGCCGCCCAGGGTGAGCCGGGCGTTGAGCTCGATGTCGTCGGCGCCGACCATGCGCGCGTACTCGACGGCCCGCTCGGCGGCGGTCACCGCGTCGGGGCCGGGGTTGTGGAGCATCGACCAGTTGGCGGCCATGGACAGCACCTCGGCGTGCACCTCGGAGGGCGGCAGGCCGCGGACCAGCTCCTGGGCGATGCCGAGCTCCCGCCAGCCGTCGCCGCGGCCCTGTGCCTGGACCAGCAGCGAACGCTGCGTCCAGAACCAGGCGGCGCGCTGCGGGTCCCGGCCGCTCGCGTTCGCCCCGGCGCCCGCCTCCTGCTCGTCCTCCAGCAGGCGCAGCGCCCGCTTGGTGATCTTCATGGCGCGCTCGCGCTCCCCGCACAGCCGCCCGGCGACGGCGGCCTCGGCCATCAGGTCCAGGTAGCGCAGGGGCTTGGTGGCGGGGTCGCAGCCGCAGGGAGGGTAGACCTCGGTGTAGTCGACGGGGCGCAGGGTGGCGCGTACCTCGTCGGGGGCGGCGTCCCACAGCTCCATCGCACGCTCCAGCAGCCGGAGCTGCTCGGAGTAGGCGTGCCGGCGGCGGGCCTCGACCGAGGCGTCCAGTACGGCGGGCAGGGCCTTGGCGGGGTCGTGGGCGTGGTACCAGTAGCTGGCCAGGCGCATCACCCGCTCGGCGGCGGGCACCAGCGTCGGATCGGCGTCGAGGGCTTCGGCGTATCGGCGGTTGAGGCGGGAGCGCTCGCCGGGGAGCAGGTCGTCGGCGACGGCCTCGCGGACCAGGGAGTGACGGAAGCGGTAGCCGTCGCCGTCGGGCGCGGGGAGCAGGATGTTGGCGTTCACGGCGGCCCGCAGTGCCTCGATGAGGTCGTCCTCGGCGAGCCGGGCGACGGCGGCGAGCAGTCGGTACTCGACGGTGGAGCCGCCCTCGGCGACGATCCGGGCGATCCGCTGCGCGCTCTCGGACAGGGCTTCGACGCGGACCAGGAGCAGGTCGCGCAGGGAGTCGGTGAGGCCGGTGCGGCAGCCCTCGTGGGCGGCGACGGCGAGTTCCTCGACGAAGAAGGCGTTGCCGTCGGAGCGTTCGAAGATCTCGTCGACCCGGAGCGGGTCGGGTTCGCGGGCGAGGATGCCGGCGATCTGGCGGCCCACCTCGTCGCGGGTGAAGCGGCCGAGTTCGAGGCGGCGGACGGTGCGCAGCCGGTCGAGTTCGGCGAGCAGGGGGCGCAGCGGATGGCGGCGGTGGATGTCGTCGGACCGGTAGGTGGCCAGGACGACGAGGCGGCCGGTGCGCAGGGTGCGGACGAGGTAGGCGATCAGGTGGCGGGTGGAGGCGTCGGCCCAGTGCAGGTCCTCCAGGACGAGGACGACGGTGTGCCGGACGGCGACGCGTTCCAGCAGGCGGGCGGTGAGTTCGAAGAGGCGGGCCATGCTCTCCTCGTCGTGACGGCCGCTGCCGCCGCCCGGGGTGCCCTCGCCCAGTTCGGGCAGCAGCCGGGCCAGTTCCTCCTCCTGGCCGGAGGCGGCGGCGGCCAACTCGCCGGGCAGTTGGCGGCGCAGGGCGCGCAGCGCCGTGGAGAAGGGCGCGAAGGGCAGGCCGTCGGCGCCTATCTCGACGCAGCCGCCCAGCGCGACGACGGCGTCCTGCCCGCGTGCGGCGGTGGCGAACTCCTCGACGAGGCGGGTCTTGCCGACTCCTGCCTCGCCGCCGAGCAGCAGCGCCTGCGGCTCGGCGGCGTCGGCGCGCACGAGCGCGTCCTGCAACGTGTCCAGTTCGCCGGCACGGCCGACGAACACGGGACTGACGGACCTGGTCTCCACGGAAGCGAGCATCGCACGCGGGTCGGACAGTGGGGCATCGGTTTTCGCGAGGGGGCCGGCGGTCGCGACGGCGGCGGGGAGGGCGGCCGCACGGCCGCCCTCCCCGGTCCCCCCGCTCACTCCGTTCACGCGGCCCGGGTGAACCGGTGCCGGCGGAAGCGGAAGCTATGGCTCTCCGCCTCGGTGGTGTTCCTGGCCGCGTCCCGGCGGGCGGCGCGACGGGCGCGGACGGCCTCGCGGGCCAGCCGGGCCTGATCGGCGCGGCGGATCAGTTCGGCGGAACGGGTCTGCTGGATCTCGTACTCGAACATGGTGTCCCTCGTGTCCCTCGGTGAGAGCCGGTTCCGGCCTCGGTTTCGGTTTCGCTCGCTTGCGATGCCTCAACCTTCGTCTCCCAGGGGGGTGCGCCACATCGGGTAAGTTCCGCATCTTCGGCGGGGGATGGGGCCTTAGACATGCGTGAGGGGTCTTAGGGCGTGCGCCGTGGGCGCGCTGATTCCCTAAGACCCCTCAGAGGGCTTGGTCAGCCGGTGGACGGCAGCCCGAGCAGGACGTCCGTGTACTTCAGGACGGCGAGGAGCAGACCGATGACGCCGAGGGCGACGCCCGCCCAGGCGACCGACTTGATCCACGGGGCCTGCGGGCGGCCGGGAGCGCCGAACGCGGGACGGGCCAGGACCACGACGCCGACGATCAGCGCGACCAGGGCGAACAGTCCGCCCCACAGCGCGGTGGCGTGCCAGGCGTCGCCGTAGCCCTTCTCGATCAGCATGCCGACGTCGGAGGACGAGGACGTCTCCAGCTGGCCGATCAGCGACTCGCGGGCGGAGGCCACGGTGCCGACCCAGCTGCCGGTCAGCGAGACGATGCCGAGCCCGGCGGAGACGACGGCGCCCGCGCCCTGGCCGACGCCGGTGGGGCCCTCGTTCCCGGTGGAGGCGGAGTCGGCGTGGTCCGCCGCCTCGGCGTCCGTCGTGGCGTCGTCCGTCGTGGCGTCCGCTCCGTCCGGGGTCTCGGCCTCGGCGGTCACGGGAGCCTCCGTCGCCTCGTCCGTCTTGTGCAGGTCGGTCTTCACGCCGGTCTCGTCCACTGTCTTCGTTCCCATGTCTCGCACCGTACGGACGCTGTCTGAGAGGTCCCTTAATGATCCTTGTGAGCGGCACGCGCGCGTGCCTCACGTGCCGCACGCCACTCGGGCGCGAGCACCGCCCACACCTCCGTGTCCTGACGGACACCCCGGTAGGGAAAGGTCTCGCGAAGCACGCCCTCACGCATCATGCCGAGTCGCCGGGCGGCGTTGACACTCGGGGTGTTGGCGGAGGACGCGCGCCACTCCACGCGGTGCATGCCGCGCTCGTCGAAAGCCCAGTCGATCAGGACCCGGGCGCCGCGTGCGACGAGGCCGCGCCCCGTGCCGGCGGGCTCCAGCCAGCAGCCGATCTCGCAGACGCCGGTGGCCGCGTCGAAGACCCGGAAGAGCAGGCCGCCGACGAGCTTGCCGTCCAGCCACAACCCGTGCAGGAAGCCGCTGTCGGCGGCGCGCCGGTCGGCGTAGGACTGGATCAGCTGCCGCGCGGAGTCGGTGTCGGTGGCCTTCGTCCCGAAGGGGATGTGCTGTGTGATGAAGTCCCTGCCCCGGTCCAGGTGGGCCAGGAACTCCTCGGCGTGCCACGTCTCCAGGGGGCGCAGTTCGGCTCCGTCGTCACCCAGTGATATCGCGTACATCCCGCTGCCGCTCCTCCTCCGCAAGGACGTCCGCCACCTCGGCGTCCGTCGCCGCGGCCAGCCTCTCATGGGCGGCGCGGCACTCGGGAGGCTCGATGCTGATGCGCGGCAGGAGCTTGTCCAGCCGGCGCGGCAGCCACCAGTTGGCGCTGCCGAGCATGTGCATCAGGGCGGGCACCAGAAGGGTACGCAGGACGAAGGCGTCCAGGGCGACGGCGGCGGCGAGCGCGATGCCGAACATGGCGATCACGCGGTCGCCGCTGAGGACGAAGGCGAGGAAGACCGAGATCATGATGACCGCGGCGGAGTTGATCACCCGGCTGGTCTCGGCCAGGCCGACGCGCACGGCCCGGCGGTTGTCGCCGGTCTCCAGCCACTCCTCGTACATCCGGCTGACCAGGAAGACCTGGTAGTCCATGGAGAGTCCGAAGAGGACCGACACCATGATCACGGGCAGGAAGGGTTCGATCGGGCCGGCGCTGCCGAGGCCGAGCAGTTCGCTCCCCCAGCCCCACTGGAAGATCGCCACGACGATGCCGAACGAGGCGGCCACGGCCGCGACGTTCATCGCGGCCGCTTTGAGGGGGATGCCGACGGAGCGGAAGGCCAGCAGGAGCAGCAGGCAGCCCAGGCTGATGACGACGCCGACGAAGAGGGGCAGCTTGCCGACGATGACGTCGGCGAAGTCGTCGTGGCCGGCCGTGACGCCGCCGACGTGCACGTCGAGCGCGGTGCCGGCCTCGGCACGCGGCAGCACCTCGGAACGCAGCCGCTCGACGAGGTCGCTGGTGGTCCGGGACTGCGGGGCCGACTCGGGTACGACGGCGAGGTACGCGGTGTCGCCACCGGAGTTGTACGTCACCGGTGTCACCGAGGAGACGCCCTCGGTGGTGCGCAGGGAGGCGCCGAGGTTGTCCAGGGCGAGCCGGTCCTCGGCACCGCCGACCTCGGTGACCAGGGTGAGGGGGCCGTTCACGCCGGGTCCGAAGCCCTCGGCGAGGAGGTCGTAGGCCTGACGGGTGGTGCTGCCCTTGGGGTCGTTGCCCTGGTCCGAGGTGCCGAGGCGCAGTCCGAGGGTGGGCAGCGCGAGGACGGTGACGACGACGAGGGCGACGGCGCCCAGCAGCTTGGGGTGACGCTCCACGAACGCCGACCAGCGGGCGGCGAACCCGGTGGGCAGCTCGGGTTCGGGCCCGTGCTCCGCGAGCCGGCGCCGCTCGCGCCGGCTCAGGGCGCGCGGGCCGATGTACGACAGCAGGGCGGGCAGCAGGGTCACGGACGCCGCGACGGTGAGGACGACGGTCAGCGAGGCGGCGATGGCGACGCCGTTGAGGAAGCTCAGCCGGAGGATCAGCATGCCCAGCAGGGCGATGCAAACGGTGGCACCCGCGAAGACGACCGCGCGTCCCGTGGTCGCGACGGCGTTCTCGGCGGCCTCGGCGACGGTGAGCCCCCGTTTCAGGCCGCGCCGGTGCCTGGTGACGATGAACAGCGCGTAGTCGATGCCGACGCCGAGTCCGATGAGGGTGCCCAGCATGGGCGCGAAGTCGGCGACGGTCATGGCGTGGCCGAGCAGGGTGATACCGGCATAGGCGGTGCCGACGGAGACCAGTGCGGTGGCGATGGGCAGCACGGCGGCGGCGAGGGAGCCGAAGGCGAGGAAGAGGACGACCGCGGCCACGGCCACGCCGAGCGCCTCGGCCAGATGACCTTCCGGCGCCTCGGTGAGCGCGACGGCGCCGCCGCCCAGTTCGACCTGGAGCCCGTCGGTCCCGGCCGCCTTGGCGGTGTCGACCACGGCCCGCGCCTCGGCGGCGTCGATGTCCTGGGAGGCCTCCTCGAAGGTGACCGAGGCGTACGCGGTGTGGGCGTTCTCGCTGATCATGGGCGAGTCGGGGTCGTCGTACGGGTTGGTCACCGAGGCCACCCCGGGCAGGTCCGCGATGCGGTCCAGGGTGCGGGTCATGGTCTGTTCGACGTCGGTGGCGCGGACGGTGTCGGCCGTCGTGTGCCAGACGATCGTGTCGCTGTCGCCGCCGAGGCCGGGGAAGCCGGAGGCGAGCAGCCGGGAGGCACGGTCGGAGTCGGTGCCGGGGACTCCGTAGTCGTTGGAGTACGCGGAGCCGGTGACCACGGCGGCCGTGGCGACCCCGCCGAAGGCGAGGAGCCAGAGCAGGACGGCGACGAGGCGGCGTTGGACACACCAGCGTGCGAGGGCTGCCACGAACGTGCTCCCGAGTGTCTGTTTGTGGATCTTTGTCCGGGAACAGTTGTTCATGAACTGAACGGCCCGCAAAGAACGCATGAGTGATGCGGAGCCACTCTTTCAGCCAGAATTGATCGTTTGCGGATTTAGTGGGCTTATTCACAGAGGCGAAGGCGATGCGCAGGACGATCGGATGAACGCGTTGTTCCCTACGGGTGATTCGTAGCCGAACGCCTGAGGGGTCGCACCCGACCGGGTGCGACCCCTCAGAACAAGCGATGCCGGGTGGCTCAGCCCTCGCTGACGCCCAGCCTCTCCAGGATCAGCTCCTTGACGCGGGCCGCGTCCGCCTGGCCCCGGGTCGCCTTCATGACCGCGCCGACCAGGGCGCCGACCGCGGCCACCTTGCCGCCGCGGATCTTGTCCACGACGCCCTGGTTGCCGGCGATGGCCTCGTCGACGGCGGTGGTCAGCGCCCCCTCGTCGGAGACGACCTTCAGGCCGCGCTTGTCGACGACCTCGTCCGGCGTGCCCTCACCGGCGAGGACGCCCAGGATGACCTGACGGGCCAGCTTGTCGTTCAGGTCGCCCTTCGTGACCAGCTCGGCGACCCGCGCGACCTGCTCCGGCGTGATCGCCAGCTCGTCGAGCGCCTTGCCCGACTCGTTGGCGCTGCGGGCCAGCTCGCCCATCCACCACTTGCGGGCGGAGGCCGCGTCGGCACCGGCGTCGATCGTGGCCACGATCGGGTCCAGCGCGCCGGCGTTGAGGATCGACTGCATGTCGTTGCCGGAGATGCCCCACTCCTCGCGGAGCCGGTTGCGGCGCACCAGCGGCAGCTCGGGCAGGGCGGACCGGATCTCCTCGACCCACTCGCGCGAGGGGGCGACCGGCACCAGGTCGGGCTCCGGGAAGTACCGGTAGTCCTCGGCCTCCTCCTTCACGCGTCCCGAGGTCGTGGACCCCGTGTCCTCGTGGAAGTGGCGGGTCTCCTGGATGATCGTGCCGCCGTCGTTCAGCACGGCGGCGTGCCGCTGGATCTCGAAGCGGGCGGCGCGCTCCACGGAGCGCAGCGAGTTGACGTTCTTGGTCTCGCTGCGGGTGCCGAACTTCTCCCGGCCGTGCGGGCGCAGCGACAGGTTCACGTCGCAGCGCATCTGCCCCATCTCCATGCGGGCCTCGGACACGCCGAGGGCACGGATGAGTTCGCGCAGTTCACGGACGTAGGCCCGCGCGACCTCGGGGGCCCGCTCGCCCGCTCCCTCGATCGGCTTGGTGACGATCTCGATGAGCGGGATGCCGGCGCGGTTGTAGTCGAGGAGGGAGTGCGAGGCACCGTGGATACGGCCCGTGGCGCCACCGACGTGCAGCGACTTGCCGGTGTCCTCCTCCATGTGGGCGCGCTCGATCTGGACGCGGAAGGTCTCCCCGTCCTCCAGCTGCACGTCGAGGTAGCCGTCGAAGGCGATCGGCTCGTCGTACTGGGAGGTCTGGAAGTTCTTCGGCATGTCCGGATAGAAGTAGTTCTTCCGGGCGAAGCGGCACCACTCGGCGATCTCGCAGTTCAGCGCGAGACCGATCCTGATCGCCGACTCGACGCCGGTCGCGTTGACGACCGGGAGCGCGCCGGGCATGCCGAGGCAGACGGGGCAGGTCTGGGTGTTGGGGTCGGCGCCCAGTGCGGTCGAACAGCCGCAGAACATCTTGGTCCGGGTGCCGAGTTCGACATGGACCTCGAGGCCCATGACGGGGTCGTACGACGCCAGCGCGTCCTCGTACGACACCAGGTCGGTCGTGGTGGTCACGGTGAAACTTCCCTCTCAGCCCAGCAGGACGTCGTCGTCGCCCAGGCGCTTCAGCTCGCGGTAGAGGATGGCGAGGTTGGTGACGACCGCTGCTCCGGTCACGACGGCGTCGAGCAGCCGCAGCGTGTCGCTCTCGCCGCGGGCCTTCTTGATCTGCTTGTAGACCCCGACGGCGCCGAACGCCGACGTGGCCATCGAGACGTACAGGCCGGACTTGGAGCTCTTGAAGCCCTTGGCCTTGGACAGTGCGCTCACAGCGACGGTGCCTCCTCGATCAGCGGGTGGCCCCACTTTTCCACGAAGGCAGCCTCCACGGCCGCGCCGACCTTGTACAGCCGGTCGTCCTTCATGGCGGGGGCGATGATCTGCAGACCCACCGGCAGGTTGTCCTCGGGCGCGAGGCCGCAGGGCAGCGACATGGCCGCGTTGCCCGCCAGGTTGGTGGGGATGGTGCACAGGTCGGCCAGGTACATCGCCATCGGGTCGTCGGCACGCTCGCCGATCGCGAAGGCGGTGGTCGGGGTCGTCGGGGAGACGATCACGTCGACCTGCTCGAAGGCCTTCTCGAAGTCCCGCGTGATGAGGGTGCGGACCTTCTGGGCGCTGCCGTAGTACGCGTCGTAGTAGCCCGAGCTGAGGGCGTACGTGCCGAGCATGATGCGGCGCTTGACCTCGGGACCGAAGCCGGCCTCGCGGGTCAGGGAGGTGACCTCCTCGGCGGAGTGCGTCCCGTCGTCGCCGGTACGCAGGCCGTAGCGCAGGCCGTCGAAGCGGGCGAGGTTGGAGGAGCACTCGGAGGGCGCGATCAGGTAGTACGCCGACAGCGCGAGGTCGAAGGACGGGCAGTCCAGCTCGACGATCTCCGCGCCCAGCTCCTTCAGCAGTTCGACGGACTCGTCGAAGCGCTGGATGACGCCGGCCTGGTAGCCCTCGCCGCGGAACTGCTTGACGACGCCGACGCGCATGCCGGCGACGGAGCCGTTGCGGGCGGCCTCGACGACCGCCGGGACCGGGGCGTCGATGGAGGTGGAGTCCATCGGGTCGTGCCCGGCGATCACCTCGTGCAGCAGGGCCGCGTCCAGGACCGTACGGGCGCAGGGGCCGCCCTGGTCGAGGGAGGAGGAGAAGGCCACCATGCCGTAGCGGGAGACGCCGCCGTAGGTCGGCTTGACGCCCACCGTGCCGGTGACGGACGCGGGCTGGCGGATGGAGCCGCCGGTGTCGGTGCCGATGGCGAGCGGGGCCTGGAAGGCCGCGAGCGCGGCGGACGAGCCGCCGCCGGAGCCGCCGGGGATCTTGGTGAGGTCCCAGGGGTTGCCGGTCGGGCCGTAGGCGCTGTTCTCCGTCGACGACCCCATGGCGAACTCGTCCATGTTGGTCTTGCCGAGGATGACGACGTCGGCGGCCTTCAGACGCTGGGTGACGGTCGCGTCGTACGGCGGGATCCAGCCCTCGAGGATCTTCGATCCGACGGTCGTGGGGATGCCCTCGGTGGTGAAGATGTCCTTGAGCGCGAGCGGGACGCCGGCCAGCGGGCCGAGCTTCTCGCCGCGCTCCCGCTTCTCGTCGACGGCACGGGCCTGGGCCAGGGCGCCCTCGCGGTCGACGTGCAGGAAGGCGTGCACCTTCTCGTCGACGGCCTCGATGCGGGCCAGGTGCGCCTCGGTGACCTCGACGGCCGTCAGCTCGCCGGAGGCGATCTTCGCGGCGATCTCGGCCGCGGTGAGCTTGATGATGTCGCTCATGGCGGTTACTCCTCCCCCAGGATCTGCGGCACCTTGAAACGCTGCTGCTCCTGGGCCGGGGCGCCGGAGAGCGCCTGCTCGGGCGTGAGCGACGGACGGACCTCGTCCGGCCGCATGACGTTCGTCAGCGGGAGCGGGTGCGAGGTCGGCGGTACGTCTTGGTCGGCGACCTCGCTGACGCGGGCGACCGCGCCGATGATGTCGTCCAGCTGTCCCGCGAAGTGCTCGAGCTCTTCGGGCTTCAGCTCCAGACGCGCCAGCCGGGCGAGGTGGGCGACCTCCTCGCGCGTGATGCCAGGCATGCGGCGTTCCTCTGGGGTGAGTGTGTGGTTTGGGCGAATCGGCTTGGGCAAGTCGGTTCGGGCCAATCCTATGGGGCCGCGCCCCGTGGCCGTTAAACGGTTTCCCCCGGGGCCGGTCCGCGGCACCGCGCGGTCCCGGGCGGTGCCGCGCGGGAGGGCGACGACAGGGCCGCGCTCAGACCGCGAAGAGCAGTCCGGCAGTGATCAGGACGACGACCGCGGTGGCGAAGTGGATGCCGAAGGCCACGGCCTTCGCGCCCCCGTGGCGCAGCACTATGAGCATGTCGCCGAGCGGCACGACGGCCACGCAGAGCATGAACCAGGCCTCGGCGCGGGCACCGGCGAAGGCCAGCAGGGCCAGGCCCACCAGACCGAAGGTCCCGTCCCTCAGGCCCTTGATCGTCAAGTAGGCGCCGGCGTCACCGGCGGGGTCGGCCGGGACCCCGTAGCCGGTGGCGGCGGGTCCGGGCCGGAACAGGAAGCGGTAACCGAGGAACACGCAGAACAGGTTGAGCCCGATGGCCAGGGCGTAGGCGGTAACGGTCACGATCTCTCCTCGCTAGCAGCGCTAGGAACAATGGCGACGCTAGCAGAGCGCCGACAGGATGGCTAGCGTTGCTAGAATCGCAGCCATGACGATCCAGACGCGCCGGGAGCGCGAACGAGCGGAACGCGAGCGGCTGATCGTGACGGCCGCGCGGGACCTGGCCGAGGCGGAGGGCTGGGACGCGGTCACCACCCGTCGGCTGGCCGCCGAGATCGAGTACAGCCAGCCGGTCCTGTACAGCCACTTCAAGGGCAAGGACGCGATCATGGCGGCGGTCGCGGTGCGGGGCTGCGAGGAGTTCACGGCGGAACTGCGGGCGTCGACCGCGGCGGCCGAGGGCGCGCGCGAGACGCTGGCAGCGGTCGGGAGGGCGTACACCGACTTCGGGCGGCGGCGTCCCGCGCTCTACGACGCGATGTTCACGCACCGGGTGGACCTGCCGTTCGCCACGCCCGAGGCCCCGGCGGCCCTCCAGGAGGCGTTCGCCGAGCTGCTGAGGGCCGTCGAGCCCTTCGCCGCCGAGGGTGAGGACCCGGCGCTGCTCACGGAGACGTTCTGGGCGGGCCTGCACGGGCTGGTGACCCTGATGCGCAGCGGCCGGCTACCGGAGCAGGCCCACGACCAGCGACTCGCCCTGCTGATCGAGCGCTTCGCGCCGGGGGACAGCGTGCGCTGAGCGGTACGGCGGGCGCGGCACGGCGCCGGGAGCGGCACGGCCGGGGACGGCAGAGCACCGGGAACCGCACGGCCGGGGACGGCACGGCCCGGAACGGCACGGCACGGCGCCGGGAACCGCACGGCCCGGAACGGCCGGGAGACGCCTCCGCGCCACCTCCGCGCCACCCGCGTCGCCTCCGCCGGACAGCCGACGACAGGCGCCTCCTACGGGCAGGCACACGCGTCGCGCCTGCCGCGCGGCGGTCGGGTCACTCGTCGGTCGCCGCCGCGGGCAGTGCGGCGGCGGCCCGCACCCAGCCCCGGGATCCCCGGGCGAGCAGCCAGGCGGTGGTCTCCTCGGGCGGCATCGCGGCCGCGACCAGCCAGCCCTGTACGGCGTCGCAGCCGAGGTCGCGCAGACGCTCCCAGGTCTCGTCGTCCTCCACGCCCTCGGCGACGACGAGCAGGCCGAGGGAGTGCGCGAGGTCGACGGTGCACCGCACGATCTCGGCGTCCTCGGTGTCGACGGCGAGCCGGGCCACGAACGAGCGGTCGATCTTGAGCTCGCTGACCGGGAGCCGGCGCAGGTGGACGAGGGAGGAGTAGCCGGTGCCGAAGTCGTCCAGGGACATCTTCACGCCGTGCCCGGTCAGCGCGTTGAGGGTGTCGGCGGCACGCTGAGGGTCCTCCAGGAGGACGTGCTCCGTGATCTCCAGTTGGAGCGCTCCCGCGGGGACGCCGTGCCGGGCCAGCCGGGCGGCCACCGCGCCCGCGAAGCCGGGGGTGTGGACGTCGCGCGGGGAGACGTTGACCGCGACCGGCACGAACAGGCCCTGGGAGCGCCAGCGGGCCACCTGTCCGAGCGCCGTCTCCAGCACGTACTCGGTGAGGTGGGGCATCAGCCCGGAGGACTCGGCGATCGCTATGAACTCGTCCGGCGGTACCTTGCCGCGCTCGGGGTGCACCCAGCGGACCAGGGCCTCCAGGCCCGCGACCTGTCCGTCGAAGCGGACCTTGGGCTGGTAGTGCAGCTGCACCTCGTGGGCGTCCAGGGCCCGGCGCAGGTCGCCCAGCAGCCCGAGGCGGTCGGGGGTGTTGGAGTCCCGCTTGGACTCGTAGACCTCGACGCCCGTGCGGTCCCGCTTCGCCTGGTACATCGCCACGTCCGCGCGGCGCAGCAGCCCTTCGGCGTCCAGCGCGTGGTCGGGGAAGACGGCGACTCCGGCGCTGGCCTCCAGGACGAGGGAGAGTCCGTCGAGGTCCATCGGGGAGCTGAGCGCGACGACCAGGCCACGGGCGATCCGGGTCGCCGACGTGGTGGAGTCGGCGACGGGCAGTAAGACGGCGAACTCGTCGCCGCCGAGTCGCGCGACCTCCGCCCCGCGCGGCAGTGCCTGCCGCAGCCGGTCGGCGGTCTGCAGCAGCAGCCGGTCGCCGGCGAGGTGCCCGAGTGTGTCGTTGACCGACCGGAAACGGTCGAGGTCGATCAGCATCAGGGCGGCGCGGGCGTCGATGCGCTCGGCGTCGTCCAGCGCGGTCCAGGTCCGTTCGAGGAGCCACTGCCGGTTGGGCAGTCCGGTGAGCGGATCGCGCAGCTGCTCCTCGGCCCGGGCGCGGGCGATCCACAGGGTGGAGTCGAGGGCGATCAGCGGGATGGAGAACAGCGGCAGCAGCAGCGGCTTGGCGACGGCGACCACGCAGATCAACGGGGCGATGCCGAGCAGGGCGACGGCGACCAGGCCCTGTCTGACCAGGGCGGTGCGGGCGACGGTGGGCAGGCCGACGCGCGGTGTCTGCAGGTACCACAACAGGGCGCGGGTGACGGCGAGGTAGGCGACCGCGACGAGCACCACCTTCGGCACCGCGTACACGCCCCAGGTGTTGGGGTCCCAGGGGTTCTCCACGGAGGGTACGGAGCCACAGACGCCCAGCAGCACGGCGCCCGCGGCGATGCCGAGGATGTCCACCGCGCCGTGCAGGACGCCCTGCCGCCAGCGGCCCCGCCGGGCTATGCCGACCAGGACGACGACGGTGAGGCTGACCATGCCGGCCGGCACCCAGCCGTACAGCAGCAGGACGGCGAGGGTGAGTGCGGCGCCGGATCCGGTGCCGCCCCACCAGCGGGAGCGGCCGAGCATGACCAGGTGCCCGACGACGATGCCGGTCAGCACGGCGAGGGACCAGCCGGCGATGCCGGACGGGAAGAGGGCATGGCCGTCGGTGAACGCCCGGTAGAAGCCGGCGCCCAGCACGAAGGCGGCGGCCGCGACGACCGCAGAGGGCAACGCCGGCCAGTGCAGGTGCCGTTCGCCGTCGGTGTCGGTGTCGGACAGGACGGAGGGACGGCGGTTGGCCGGCGGCGCGGAGCCGCGGGCGGCCGCCACGGGAGGCGGTGCGCCACCACCGCGCTGCCCGAGCCACCGGCTCACGTGCCACGCGCCCACCATGCGACGCAGGCGCAGCCGTGAGCCCGCGGCGGCGCTCTCGGTCGGTTCCATTCCCGTCCCTCTCACAGCCTGCGGTGCCCACGCCACGCGGCCCGGCGCCCGACATCCATCAACGGCTCCGCGTTGGAGAACCCTTCTCCCTGCCCCTCGGGGGCAGGGGGATGCCCCGACCGCGGCTGGGCACGGCAGGCGCACACCTCAACAGTAGGCCGCGGAAGGCTTCCAGGGGCACCGGTCGTCGACGGTTGCCCGAATGCGTCCCGGCCACCCGTATGCATCTGGTATGCGCCGATCGGGTGGCCTTCAACCGCTATTCCTCAGCCGAAAGTGCGACGTCGGCCGCCGCTTCGGGTCCTTGTTCGAGCAGGACGGTGAAACCGTCCTCGTTCAGAACCGGCACCTTCACTTGCATGGCTTTGTCGTACTTCGCCCCGGGGTTGTCACCGACCACGACGAAGGACGTCTTCTTGGAGACCGATCCGGTCACTTTCGCGCCTCGGCTCTGGAGGGCGTCCTTGGCCCCGTCCCGGGTGAAGTTCTCCAGGGTGCCGGTGACGACGACGGTGAGCCCTTCGAGCGGGCGCGGCCCCTCGTCCTCCCCCGTCGACCGGTCCTCCAGCGGGACTCCGGCCGCCTTCCACTTGCGGACGATCTCGCGGTGCCACTCCTCGGCGAACCACTCCTTGACGGCGGTGGCGATGGTGCCGCCCACGCCGTCCGTGTTGGCCAGCTCCTCCTCGGTGGCCTGCTCGATGCGGTCGACGGAGCGGAACTCCCGGGCGAGGGCCTGGGCGGCGACGGGTCCCACGTACCGGATGGAGAGCCCGTTGAGGAAGCGGGCCAGCGGGCGGGACTTGGCCTCCTCGATGTGCTTCAGCAGGGCGAGGGTGTTCTTCTTCGGTTCGCCCTCCTTGTTGGCGAAGACCGTGGCGATCTTCTCCTCGCCGGTCTTGGGGTCGCGCTTGGGCAGCCCGCTGTCCGGGTCGAGGACGTACGCCCTGATGGGCAGCAGCTTCTCGACGGTGAGGTCGAAGACGTCGCCCTCGTCGACCAGCGGTGGGTCGGCCGGTTCCAGCGGCGCGGTGAGCGCCGCGGCGACGACGTCGCCGAAGTGCTCGATGTCCAGGCACTCCCGGCCGGCGAGGTAGGAGAGGCGGCCCCGCAACTGCGCCGGGCACTTCCGGGCGTTGGGGCACCGCAGGTCGATGTCGCCCTCCTTCATCGCCTTGAGCGGCGTCCCGCACTCGGGGCACTCGGCCGGCATGACGAACTCGCGCTCGCTGCCGTCCCGCAGGTCGGCGACCGGCCCGAGGATCTCCGGGATCACGTCACCGGCCTTGCGCAGCACCACGGTGTCGCCGATGAGCACGCCCTTGGCCTTGACGACCTCCTGGTTGTGCAGCGTGGCGAACTCGACCTCGCTGCCCGCCACAGTGACCGGTTCGACCTGTGCGTACGGCGTGACGCGGCCGGTGCGGCCGACGCCCACCTTGATGTCGACGAGCTTGGTGTTGACCTCCTCCGGCGCGTACTTGTACGCGATGGCCCAGCGCGGGGCGCGGGCCGTGGAGCCGAGCCGTCCCTGGAGGCGGATCTCGTCGAGCTTGACGACGACACCGTCGATCTCGTGCGCCACCGAGTGCCGGTTCTCGCCGTAGTACGCGATGAAGTCCCGTACGCCGTCGAGTCCGTCGACCACCCTGTTGTGCGGGGAGGTGGGCAGGCCCCAGGTCTTCAGCAGGTCGTAGGCCTGGGAGAGGCGGGTCATGCCCTTGAAGCCCTCCAGGACGCCGATGCCGTGGACCACCATGTGCAGCGGGCGGGTGGCGGTGACGCGCGGGTCCTTCTGGCGCAGCGAACCGGCCGCCGCGTTGCGCGGGTTGGCGAAGGGCTTGTCCCCCGCCTCGTTCAACCGGGCGTTGAGCTCCTGGAACTTCTCCATCGGGAAGTAGACCTCGCCGCGGATCTCCACGAGGTCGGGGACCTTGTCCCCCTGGAGGCGCTCCGGGATGTCGGCGATGGTGCGGACGTTGGGCGTGATGTCCTCGCCGGTGCGGCCGTCGCCGCGGGTGGCCGCGCGGACGAGGCGGCCGCGCTCGTAGGTGAGGTTGACGGCGAGTCCGTCGACCTTCAGCTCGCACAGGAAGTGGTACTCCTGCTCGCCCAGCTCCTTGGCGATCCGCTCGGTCCACGCGGCGAGTTCGTCGTCGTTGAAGGTGTTGTCGAGGGAGAGCATGCGTGAGCGGTGCTCCACGGCCGTGAACTCGGTCTCGTAGGAGCCGGCGACCTTCTGGGTCGGGGAGTCCGGGGTGCGCAGCTCCGGATACTCCTCCTCCAGCTCCTCCAGGGAACGCAGCAGCCGGTCGAAGTCCGCGTCGCTGACGACGGGGGCGTCCTTCACGTAGTACCGGAAGCGGTGCTCCTCGATCTGCTCAGCGAGCTGCACGTGCTTCTCGCGCGCCTCGGCGGGCACGCTCGTCGTCTCCGCTTGCTTGTCGCCGGCCACCGTGTGGTCCTCCCGTTACTCTGGGTTGTCCGCGAGGGATCTCGCCGCCCGGGCGCAGTGGGCGAGCGCCCGGCGGGCGTACTCGGGGGACGCGCCCGCGAGTCCGCACGTCGGCGTGACGGTGACCGCCTCCGCGAGAAGCCCCGGATGCAGCCCCAGCCTGCGCCACAGCGTCCTGACACCCATGACGCTACCGGCAGGGTCTGACAATGCGCCGTCCGTCCCCGGCACGACACCGGCGAACAGCCGGGTGCCACCCTCGACCGCTTCGCCGATCGCCTCGTCGTCACGCTCGGTGAGGAGTGAGAAGTCGAAGGAGACGCCCGCGACGCCCGCCCGGCGCAGCAGGGCGAACGGCACGTCCGGTGCGCAGGAGTGGACCACGACGGGGTCGTCGCCGTGCACCCCGGCGACGTCGCGCAGGGCGGCCTCGACGACCTGGCGGTCGACGGCCCGGTGGGTGCGGTAGCCGCTGGCGCTCCGTACCCGGCCGCGCAGTACCGCGGTGAGGGACGGCTCGTCGAGCTGGAGCGCGATCCGGGCGCCGGGCACGCGGCGCCGGACCTCGGCGAGGTGCAGGCGCAGGCCCTCGGCGAGCGAGGCGACGAGGTCGCGGCTCGCGCCGGCGTCGGACAGGACCGCCTCGCCGTTCCTGAGCTCCAGGGCGGCGGCCAGCGTCCAGGGGCCGACGGCCTGGACCTTCAGCGGTCCCTCGTAGTCCTGGGTGAACTCCTCCAGCGCGTCGAGGTCCTCCCCCAGCCAGGCCCGGGCCCGCTTGGTGTCCCGTCCCGGCCGGTCGCCGAGCCGCCATCCGCTGGGCTCCACGCGCGCGTACAGCTCGACGAGCATCCCGGCGGTGCGGCCGATCATGTCGGCGCCGGGGCCGCGGGCGGGCAGCTCGGGGAGGAAGGGGAAGTCCTCGAAGGTGCCGGTACTGGTCTTGGCGGCCTCGCGGGCGTCGGTTCCCGGGAGGGAGCCGACGCCTGTGGCGGGGCCGAGGCGGGGGTTGTCGTTCACGGGGGAAGCGTACGCAGGTCTGCGACGGCGGAGTGGGGGTGGTCGGCGGTCGGGGCGGGTCGGGATTCGCCCCCGCCGCCCCTTCCCGTCCCGTATCGGGGGCTGCCGCCCCCGGGCCCCCGCTTCGGCCTGGACGGCCTCGTCCTCGCACGCCGGACGGGCTGAGCGCACCGGGCCGGCGTTCCGGAACGCGGCTCACCGTCCCGGGCGTACCGTCAGGTCGTTGACCTCCGCGTCCCTGGGCAGGTCCAGGGCCATCAGGATCGTCGTGGCGACCGACTCGGGGTCGATCCACTTCGTGGGGTCGTACTCCTTGCCCTCCTGCTGGTGGACCTTGGCCTGCATGGGGCTGGCGGTGCGGCCGGGGTAGACCGAGGTGACGCGGACGCCGTTCGCGTGCTCCTCCTGGCGCAGGGAGTCGGCCAGGGCCTTCAGGCCGTGCTTGGAGGCGGCGTAGGCGGACCAGTCGGCGTGGGCGTTGAGGCCGGAGCCGGAGTTGACGAAGAGCACGTGGCCCTGGGCGACGCGGAGCTGGGGCAGGAAGAGGCGCGTCAGCTCGGCGGGGGCGACCAGGTTGACGTTGAGCTGGTTGCGCCAGGCCTTGGGGGTGAGGTCGCCGACCGGGCCGAGGTCGACCACGCCGGCGATGTGCAGCAGCGAGTCCACGCGGCCGGGCAGGGTCTGGTGCGAGAAGGCCCAGGAGAGCTTGTCCGGGTCCGCCAGGTCGCCGACCAGCGTCTGGGCGCCGGGGAACGCGGCCGCCAGTTCCTTCGCCCGGCCCGCGTCCCGCGCGTGCAGTACGACCTCGTCGCCGCGCTCGTGCAGGCGGCGGGTCACGGCCGCGCCGATGCCGGAGCCCGCTCCGGTGATCACATGTGTAGCCATGTCCGCCATGCTCGCATCACCGCCGACTCATTCGATGCCCTGGCTCTCCTCCAGGTAGGCCAGCGCCCCGACCGGCTCCTCGGCGAAGAACATCAGCTCGGCGAGGGGGCGGGGCAGGAAGCCCTCGTCCTCCATGCGGCGGAACTGCTCCTTGAGTCCGTCGTAGAAGCCCGCCGAGTTGAGCAGGACGACGGGCTTGTCGGTGTGCCCGTGCTTCTTCAGCTCCAGGATCTCCGTCGCCTCGTCCAGCGTGCCGGTACCGCCCACCATGATCACCACGGCGTCGGCCTTCTCCAGCAGCAGCCGCTTGCGCTCGGCGAGGTCCCGCGCGATGACCATCTCGTCGGCGCCCTCACGCGCCTTGGCCGCCAGGAAGTCCACCGAGACGCCCAGGAGCCGCCCACCGGACTCCTGCACGCCGTCGGCGACCACCTTCATCAGCCCGACGTCGGAACCGCCCCACACAAGGGTGTGACCGCCCTTTCCGAGCAGCTCGGCGAACTCCCGCGCGGGGCGCGTGTAGCGCTCGTCGAGGTCGGCGGCGGAGAGGAAGACGCAGATTTTCATGGGGCAACGGTACGTTCGGCGCCCCACGGGGAAGAACCGGGCTTCCGGCCGCGCTGTCATCAGGAGAACCGTCAGGAGAGCCGGCCACCTAGGAGGACGATCGTGACCAAGGGACTCGAAGGACTCAAGGGACACCGCATCACCGTCGAGCCGAGCGACCGGCACGTGCGCGTCGTCCAGGGCGGGCAGGTGCTCGCGGAGAGCGACAAGGCACTGGTGCTGCGGGAGACGGGCCTTCCGGAGCGGTACTACATCCCGCCCCAGGACGTACGCCTCGACCTGCTGACCCCGTCCGACACGCACACGCACTGCCCCTTCAAGGGCAACGCGTCCTACTGGTCGCTGCCGGACGCGGCGGACGTCGTCTGGGCGTACCCGGACCCGAAGCCGGAGGTGGCTCAGATCAAGGACCACCTCTGCTTCTACGAAGTCGAGGTGTCCTGAGGTGCCCTGACCCCTTCGTGTCCTGAGCGATGAATCGCGTGCCGTAGGGCAGTCTGCACAGGCATGGAGAAGAAGACCCTTTCGCGCGACGGCACGCGCATCGCCTACGAACGCACCGGGCAGGGCCCCGCGGTCATCCTCGTCAGCGGCGCCATGTCGACGGGCGCCACGGTCGCGCCCCTGGCAGCGGAGCTGTCGGGGCGTCTCGACGTCACCGTGTACGACCGCCGGGGCCGCGGCGCGAGCGGTGACACGGAGCCCTACGCGGTGGAACGCGAGATCGAGGACCTTGCCGCGCTGATCGAGGCGGTCGGCGGCGAGGCGTCGCTGTACGGCGTGTCGTCGGGCGGCGCGCTGGTGCTCCGGGCGGCGGCGAGCGGGCTGCCGGTGCGCCGGGTGGCCGTGTACGAGGTGCCGTACGCCATGGACGACGCCGCCGCGCGGGCCGCCGCGGAGTACCGCGAGCGGCTGACCGAGGCGCTCGGGCAGGGGCGGCGCGGGGACGCGGTGGAGCTGTTCCTGCGGTTCACCGGTCTGGGCGAGGAGATGATCCAGGGCGCCCGGCAGTCCCCGATGTGGGCCGGTATGGAGTCGGTCGCGCCGAGTCTGGCGCACGACGACGCGGTGCTGGGCGACAGCCTGGTGCCCCGCTCCGAGCTCGCCTCGGTCACCGCTCCCCTGCTGGCCCTGGCGGGCGGCGCGAGCGACGCGTGGTGGCACGAGGCCGCCCGTGCGATCGCGGAGGCGGCCCCCGGCGGCACGTACGGCACTGTGGAGCGCCAGACTCACATGGTGGAGCCGGGCGTACTGGCGCCGGTCCTGGCGGAGTTCTTCACGGCGTGAGCGGAGCGCGGCGCCGTCCCGCGGCTCAGGCCACGCCGGCCGTCGCGCGCGTGGTGGACGCGATCGTCGCCGAGCCCACCACGCGGGTGCCGTCGTACAGCACGATCGCCTGGCCGGGGGCGACGCCGCGCACCGGCTCCCGGAACGACACCTCCAGGGCGCCGTCGACCACTTCGGCCCGTACCTCACTCTCGCCGCCGTGGGCGCGGAGCTGGGCGGTGTAGGTGCCGGGTCCGGTCGGGGCGGCGCCGCACCAGCGGGGCTTGATCGCCCGCAGCGCGTTGACGTCCAGGGCGTCCGCGGGGCCGACCGTCACCGTGTTGGTCACCGGGGAGATGTCCAGGACGTAGCGGGGCTTGCCGTCGGGGGCGGGCGTGCCGATCCTGAGGCCCTTGCGCTGGCCGATGGTGTAGCCGTACGCGCCCTCGTGGGTGCCGAGGCGGTTGCCGGCCTCGTCGACGATGTCGCCCTCGGAGCGGCCGAGCCGGTCGGCCAGGAAACCCTGGGTGTCGCCGTCCGCGATGAAGCAGATGTCGTGCGAGTCGGGCTTCTTGGCGACCGCCAGTCCCCGGCGCTCGGCCTCCGCGCGGATCTCGTCCTTGGTGGTGAGCGTGTCGCCGAGCGGGAACATCGCGTGCGCGAGCTGCCGGTCGTCCAGCACGCCGAGGACGTAGCTCTGGTCCTTGGCCATGTCGGAGGCGCGGTGCAGCTCGCGGGTGCCGTCCTCCCGCCGGACCACCTGGGCGTAGTGGCCGGTGCAGACGGCGTCGAAGCCGAGGGCCAGCGCCTTGTCGAGCAGCGCGGCGAACTTGATCTTCTCGTTGCAGCGCAGGCAGGGGTTCGGGGTGCGGCCTGCCTCGTACTCCGCGACGAAGTCCTCGACCACGTCCTCCCGGAAGCGGTCGGCGAGGTCCCACACGTAGAACGGGATGCCGATGACGTCCGCGGCGCGGCGCGCGTCCCGCGAGTCCTCGATGGTGCAACAGCCGCGCGCGCCCGTGCGGAAGGATTGCGGGTTCGCGGAGAGCGCGAGGTGGACGCCGGTCACGTCGTGCCCCGCCTCGGCCGCGCGGGCGGCGGCGACGGCGGAGTCGACTCCGCCCGACATGGCGGCGAGGACGCGGAGGGGACGGGTGGGCTGCGGGGTCTCAGTCATAACCCTTCCAGGGTACGGGGAGGCGGGAACCGGAGCGCGCGAGTATGCGTTGAAGATCGCATGGGGGCGAAGCACGAATCCAGAAGCGCATCCACCGGTGGATCCGGCAAAGGACCCGCCGGCGGTTCCACCGGCGGTTCCAAGGACGGGGACCGGCGCATCGGCCGTCGGGCGCTGGTCGTCGGCGGCACGGCGGCGGCCGTGGGCACGGCGGTGCTGGCCCGCGACGAGCTGGCCCGTCTGTGGTGGCGCGTGCCGGGAGTGGAGCGGCCTCGCGAGGCGGGCGCGGTCGATTACAGCGGCGCGCGGTGGGTGGCGGCGTCGGACGAGAACTGGCGGCGTGCCGACCGGCCCGACGACTTCGGCGTCGACATGGTGATCGTCCATGTCACGCAGGGCAGTTTCGCGAGCGCGGTCAGGGCGTTCCAGGACCCGGGGCACAAGGCGGCCACGCACTACATCGTCGGAC
The DNA here is from genome assembly GCF_044763415.1 of Streptomyces sp. NPDC096048. Lineage (NCBI taxonomy): Bacteria > Bacillati > Actinomycetota > Actinomycetes > Kitasatosporales > Streptomycetaceae > Streptomyces > Streptomyces sp. NPDC096048. The sequence goes on from NZ_JBIWGG010000012.1 coordinate 217,574, forward strand.
AGGACGGACGCGTCACGCAGATGATCCGCGAGCTGGACGTGGCCTACCACGCGGGCGACCGCGACTACAACGAGCGCAGTGTCGGCATCGAGCACGAGGGCTTCGTGGACCGTCCGCGGGACTTCACCGACGAGATGTACGCGGCCTCCGCGCGGCTGACGGCGAGGATCTGCGCGCGGTACGAGATACCCCTGGACCGCGAGCACATCATCGGCCACGTGGAGGTGCCGGGCACCGACCACACCGATCCGGGGCCGCACTGGGACTGGGACCGGTACATGAAGCTGGTGCGGCGTGCGGCGACGAGCACCCCCTCCCCCGGCGCCTCGAAGAGCGCCTGACCGCCGTCCCCCTCGTCGGCTACGTCAGCCCGGCCGCCCTGGCCCGTTCCACCGCCGGGCCGATGGCCTTGGCGAGCGCCTCGACGTCCGCCTCCGTGGAGGTGTGGCCGAGGGAGAAGCGCAGCGTGCCGCGGGCCAGGTCGGGGTCGGTGCCGGTGGCCAGCAGGACGTGGCTGGGCTGGGCGACGCCCGCGGTGCAGGCGGAGCCGGTGGAGCACTCGATGCCCTGGGCGTCGAGCAGGAGGAGAAGGGAGTCGCCCTCGCAGCCGGGGAAGGTGAAGTGGGCGTTGGCCGGGAGGCGGCCCTCCGGTGCCGGGTCGCCGCCGAGGATCGCGTCCGGCACCGCCGTACGGACCGCGTCGACCAGGTCGTCGCGCAGGGCGCCGATCTCGCGGGCGAACCACTCGTGCTGCTCGGCGGCGAGGCGGCCGGCGACCGCGAAGGAGGCGACGGCGGGGACGTCGAGGGTGCCGGAGCGGACGTGGCGTTCCTGGCCGCCGCCGTGCAGGACCGGCACGGGGCTGTACTCGCGGCCCAGGAGCAGCGCGCCGATGCCGTAGGGGCCGCCGATCTTGTGGCCGGAAACCGTCATCGCCGCGAGTCCGGAGGCGGCGAAGTCGACCGGGAGCTGACCGATCGCCTGGACCGCGTCGGAGTGCAGCGGAACGTCGAACTCGGCGGTCACGTCGGCGAGTTCGCGGACCGGCATGATCGTGCCGATCTCGTTGTTGGCCCACATGACGGTGGCGAGGGCCACGTCGGCCGGGTCGCGGGCGATGGCCTCGCGCAGCGCCTCGGGGTGGACGCGGCCGTGGGCGTCGACCGGCAGGTACTCGATCCTCGCGCCCTCGTGTTCGCCGAGCCAGTGGACGGCGTCGAGGACCGCGTGGTGCTCGACGGGACTGGCCAGGACCCGGGTGCGGGCCGGGTCGGCGTCGCGGCGGGCCCAGTACAGGCCCTTGACGGCGAGGTTGTCGGCCTCGGTGCCGCCGGCGGTGAGGACCACCTCGCTGGGGCGGGCCCCGAGAGCTTCGGCGAGGGTCTCGCGGGCCTCCTCGACGGTGCGCCGTGCGCGGCGGCCGGACGCGTGGAGGGAGGAGGCGTTGCCGGTGACGCTCAGGTGCGCGGTGAGCGCCTCGACTGCCTCGGGAAGCATCGGGGTGGTCGCGGCGTGGTCGAGGTAAGCCATGGTGCGGCCGATTCTACGGGGCGGTGCCGCCCGGCCTCAGAGCAAGGTTGGCCTCTGCGCGAGCCGTGCACGCCGCGACGGGTCACAGGGCCCGCGGCGCGGCTCAAAGGCTCCACGACATCGTGTCGTCCGCGGCCATGAACGCCACCAGGACCAACAGGTCGGCGATGCCCAGCCCGAGGCCGAGGAGGGCCCGGCCGCGCCGGGCGGTGCCGCGCCACAGGGCGACGCTCGCGAGCGCGATGGCCATCGGACCGAGGAAGACGTTGAGGACGAGCAGACCGAGCAGGCCGAGGACGAAGGAGGCGACGGCCATGCCGTCGGTGTCCCGGATGCCGGTCCGGCGGGTGGTGGCCGGTGCGGTGAGCTGCATGGTGTTCTCCCTGCCGTGCGTCAGTGACGTGCATCAGCGCCGTGCGTCAGTGGGCGGAGGTGCTCCGTCGGCGGCCGTGCCGCTCGCGGATCGCGAAGATGCCGAGCCAGACGGCGATGACCAGGCCGACGGCGACGGAGAAGGTGAGCGGTGCGTGGGCGACGGTGCCCAGCATCACGCCGAGGAGCAGAAGTGCGGCGACGAGAAACAGCATGGAGCGGATCCCCCAACCTTGGGTGAACGATTGTGGTTACAGTTGTTCACTGACTTTTCAGTCTAGCGCGCCGCACGGCTTTTCAATTACAGAGAACAGTTGTTAACTGCATGGTATGAGTCACATCCCCGGGGTTCGGCAGGCCCAGAAGCAGAAGACCCGGCAGGCGCTGATGGACGCGGCCCTCGGACTGCTGGAGGAGCAGAGTCTGAGCAGCCTGGGCCTGCGCGAGGTCACCCGCGCCGTGGGCGTCGCCCCGACCGCCTTCTACCGGCACTTCCCCTCCGTCGCCGACCTGGGCGTGGCGCTGGTCGAGGAAGCGCTGGGCAGCCTGCATCCGATGATCCGGACCACGGTGTCACCGGCCGAGGACAGCGACGAACGCATCGCCCGCGCGGTCGAGTTGATCGCCGGCCATGTGGCCGCGCACCCCGCCCACGTCCGGTTCATCGCCCGGGAACGGCACGGCGGGGTCCAGCCGGTGCGGGACGCCATACGGGAGCAGCTCGCCCGGTTCGCCCGGGAGGTGAAGACCGAGCTGGCCAAGGATCCCCTGTCGGCCGGCTGGAGCGACGCCGACCTGCTGATGCTCGCGGGCCTCTACGTCGACCAGATGCTCGTCACGGGCTCCCTCTTCCTGGAGGCGCTGGAGGCCCAGGAAGCCCACGAGGCCCAGGAGGCTCCGGACGAGGTGCGCAGGCGCGCCGCCGACATCGCGACCCGGCAGATGCGGCTGATCAGCATCGGCCGCCGGCACTGGCTGGACTGACGCCCCCCCCGACCCCCGGCCGCCGACCGCCGACCGCCGACCCCGCCCCCGACGGACACGCACCGGACCGGGACGCCGGAGGCGGGGCACGCCTCGGACCGGGACGCCGGAGGCGGACAGGGCCTCGACGTCCCGGCGGGCGGTACGGCCGGACTTCACGGGGCGCCGGCCCACCCCTGGTGACCGCCGGTCAGCCGAGCCGGACCCGGGCGAGCTGGCGGGACTGGGCCACCAGGCGGTCGGCGCTGTCCCAGACCTCGGCGTCCTCCTCCAGGAAGCCGCCGGCGAGGTTGCGGGTGGTGATGGAGACGCGCAGAGGGCCCGGCGCCGGGCGGCACCGCACGTGCGCGGTCAGCTCGACCGTCGGCACCCAGCCCTTGAGCCCCAGTTCGAAGGCGGTCGGGGGCAGCGCGTCCACCGCGAGGAGCATCGACAGGGGGTCCGCGTCGCGGCCGTCGGCGAGTCCGAACCAGGCCCGCATCTCGCCCCGGCCGGAGGGCTGTCCGAGCGCCCAGCCCAGCGTGGCGGGGTCCAGCTTGAGCATCAGCCGGTCGGCGATGGCCGAGCTGCCCTCGACGGGGGCGGGGCCGTCCTGCGTGCCGAAGCACTGGTCCATCGGCGGGATCGCGGGCGGGTTCGCCGAGGTGCGGACGTCGTCGGGCAGCGTGTCGAGGTCGCCGTAGGAGGCGAGGACACGGATGCGCTCGACCTCGTTGCCCTCGTCGTCGTACTGGAAGAGGGAGGCCTGGCCGGTGGAGAGGGTGCGCCCCGTACGGACGGCCTCGGTGCGCACGACCGCCGGGCCCGGCCGGGAGGCGGTGAGGTAGTGCGCCGAGATGGTGAAGGGGTCGGGGTGCGGGAGGGCGTCCCCGAGGGCGCGGCCCAGGACGGCCAGCAGATAGCCGCCGTTGACGGCGTTGATGATCGTCCAGCCGGCGGAGAGGTCGATGTCGTAGACACCCGGGGCACGCCGGGTGACGGCGGTGTCCCGGTCGAACTCGCTGTCACCGATGGTGGCCCGCGTGGCCGCTGCGGAGGCTGCTTCTGGCATGGGTGCACGGTACAACACACGAATACTAAGCGGTAGCTTTTCCGTTCTCCCCCTTCCCCGCCCCCGCCGCCACGCCGGTATTCCGGCCCCGCTCCCGGAGGTACGCCTCCAGTTCGGCGGCCCCCGTCAGCATCGCCCGCCCGCGGGCGGACACCCGGTCGTGCCAGTCGCGCAGGGTGGCCTCCAACGGCTCCAGCCCGCCCGCGGACCGGACCTGCGCGATCACGGGGGCGATCTGCTCCAACAGGTAGCCGCCCCGCCTGAGTTGGTGGGCCAGCCGGGCATCCCGTACGTCCGCCTCGTCGTAGACGCGGTACCCGGTGCGCGGGTCGCGGCGCGGGTGGACCAGCCCGGCCCGCTCCCACTTGCGCAGCGTCGCGGGCCGGATACCGAGCTCCGCCGCGAGCGGCCCGACGAAGGTGCCGCCGGAACCGGACGCCGCCGCCCCTGGGGCGGGCGCCGTGGCGGGCGCCAGGTCCCGCACCGCGCCCTCCACGGCCCGGAGCGTGCGCCGGTCGTCGAGCAGTTGGGCGTGGCTCTCGTCGATGAGCCGGTACGCCTCGTCCACGGCACCCCGGTTCACGGCCCGCATGATCGACGCCGCCGGCTGGTGGCCGTGGCCGGACACCAGGGCGAGGAAGGCGCCCAGCGCCCGCGCGTGCAGCGAGGTGTAGGTGCGGTATCCGTGGGCCGTGCGGTCGGCGTCCGGGAGGATGCCGGCCTCCTCGTAGTTCCGGACGGCCTGCGTGGACAGACCGTGCCCGCGTGCCAGGTCGATCGGCCTGAGCTTGCCACCGCTTTGAAGCTTCCGAGCCATGGTCCGGACGGTATCGCCGGAAAGCTTCAATCGAAAGTCCAACGATACGGTTGAAGGTATGGCGAACACTGGCATCAAGGACACCGCCCACCCCGTCGAGGCCGCCGCCGTCATGCGGCTGCTCCCCGCCCGGCCCCGGCTGCTCGCCCTGGGCGAGCCCACCCATGGTGAGGACACTCTGCTCGACGTGCGCAACGGCCTCTTCCAACAGCTCGTCGAGGAGGAGGGGTACCGGACGATCGCGATCGAGAGCGACTGCCTGCTGGGCCTGGTCGTGGACGACTACGTCACCTCGGGCACGGGCACCCTCGATGAGGTCATGGCGCGCGGGTTCAGCCACGGATGGGGCGCGTACCCGGGCAACCGCGAGCTCGTGCGCTGGATGCGCGCCCACAACGAGCGCGTCCACCGCGACGGCCGGCCCGCCTCCGATCGGCTCCGCTTCGCCGGTTTCGACGGACCGCTGGAGATCACCGGCGCCGCCGGCCCCCGCCAGGCCCTCACCGCGCTCCACGGCTACCTCGCGGCCCGGGTGGACGCGGACCTGCTCCCGTGCACCGCGGAAACGCTCGACCGCCTGCTCGGCGCCGACGACCGGTGGACCGAGCCCGCCGCGATGACGGACCCGGCCCGGTCCGCAGGGCGGTCGGCCGAGGCCCGGGAGCTGCGTCTGCTCGCCGACGACCTGGTGTCGCTGCTCGACGAGCAGACGCCGCACCTGCTCGCGGCGACCTCGCGGGACGACTGGGACCGGGCGTGCCTGTACGGGCGCACCGCGACCGGCCTGCTGACCTACCACTACTGGATGGCCGACAGCTCACCGGCGCGCATGAACCGGCTGCTGGGCGTGCGGGACCGGATGATGGCCGAGAACCTCCTCGCGCTCGCCGACCGGGGCCCGGCCCTCGTCCACGCCCAGAACTCCCATCTCCAGCGGGCGAAGAGCACGATGCGGATGTGGCAGGGGCCGGTGGAGTGGTGGAGCGCCGGTGCACTGGTGAGCGCCCGGCTCGGCGAGGAGTACGCCTTCTTCGCCACGGCCCTCGGCACGATCCGGCACCAGGGAGTGGACACCCCGCCGCCGGACACCGTCGAAGGACTCCTGTACGGGCTCCCGGAGGACCGTTGCGTGGTCGACGCCTCCCGGCTGGCCGCCGCCCTCGGCGACCCGGGGCCCGCGCCCCGCGTGTCCCCCTGGTTCGGCTACGCCTCGCTCGACCCCGGCCACCTGGCCGCGATCGACGGGTTGGTGTTCGTCAAGGACGTCCCGGACAGGCGCTGAACGGACCGGGAGACCTCACTCTCCCTCCGTCACCGTCGACCGCCGGTTCCAGGCGCGCGGCGCCCGCCAGTGGAACCGCAGGGCGAGCAGGCGCAGGACGAAGGCCGTGACCACGGCGAGCCCGGTGGTGAACGAGGTGAGGGCGTCGTACCGGATGCACAGGGCGACCATGGTGGCGCCGACGATGGCGGGGACGGCGTAGAGGTCGCGGTCCCAGCGCAGCAGCGAGGGCACCTCGTTGGCCAGCACGTCCCGCAGTACGCCGCCGCCCACCGCGGTGGCCAGGCCCAGGCAGGCGGAGGCGGTCAGGCCGAGCCCGTAGTCGTACGCCTTGGTCGTGCCGGCGACGCAGAACAGGCCGAGGCCGGCCGCGTCGAAGATGTTCACGCCGGTCTGGAGGCGCTCCACGTGGGGATGGAGGAAGAAGACCAGCAGGGTGGCGAAGAGCGGAGTGATGAAGTAGCCCAGGTCCGTGAAGGCCGCGGGCGGTACGGCGCCGATGACCAGGTCCCGGAAGAGCCCGCCGCCCAGCGCGGTGACCTCGGCGAGGACGGCGATGCCGAAGACGTCGAAGTTCTTGCGTACGGCCAGCAGCGCGCCCGAGATGGCGAAGACGAAGATGCCGATCAGGTCGAGCGTGTGCTGGACGGTGGGGCTGAAGAGTTGCTCGTACACCCCGACATTCTCACCTGCCGGTGAGCCCCCGCCTTACGGACGAAGGCGGGGGCTCACCGGCGGGACGAGGTCACTTCCCCTTGGCGGGAGGCTCCTCGTCGGTGCTCTCGGCCGGACCCGTGCCCTCGGCCGGACCCGTGCCCTCCGCAGGCTCGGCGACGGCCTCGGCCTTGGTGGTGTCCGTCGCCTCGGCCTTGGTGGCGTCCGTCGCCCCGGCCTTGGTGGCGTCCGTCGCCCCGGCCTCCGTGGCGTCCGTCGCCCCGGCCTTGGTGGCGTCCGACGCCTCGGCCTCCGTGGCCACCGCCGCCGAGGTCTGCGCCGACTCCGCCAGTGCCTTCTCGGACACCAGCTCCGCCGCCTCCTTGGCGTCGGAGAGCAGGACGACGTCCTGCGGGGCCTGGTCCTCGAAGTTCTCCGGGTGGTGGCAGGCCACCTGCTGGCCGGGGCGCAGCTCCTTCAGCGGCGGCTCGGTCGTCTCGCAGATCTGCGTCGCCTTCCAGCACCGGGTGTGGAAGCGGCACCCGCTCGGCGGGGAGATCGGCGAGGGCACGTCGCCCTTGAGCAGGATGCGCTCGCTCTTGGTCGACTTGCGCGCGGGGTCCGGGATCGGGACCGCCGACATCAGCGCCTTGGTGTACGGGTGCATCGGCGACTTGTAGAGCAGGTCGCGGTCGGCCAGCTCCATGATCTTGCCGAGGTACATCACCGCGATCCGGTCCGAGACGTGCCGGACGACGGACAGGTCGTGCGCGATGATCACGTACGTCAGGCCCAGCTCGGTCTGGAGGTCGTCGAGCAGGTTGACGACCTGGGCCTGGATCGACACGTCGAGCGCGGAGACCGGCTCGTCGGCCACGACCAGCTTCGGGTTCAGCGCGAGCGCGCGGGCGATGCCGATGCGCTGGCGCTGGCCGCCGGAGAACTCGTGCGGGTAGCGGTTGTAGTGCTCGGGGTTGAGACCGACCACCGACAGCAGCCGCTGCACCTCCTTCTTGACCCCGCCCTCGGGCTCGACGCCCTGGAGCTTGAAGGGGGCGCTGATGATCGTGCCGATGGTGTGGCGCGGGTTCAGCGAGGAGTACGGGTCCTGGAAGATCATCTGCACGTCGCGGCGCAGCGGGCGCATCCCGCCGACCCCGAGGTGGGTGATGTCCTGGCCCTCGAACTCGACCTTGCCGGCGGTCGGCTCCAGGAGCCGGGTGATCAGCCGGCCCATGGTCGACTTGCCGCAGCCCGACTCGCCCACGACACCGAGGGTCTCGCCGGACTTCACCTCGAAGTCGATGCCGTCGACGGCGCGCACCGCGCCGACCTGGCGCTGCAGCAGGCCCTTCTTGATCGGGAAGTGCTTCTGCAGCCCGGTCACCTTCAGCAGGGTCTCGCCGGGGGCGGCGCCCTTGGTGAGGGTGGCGGTGCCGGCGGCCTCGCTCTGTGTGCCGTCGCTCTGCGCAGGGATGGCCACTGCTTCGTCCTTGGCGTTCTCGCTCACAGCTTCGGCGCAATCTCTTCGGTCCAGATACGCTCCCGCTGCTCCTGCGACATGTGGCAGGCGGCCCAGTGCTTGCTGCCGACCTCGGCCAGCTCGGGGCGGACCGTGCGCGTGATGTCGTCCTTGGGCACGTCGGCGTACGGGCAGCGCGGGTTGAAGGCGCAGCCGGACGGCAGGTTGATGAGAGAGGGCGGGGAGCCCTTGACCGGGATGAGGCGTTCCTGCTGGTCGCGGTCGAGCCGCGGCATCGAGCCGAGCAGGCCCCACGTGTAGGGGTGCCGGGGCTCGTAGAACACCTTCTCCGCCGGTCCTCGCTCGACGCACCGGCCGCCGTACATCACCAGGAGGTCGTCGGCCAGCTCGGCGACGACGCCCAGGTCGTGGGTGATGATGATGACCGCGGAGCCGAACTCCGTCTGCAGATCGCGGATGAGGTCGAGGATCTGCGCCTGGACGGTCACGTCCAGGGCGGTCGTCGGCTCGTCCGCGATGAGCAGCTCGGGGTTGTTGACCAGCGACATCGCGATCATCGCGCGCTGGCGCATACCGCCGGAGAACTCGTGCGGGTAGCTGTCCACCCGCTTGTCCGGCTGCGGGATGCCGACGCGGTCGAGCATCTCCACGGCACGGCGCTTGGCGGTCTTCTTGTCCACGTCGTGGTGGACGCGGTACGCCTCCACGATCTGCTGGCCGATCGTGTAGTACGGGTGCAGCGCGGACAGCGGGTCCTGGAAGATCATCGACATCTGCCGGCCGCGCAGCTTGCGCACCTCGTCGGGGTCGGCGGACAGCAGCTCGGTGCCGTCCAGCCAGATTTCACCCGTGATCTGCGCCTTGCGCCTGCCGTACTGTCCGGCGGTGTGCAGGCCCATGATGCCGAGCGAGGTCACCGACTTGCCGGAGCCGGACTCGCCCACGATGCCGAGGGTCTTGCCCTTCTCCAGCTGGAAGCTGAGCCCGTCGACGGACTTGACCAGGCCGTCGTCGGTCGGGAAGTGCACCTTCAGGTCGCGTACTTCGAGGAAGGCCTTGGGTGTGGGCGAGGTGCCGGTGGGCTCGCCCACGGCTGCTCCGCTCTTGCTGAGGTCGGTCATGCGAGCCTCACTCGGGGGTCGATCACGGCGTACAGGATGTCCACCACGAGGTTGGCGATCAGCACCGCGAGAGAAGTGATCAGGACGACGCCCAGGATAAAGGGCAGGTCCTGGTTCTGGATCGCGTCCAGCACCTTCTGGCCGAGGCCGGGGAGGCTGAACGTGGTCTCGGTCAGGATCGCGCCGCCCATGAGGGCGCCGAGGTCCATGCCGAGCATGGTGAGCAGCGGGGTCAGGGTCGACCGCATGGCGTGCTTGCGGATGACGACCTGCTCCCGGAGGCCCTTGGCACGCGCGGTGCGGATGTAGTCCTCGCCGAGGATCTCCATCATGGTGGCCCGGGTGATCCGGGCGTACATCGCGGCGTACAGGAAGGCCAGGGTGACCCAGGGCAGGATCATGCCGCCGAGCCAGCCGGTGAGGCTCTCCTCCAGGGGCACGAACTCACCGCTGATCCAGCCCAGTCCGTAGGAGAAGATCGCCAGGCTGAGCAGACCGGTGAAGTAGATGGGGAGGGAGACGCCCGCCAGCGCGACGACCATCGCGCCGCGGTCCCACAGGGTGCCCCGCTTGAGCGCGGAGAGCACACCGGCGGCGAGACCGAAGATCAGCCACAGGACGGCCGCACCGAGCGCGAGAGCCAGGGTCACCGGGAAACGCTCGGTCAGCACCGGCCAGACGGACTGCTCGGTGCGGAAGGAGTAGCCGAAGCACGGCGCGGAGCAGTGGGTGACGTCGCCGCCGGCCGCGTAGGTACGGCCCGCGAAGATGCCCTTGAAGAACTCCCAGGCCTGGACGAAGACCGGGTCGCTCAGACCCAGCTTCTGTCGCACACCCTCGACGGCGGCAGGGTCGGCCTGCTTGCCCACGAAGCTCAGGGCGACGTCGACGCCCGCCCACTTGGGGACGAGGAAGAAGATGCCGAAGACCACCAGAATGATGACCACCAGCATCACTGCGGCGGCGAACAGCCGCCTGATGAGATAAGCGAGCACGGGTTGCGGCCCGCTGCGGATCGCGGGCCGCCGGAGGTCTTCCGGCGGCCCACGGTCACGCCGCGCCGGCCTTCACCTGCCTTTCGTGCCGTACGGCGGGTGTACCGGTTACTTCTTCAGGCCGAGGTTGACGAAGTCGTACATACCGCTGTAGCCGTCGGTGGTGTACACGTTCGCCAGTCGGCTGGAGCGCCAGTTGATGAACTTCTCGAAGACGAAGGGCAGGTAGTACGCGCCCTCCATCACCTTGTGGTTGATCTCCGTCGCGATCTTGGCCTTGCCCGCGTCGTCCAGCTGGGTCAGGTAGTCCGCGAAGAGACCGTCGATCTTCTTGTCGTCGATCATCGCGAAGTTGTTGTTCGCGCTCTCGAGGATGTACTCGCTGTGCCACAGCGGCAGACCGTAGCCCTGCACGGACGGGAAGTCCGGGCCCCAGCCCATGATGATGATGCCGTAGCCCTTCTTCTTCACGTTCGAAGGGCTGCCGACGGTGCTGGCGTACTGGGCGCCGTCGTACTGGTCGATCTCGACGTCGATGCCGACCTTCTTCAGCGACGCCTGGAGGGACTCGGCGGTGGCCACCTCGACCGGCTTGTTGTTGCGGACGGCGATGGTGGTCTTGAACCCGTTGGGCTTGCCGCAGGCCTTCAGCTCTTCCTTGGCCTTCTCGACGTTGCCCTTCTTGTTCTCACCGGCCATGCCGTACGGGTCGTACTTCTGGCCCTCGGAGCCCGGGACGGACGGCGGCAGCATGTTGGTGCCGATGTCGCCACCGGCGACCGGGCCGCCGCGCGCGGTCTGCAGCGAGACGTGGTCGGCCCCGTACAGCACCGCCTTGCGGCAGTGGATGTTGTCGAACGGCTTCACGTTCTGCGGGAACGAGGCGTACCGGATGTAACCCGAGACCGGGTTGTCCAGGTTGCCCTTGTGCTCCTTCAGGGCGGTGGTGCGGCCCTGCGGGGACATGCCGGTCTGGGCCAGGTCGATGTCGTAGTCGCCGGCGACCAGACGGGCGTCCAGGTCGTTGGCGTTGGAGAAGAACTTGATCGTGATCTTGTCCGGGTACGCCTTGCGGACCGGGTCCGAGTCCTGCTTCCACTCGGTGTTGCGGACCAGGGTGAGGTCCTTGCCCGGGTTGTAGGACTCGAACTTGTACGGGCCCGAGGAGAACGGGCGCAGGCCGTACTTGGACTTGGTGTCCTTGTCCTGGCGGACCGGGGACGCCGAGGTCAGCGCGAGCATCTCCTCGAAGTCCGAGTTGGCCTGCGGCAGCTTGAAGACGATGGTCTTGTCGTCCGGCGTCTCGATCGCCTTCAGACCGAGCTTGTCCTTGGACTTGTCCTTGTAGGGGCCCGGGTACTCGCCCTTGGGGTCGAGGACGTCCTTCAGGTAGACCGGACCGCCGGACAGCACGTCCTGCGCCCAGACGCGCTCGATGCCGTACTTGACGTCCTTGGACGTGATCGGCTTGCCGTCCTCCCAGGTGACGCCGTCACGGAGGGTGTACGTGTAGGTCTTGCCGTCGTCCGAGACCTTGGCCAGCCCGGTGGCGAGGTCGGGGGTGACCTGCGCGCCGGCGGCGCCGGGCTCGGTCTTGTTCGTGACGAGCTGGCGGCTGTAGTAGCGGGAGAAGTTCCACATGAAGCCGTAGTAGCCGCGCGTGGTGTCCCACGAGTCGGCGTCCTGCGTGCTGGCGAACTTCAGCGTCCCGCCCTTCTTGGCCTCGGAGGCCTGAAGGACCTTGTTGTTGGCCGCGTCGAAGCCGGCGGCGCCGTTCTTCGAACCGCCGTTGCTGTCGTCTCCGCCGCCGCCGCACGCCGCGGTGGTCAGCAGCGCGGCGACCACTGCGGCAGCGGCCAAAGCCTGCTTGCGCCGCCCTGAGGTGCGTTGGGTAGTCACGATCTCGGATCCTCCGGATTAGATGAGAGACCCCGTGCAGGTGCCACGGGTCGCTTGCCGGTACGGCAGGTCAGCGGGAGCCCTTCGGGTCCAGCGCGTCGCGTACGCCGTCCCCGAAGAGGTTGAAGGCAAGAACGGTGATGAAGATCGCCACACCCGGGATCACCATGTACATGGGATCCGACTTGTAGTAGTCGATCGCGCTCGAGAGCATCTGCCCCCAGGAGGAGGTGGGCGGCTTGACGCCCACACCCAGGAAGCTGAGTGCCGCCTCGGTCAGGATGTTGGTGGGGATCATCATCGTGGTGTAGACGATGATCGGCGCCACCAGGTTGGGCAGCAGTTCCTTGAAGAGGATGTAGAACCGTCCGGCTCCCAGGGACCGGGCCGCCTCGACGTACTCGCGTTCACGCATCGAGAGCGTCTGGCCGCGGACCACGCGACCGATGTAGGGCCAGCCGAAGAAGCCGATGACCAGGATCATCATGAGCAGGCGCACGCCCGTGCCGCTCAGCCCCAGCATGTTGTCGGGCATGACGGAGACCAGCGCGATGATGAACAGCAGCTGCGGGAAGGCCAGCAGGCCGTCCATGACCCGGCTGATGAGGGCGTCGACCCAGCCGCCGAAGAAGCCTGCCAGGACACCCAGGACGGTGCCGATGACCACGGCGACGAGCGCGGACAGGAAGCCGACGAGCAGCGAGATCCGGGCGCCGTGGACGATGCGGGCGAAGACGTCGCGGCCGTTGACCGGTTCGACACCGAGCCAGTGCTCGCCGCTGATGCCGCCGAGGGACCCCACGGGGGTGCCGAACAGCGGGTCGATCTTGTCCTCGTTGAAGGCGTTGGGATCCTGCCCGTAGAGGGAGGTGATCAGGGGCGCGAGCACCGCGATCACGATGAGGACGAGCACCACGATTCCGCCCGTCAGAGCCAGCTTGTCCCGTTTCAAGCGCTCCCAGGCGATCCGGCCCAGGGAACGCCCCTGTACCGCCTTGGCGTCGGCGCCGGCAACCGCCGCTTCCTCGGCCGCACTCGGGGCCGCTTCCGCGGTCGGCTCGTGCAATGGTGCCGTCATCTGGCAGGGACCCCTCTCAACCGGCGGTAGCCGGCCCGCACTTGCCGCTGTAGCGGCGTGATCAGTCCGTCGTACAAAGGGGCGGACAATCACCCCTTGCTGCGGGAGTCTTCAACGCTTTGGCGATCTGTAGCCAGACTTGAAGGGGAATGGATGCGCAACCGTGATGCTGTTTGAGGTGTTCCGTTATCCGGACACTGGGTAACGGGTGCCGGACGCGGACGAGTTGGGACATCACGGACAAAGCGGGGTCTTACGTCTTCGTCTACGCGCGAAGATGTCCGCCCACCGATGGCGGGACGGGCCCTGCGACGGTCAGTACCGGCCTCCGGCCGGAGGGTATCCGTACCCGCCCGCGGGTGCCTGGGCGGGGGCGGCCGCATGGGCCTCGCGGTCGTAGAAGGGGCGGGCGTGGGCGCGCAGCCACATGGCGACCGGGTCGTGGGTGTCGGTCATCGCCACCGTCGACACCGGCAGCCCGTCCGGCACCGCGCCGACGGACTGCTGCATCATCCCGCGCACCGCGTCGACGGCAGGCGGCGAGGTGTCGTACACGTCGAGGCCGATGGCGAGATAGGGCGCGCCGAGCGCCGGCTGCACCCAGGCGCGGCGGAGCGCGCGGACCGCCGGGGTGCGGTGGGCGTTCTGCGCGAGCAGGGCGTAGAACTGGGGGACCTCGATGGCCGGTTCGGACAGGCGCAGCGGCCCCGCGGGCTGACGGTCCAGGCCGGAGGCGATGCGGCGCAGGTCCAGCCAGGGGATGCCGACGCCGCCGCCGGGGGCGTGCGGGTTGAGCCAGAGGCCGTAGTGGTCGGGGTAGAGGGCGCGGGCCACCTCCAGGCCGTCGACCACCTCGTACGACCGGTTCCAGCCGCTGGCCGACAGCTCCTGGGCGGAGGTGACGCAGGGCGCGTAGCCGTAGCCCTCGACCTCCATGTTCCCGTACTGGGCGTCCGGGGAGCCGGCCTGGCCGTGCCAGAGCAGCATCCAGACCTGGCCGGAGGTGGGCGTGGCGAGGGCGCGCAGCAGGGCCTCGTAGGCGTCGTAGCGCCCGGGCGTCACCTGGCGCAGCATGTGCTCGACCTGCCCGGTCGTGGTGCCGCTGGCGCTCACGTGTATCGCCCCTTCGAGAAGTTCCCCGGTTGTGGAACCAGCTTAAGGCTCCGCCGGTCGGGGGGCGCCTACGAGCTCGGGGGTGCGGTTGTCTTGCGTCCGCGACGCCGCTGTGGCCTGTCGCGCAGTTCCCCGCGCCCCTGGGTTGGCTGCCCTGACCGGCATTCAGGAGTCCCGCCGATTGCCTTTTTTACAAGTCGCGGTCGTAGAACGGGCGGACGTTCGCCCGCATCCAGTCGCAGACCGGGTCCTGGGCCGCCTCCAGGAGGACCAGGTTGACCTGGGTCTTCAGGGGGGCCTTGGCCAGGGCCCGGCCGAGGGCGTCCAGGGGGAGGGTGCGGGCGTCGTCCTCCCAGTGGGTGAGTTCGACGCCGACGAACATGACGGGGTCGGCGGTCTCGACGGCGGCCAGGCAGCGTCGGGCGGTGCGTACGACGCCGACGGCGGCGAACTCGGCGGAGGCCGCGGCCAGGAAGTCCACCGGGTCGTCCTGCCAGTCCGGCTCGAAGAGGCGGACCCGGCCGCCGGACGCGGGCCCGTCCAGCGGGGTGCGGTCGGCCCGGCACAGCTCGGCCACGGCCGGCGGCGGCAGCGGGACGCCGACCACGCCGTCCGGGTTGACGGCGATGCCGACCTGCGGGGGCAGGCCGCGGGCGAACTCCGCGGCGGGGGCGATGGAGTACGCCATCTGCGCGCCGGCGACCTGGCGGAGCTGCTCCTCGGAGCTGAACACCGGCACGTAGGCCTGGCCCTCGATCTCCAGCGAGGGCAGGTCGAGGGGGCCGCTGTTCGGGCCCCCGCCGTTCGGCAGCGGTATCCACACGAAGCTGCGGCCGAGCACCTCCACGATCCGGCCGCCGGCGCCCGGCACGCCGAGGGAGGCGGACAGCACCTCCTCCAGCTCGTTGCCGGGCCACCCGCCGTGCGGGTGGGGGTGCGCCTGTGCCGGGAAGTCCATCTGCCTACCTACCGCCTGCCTGGTACCGCTGCTGTGGCTGAAAAGGCTAACCCGTTCGGCCCTGCGGCCCTACAGTGCGTCACCCCCGCAGTGCGTCACCCCGTGAACGCGATCCGGCGGAGCGTGTTCGCCGCCGCCCGGTCCAGGAGGATCGCCGAGGTGCAGCCGGCGGGCAGGGTGCCCTCGGTCACCGCGCGCAGCAGGCGGGTGTTGGCCGCGCGGTGGCGCAGGAACGCGTACCGCGACACGCCCCGGCCGCGCTCGCGCTGGCCGGCCAGGGCCGCTCCGGCGTCGACGTCGAGCAGCAGCAGGTGCAGGGTGCCGTCCCGGCGGCGGGCCTCGCGGGCCAGCCAGCCGCGCACCCAGGCCTGGGTGCCGCAGTCGTGCACGACCACGCCCTCGCCGGAGCGCAGCGCCCTGCGCAGTCCGGCGTAGTGGGCGAGGCGGACGAGGGGGCGGTAGAGCCCGTACGGCAGGAAGCGCGGCGTGCGGCGGTCCCAGCGGTCACGGGTGTCCTGGGAGTCGATCCGCAGTCCGCGCACGGTGCGCTCCATCAGCGTGGACTTGCCGCTGCCGGGCAGGCCGGTGATCACCACCAGGTCCCGGGGTCCGAAGAGCAGGGCGTGCGGACTGTGGCCGCCCCGGTCCCGCAGGTCGCGGACGACGGGTGCGGGCAGTTCGGCGCACGCCTCCGGTGCTGGGGCGACCGGCTGCTTGGGCAGCGCGAGACCCGAGGTCGTGGCGTACGCCGTGGTCCTGTTCACCGTGATCGTCCTCCCCTGGGGCGGTTCACGAGTTCCCATCCCCGTCGAGTGTAAAGAGAAGGTAATGCGCAGGTCTCGCGTTTTCGTGCGCTTACTGCCACAGGCCGGTTACAGATCACGGTCTGCCATGGATCGGCCGGGCGTGCAATGATGGCGGCGCCAACTGCATACCGGCCGTTTGAATCCGCGCGGGAGAGTCCCCGGCCGCGCCGGGGCGCCGAAGGAGCAAGTCCCTCCCTTGAATCTCTCAGGCCCCGTTACCGCGCGGGCGAGGCACATCTGAAAAGCGGGCCGCCCCTCGACGGGCTGCCCCACCCAAGGTGCAAGTCCTGGACGCCGTACTCCGGTGGTCGTGGCGAACCTCTCAGGTTTCGATGACAGATGGGGAGGATCGACCTCGCCACGTCCTGTCCTGGGAGACGACCGACCGATGAGCAGTACAGAACTCCGCCGTACCGCGCTCGATGCCACGCATCGCGCGCTGGGCGCGACGATGACCGACTTCGCCGGCTGGGACATGCCCCTGCGGTACGGCTCCGAGCGCGACGAGCACCTCGCCGTGCGCTCCCGGGCCGGACTCTTCGACCTCTCGCACATGGGTGAGATCACGGTCACCGGTCCGCAGGCCGCCGAACTGCTGAACTTCGCGCTGGTCGGCAACATCGGCAGCGTGAAGCCGGGCCGCGCCCGCTACACCATGATCTGCCGCGAGGACGGCGGCATCCTGGACGACCTGATCGTCTACCGCCTGGGCGAGACCGAGGCCGATCCTTCTCACTACATGGTCGTCGCCAACGCCTCCAACGCCCAGGTGGTGCTGGACGCGCTGACCGAGCGGGCCGCCGGCTTCGACGCCGAGGTGCGCGACGACCGCGACGCCTACGCGCTGCTCGCCGTGCAGGGCCCGGAGTCCCCGGGCATCCTCGCGTCGCTCACCGACGCCGACCTGGACGGCCTGAAGTACTACGCGGGTCTGCCCGGCACCGTGGCCGGCGTCCCGGCGCTCATCGCGCGCACCGGCTACACCGGCGAGGACGGCTTCGAGCTGTTCGTGAAGCCGGAGCACGCCGTGGAGCTGTGGCAGGCGCTGACCAAGGCGGGCGAAGGCGCCGGGCTGGTCCCGTGCGGCCTGTCGTGCCGGGACACGCTCCGCCTGGAGGCGGGCATGCCGCTGTACGGGCACGAGCTGACGACCGCGCTGACGCCCTTCGACGCCGGGCTCGGCCGGGTGGTGAAGTTCGAGAAGGAGGGCGACTTCGTCGGCCGCGCCGCGCTGACCGAGGCCGCTTCCCGGGCCGAGCAGAACCCGCCCCGCGTCCTGGTCGGCCTGGTCGCCGAGGGCCGCCGGGTCCCGCGCGCCGGGTACCAGGTCGTCGCCGGCGGCGAGGCCGTCGGCGAGGTCACCTCCGGCGCGCCGTCCCCGACGCTGGGCAAGCCGATCGCCATGGCGTACGTCGACCCCGCGCACGCGGCACCCGGCACCGCGGGTGTCGGCGTGGACATCCGGGGCAGCCACGAGCCGTACGAGGTCGTGGCGCTGCCGTTCTACAAGCGCCAGAAGTAGACACTGGGCGGACGGCGGGGCCCTCGTCGCCCCGTCTCGCGTCCGCGCTGCTCAGCAGCGGTTCGGCAGTCCCCTCATCAGCAGCCCCCTTCACCAGCACTCCCTCGCGTACAGGAGAATTCAGGCCATGAGCAACCCCCAGCAGCTGCGCTACAGCAAGGAGCACGAGTGGCTGTCGGGCGCCGAGGACGGCGCCTCGACGGTCGGCATCACGGAGCACGCGGCCAACGCGCTCGGTGACGTCGTCTTCGTCCAGCTCCCCGAGGTCGGCGACTCGGTGACCGCGGGCGAGACCTGCGGCGAACTGGAGTCGACCAAGTCGGTCTCCGACCTGTACTCCCCCGTCTCCGGCGAGATCACCGAGGTCAACGAGGACGTCGTCAACGACCCGTCGCTGGTGAACTCCGCGCCCTTCGAGGGCGGCTGGCTGTTCAAGGTGCGCGTCACGGACGAGCCGGCCGACCTGCTCTCCGCCGACGAGTACACCGCCTTCACCGCCGGCTGAGGAGTCACCACCGCATGTCGCTTCTGAACACACCCCTGCACGAGCTCGACCCCGACGTCGCCGCCGCCGTCGACGCCGAGCTGGACCGCCAGCAGTCCACCCTGGAAATGATCGCCTCCGAGAACTTCGCGCCCGTCGCGGTCATGGAGGCCCAGGGCTCGGTCCTCACCAACAAGTACGCCGAGGGCTACCCCGGCCGCCGCTACTACGGCGGCTGCGAGCACGTCGACGTGGTCGAGCAGATCGCCATCGACCGGGTCAAGGCACTGTTCGGCGCCGAGCACGCCAACGTGCAGCCGCACTCGGGCGCCCAGGCCAACGCGGCCGCGATGTTCGCGCTGCTCAAGCCCGGCGACACGATCATGGGTCTGAACCTCGCCCACGGCGGGCACCTGACCCACGGCATGAAGATCAACTTCTCCGGCAAGCTCTACAACGTCGTCCCGTACCACGTCGGCGACGACGGCCAGGTCGACATGGCCGAGGTGGAGCGCCTCGCCAAGGAGACCCGGCCGAAGCTGATCGTGGCCGGCTGGTCCGCCTACCCGCGTCAGCTGGACTTCGCCGCGTTCCGCGAGGTCGCGGACGAGGTCGGCGCGTACCTGATGGTCGACATGGCGCACTTCGCCGGTCTGGTCGCGGCGGGCCTGCACCCGAACCCGGTGCCGCACGCGCACGTGGTGACGACCACCACGCACAAGACGCTGGGCGGCCCGCGCGGCGGTGTGATCCTCTCCACGGCCGAGCTGGCCAAGAAGATCAACTCCGCCGTCTTCCCCGGTCAGCAGGGTGGTCCGCTGGAGCACGTGGTGGCCGCCAAGGCCGTCGCCTTCAAGGTCGCCGCGAGCGAGGACTTCAAGGAGCGCCAGGGCCGTACGCTGGAGGGTGCCCGCATCCTGGCCGAGCGCCTGGTGCGGGACGACGCGAAGGCGGCGGGCGTGTCCGTCCTGACCGGCGGCACGGACGTCCACCTGGTCCTGGTCGACCTGCGCGACTCCGAGCTGGACGGGCAGCAGGCCGAGGACCGTCTCCACGAGGTCGGCATCACGGTCAACCGCAACGCCGTCCCGAACGACCCGCGTCCGCCGATGGTGACCTCCGGTCTGCGCATCGGTACGCCGGCCCTGGCGACCCGCGGCTTCACGGCCGAGGACTTCGCCGAGGTCGCGGACGTGATCGCCGAGGCGCTGAAGCCGTCCTACGACGCCGAAGCCCTCAAGGCCCGGGTGAAGACCCTGGCCGACAAGCACCCGCTGTACCCGGGTCTGAACAAGTAGACACCGCGTGTTCGGGGGCGCCGTGCCCGCCACGAGCGAGCCCGGCGCCCCGCCCCGAAGCACCACCTCTGCACCACCCCCGTTCTGAGGAGTCCCCGTGGCCATCTCGGTCTTCGACCTGTTCTCGATCGGCATCGGCCCGTCGAGCTCCCACACGGTCGGCCCGATGCGCGCGGCCCGCATGTTCGCCCGCCGCCTGCGCAACGAGGAGCTGCTCGGCTCCGTCGCCACGGTCCGCGCCGAGCTGTACGGCTCGCTCGGCGCCACCGGCCACGGCCACGGCACGCCCAAGGCGGTGCTGCTCGGCCTGGAGGGCGACTCGCCCCGCACGGTGGACGTGGAGACGGCCGACGAGCGCGTCGAGACGATCAAGGCCTCGGGCCGCATCCGCCTCCTCGGCGAACACGAGATCGCCTTCGCCTACGACGACGACATGGTCCTGCACCGCCGCAAGGCCCTCCCCTACCACGCCAACGGCATGACCCTGTGGGCCCACGACGCGGCCGGCACGGAAGTGCTCTCCAAGACGTACTACTCGGTCGGCGGCGGTTTCGTCGTCGACGAGGACGCGGTGGGCGCGGACCGCATCGTGCTCGACGACACGGTGCTGAAGTACCCCTTCCGCACCGGCGACGAGCTGCTGCGCCTGTCCCGGGAGACGGGCCTGTCCATCTCGGCCCTGATGCTGGAGAACGAGCGGTCCTGGCGCGACGAGGACGAGATCCGCGAGGGCCTGCTGGAGATCTGGCGCGTGATGCGGGCGTGCGTCGACCGCGGCATGTCCCGCGAGGGCATCCTGCCGGGCGGCCTGAAGGTCCGCCGCCGCGCCGCCAACACCGCGCGCAAGCTGCGCTCGGAGGGCGACCCGCTGGCCCTGTCCATGGAGTGGATCACCCTCTACGCCATGGCCGTGAACGAGGAGAACGCGGCCGGCGGCCGGGTCGTCACGGCCCCGACGAACGGGGCGGCGGGCATCATCCCGGCGGTCCTGCACTACTACGTGAACTTCGTGCCCGGCGCCGACGAGGAGGGCGTCGTCCGCTTCCTGCTGGCCGCGGGCGCCATCGGCATGCTCTTCAAGGAGAACGCCTCCATCTCCGGCGCCGAGGTCGGCTGCCAGGGCGAGGTCGGCTCCGCCTGCTCCATGGCGGCCGGCGCGCTCGCCGAGGTGCTGGGCGGCTCCCCGGAGCAGGTGGAGAACGCCGCCGAGATCGGCATGGAGCACAATCTCGGCCTGACCTGCGACCCGGTCGGCGGCCTGGTCCAGATCCCGTGCATCGAGCGCAACGGCATGGCCGCGGTCAAGGCGGTCACGGCGGCGCGGATGGCGATGCGGGGCGACGGGTCCCACAAGGTGTCCCTCGACAAGGTCATCAAGACCATGAAGGACACCGGCGCGGACATGTCGGTCAAGTACAAGGAGACGGCGCGGGGCGGGCTGGCGGTCAACATCATCGAGTGCTGAGGGCGAGGGCTGGGGGCGGGGCGGGCCCGTCTCACATCGTGACATGTGGCGACTGAAAACTGAGACGCCTGAGATCGTGACGGTGCCAGCACATTTCGCACGTGAAAGACCGAGAGATGCCCGCACCAGCCACCGGATCAGCCCCGGCACCCGTCAATCCGCGGTCCCGCGTCCTCATCGCCAGCCTCATCGGCACGACGATCGAGTTCTACGACTTCTACATCTACGCGACCGCCGCCGTCCTGGTCTTCCCCTCGCTCTTCTTCCCGAACAGCGACCCGACCACGGCCCTGCTGTCGTCCTTCGCGGTCTTCGGCGCCGCGATGGTGGCCCGGCCGATCGGGGCCGTGTTCTTCGGACACCTCGGTGACCGGCTCGGCCGCAAGAAGACGCTGGTGGTCTCGCTCCTCACCATGGGCATCGCCACGTTCCTGATCGGCGTACTCCCGACGTACGCACAGGCCGGCTGGGCCGCCACCGCGCTGCTCGTGCTGATGCGGCTCGCGCAGGGCTTCGCGCTCGGCGGCGAGTGGAGCGGCGCCGCCCTGGTCGCGACCGAGAACGCGCCCCGCGGCAAGCGCGCCCTGTACGGGACCTTCCCGCAGCTGGGCGCACCGCTCGGTTTCATCATCGGCAACGGCCTGTTCCTGATCATCGGGGCGCTGCTGCCGTCCGCGGCAGGTGCCGACCCCACGCAGCCCTCCGAGGCCTTCACGAGCTGGGGCTGGCGCATCCCGTTCCTGTTCTCCGCCGTGATGGTCGCGATCGGCCTGTGGGTGCGCTCGCGGCTCGTGGAGTCGGCGGTGTTCGCCAGAACGCAGCAGGCCGGGAAGGTGCGGAAGCTGCCGCTGGTCACCGTGGTCCAGGGCCACTGGAAGCAGCTGATCCTGGGCACCTTCATCATGCTGGCGACATACGTGCTCTTCTACCTGATGACCACGTTCTCGCTGAGCTACGGGCGCACCGCCAAGGACGCCGCCGTGCCCGGTCTGGGGTACAGCTACACGACGTTCGTGCTGATGATGATCTTCGGCGTGCTCTTCTTCGCCGTGTTCACCCTGGTCTCCGGCCCGCTCGCCGACAAGTACGGGCGCCGCACCACCCTGGTCTGGGTCACTGCCGCGATCGTGGTCTTCGGCCTGGTGTGGGTGCCGCTGATCGGCCTGGGCACGCTCGGTGTGGTGCTGTGGCTGGTGCTCGGCTTCACGCTGATGGGCATGACGTTCGGCCCGATGGGCGCGCTGCTGCCGGAGCTGTTCCCGACGAGCGTGCGCTATACCGGGTCCGGTATCTCGTACAACGTCAGTTCGATCCTCGGAGCGGCCGTCGCCCCGTTCATCGCGGTGGCGCTGTGGGAGACCGGTGACGGCTCGCCGTGGCTGGTCGGGGTCTACCTCTCCGCGATGGCGGTGCTGACGCTGACCGCCCTCCTCCTCGGCAAGGAGACCAAGGACGTCTCCCTGGACGAGGGCGAGGACGGGGAGGGGGTCGGGGACGCGGCCGCCTCCGCCGACGACGGCACCCGCGCCACGGTCACCTCCTCCGCCCCCTGACGGCCCCCTGACCTCCCTGTTCCGACCGGCGTACGACGGCTGATCGACGGGCATAACCACTACCTGCGTCCCCGGGGCTCGTCAGCCCCACCGGTCTGCGAGGGAGTGGTCATGCTGCGCGGCATCGACGTCAGCGCCTACCAGTCCTCCACCTACGGCACGGACGGCCTCTCCTTCGTCTTCGTGAAAGCGACGGAGGGCCGTTCGTACGTCAACCCCAAGCTCGCCGCCCAGACGAAACGGGCCCGCGACGCCGGACTCGTCGTCGGCTTCTACCACTTCCTGTGGCCGGGCAACCTCACCGCCCAGGCCGAGTACTTCGTCGCCAAGGCCCCCGACCGGGCCGGTGACATCCTCGCCGTCGACTGGGAGACGACGGGCGAGGGCACCCATGCGAGCAACGCGGAGAAGGACGGCTTCATCCGGAAGGTGAAGGCGCTGCGGCCGGACAACCGGGTGATCCTCTATGCCAACAGGCACTACTGGCTGAACGTGGACACCACCTCGTACGCGGGCGACGGCCTGTGGATCGCCGACTACGTGTCGGCGGGCAAGCCCCGCATCCAGGCCGACTGGCGCTTCCACCAGTACACCGACGACCCGGTCGACACCAACGTGGCGGATTTCGCGAGCAAGGCGGCACTGAAGAAGTGGGCCGACGGCGCCTAGCCAGGGCCCGTCCGACGGATCCTGCCTAGCCCCGGAATTCCGCCGGCCGCTCCGGCGTGGCCTCCGCCAGTGCCTTGGTGACGTCCTCGACGCCCCCGCGCAGGCCGTAGACCGGGGTGTCGGGCTGCTGGCGCCAGGAGTCGTCGATGCCGCCGGCGTCCACGGTGTCGAAGCCGAGTTCGTCGATCAGGGACCTGACCTTCGCCTTGGCCGCCTCGTCGTCGCCGGCGACCGGGAGGGCCAGGCGGTCCGGGGCGCCGGCCGGGAGCGGGCGCTCCAGGATGTCCTGGGCGTAGGTGCCGTTGAAGGCCTTGACCACCGGGTGGCCGAGGTGTTTCTCGACCCAGCGGCTCTCGGTGAGGCCCTCGTCCTCGATGGCCGCGATCCGTCCGTCGCGCTGCCGCGGGTAGTAGTTGTTCGTGTCGATGACCGCCACGCCGTCGGCGGCGCCGTCGAGGACACCGGACGGCAGGTCCGGGACCGCCTTCAGCGGGACGGTGACGACCACGATCTCGGCGCCGCGCGCCGCTTCCTCGACCGGCACCGGGGTGGCACCGGTCTCCTCGGCCAGTTCGGTGAGCGTGTGCGGGCCGCGGGAGTTCGCGACCGAGACGTCGTGCCCGAGGGCGGTCAGCCGCCGGGTGAGGTTGCCGCCGATGTTGCCCGCGCCGATGATGCCGATCTTCATGATGCTGACTCGCCTGGCCCTTCGGAGGTCGTGTCGTGCGGAGCCGGCGGCTCGCGCCGGTGATCAGCTCCAACCACCGCCCGGGGCGGGCTATTCCGCGAAGAGGCGCCCCCGGGTGACCGGACGGGCGCCCCTCACGGCGTCGTCACTTGTTCAGGTGCGCCCAGAACTCGTCGAACGACAGCAGCTTGTCCCCGTCGAGGTCGCGACCGGCGATGATCGCCTCGGCCACCGACTCGGTGACGTTCCAGTCGCCGCCCTGGGCCAGGGCGGTCTTGAACTCGGCGGCGGTGATGAAGCCGTCCCCGTCCGTGTCGATCCGCTGGAACTGCTTGCGTGCTTCCTCGATGTCCGCCACCGATCCGCCCCTCATCTCGTGCATGGGTCATTCCGACCTTCTGACGCAGGTCAGATTAACCGCCCGTTCGGGCACCCAGTGCGGCGACCACCCACCCGAACTGCTCCTCGTAGGCGGACGGGGGCTCCACGCCGTTCACGATCGCGGAGAGCTCCCGATAGCGGACGAGGCGGGCGTTCGTCACCGCTGTGAGGCGCTCCCGTACGACGGCCGGCTCGGCGTCGCCGATCAGCGCGCGCAGGATGTCGGCGCCCCGCGGCGAGTCCGGCGCGACACCCTCCCGCAGCGCGTCGTCGGCGAGCCGCACCAGGCGGCTCACGAACCACAGGGAGGAGCCGGCCGGGACGTCCGGTCCCCGGTCGGCGGCGTTGAACTCGATCATCCGGCGCATCGTCGCCCGGAACTCCGGGTCCTGGATCAGCTCGGCCAGCTCCACCCAGGCGTCCACCTGCTCGGGGGTGGGATCGTCCGGCAGATCGGCCGCGGCGTAGCGCAGGCGGGTGCGGATGTCGGGGTCGGCGGCGTCGACGCCCGCGAAGACCTCATCCATGAAGTGCTCGATGACGCGCCGTCGTTCGGCGGCGGACAGGCGTGCCAGTTTGTTCATCAGGGTCGTCTCCTCCGCGGTCGAGCCGCGTCGTGCCACGGTCGACAGCACCGCACGGGTCACCCTGAGCGCCCGGATCCGCGCGTCCAGCGCGCTCACGTGCGCCGCCGCGACCTGCGCGACCGTCGTCTCGCCGGCCAGGACGCGGCGTACGGCGTCCAGGCCGAGGCCGAGTTCGCGCAGGGTGCGGATCAGCTCCAGGCGGGCGGCGGAGGCGGCGTCGTAGAGCCGGTAGCCGCCCGCGGAGCGGGCCACCGGGGGCAGGGCGCCCTGGTCGGACCAGTAGCGGATGGTGCGCGCCGGGAGTCCGGTGGTCCGCGCCAGTTCGCCGATGGTCATGAGTCCGGTGCCGTCGTCGATCATGTGTGTGAGTCTGGGCCTTCCAGTGGGTGGAGACTCAAGGAGCGCGGTGTGGCGGAGAGCCTGCGGGACATTCTGGAGGCGGCGGCGCGGGGCGTCTTCCCGGCGCCGGACGGTGCTACGACCGTCGTGCCGCAGCACGGTCGCCGGGACGCGGGGGTGATCGCGTTCACGGCGCACTCGGTCGTCTTCACGGACGAGGACCCGCGGTGGGTGCGCGAGACGCTGGACGGGCTCGGCTGCGACCCCCTCGCCGCCACGATGAACGCACGGTTCCTGACCGCCTTCATGGAGCGCACGGGACGGACGACCGACACGATCGACGTGCTGCTGACCGGTGCTCCGCTCCCGGGCCGGCCGGAGGTCGCGCTGGCGGAGGTCGCCGACCCCGCCCATCCCCGGGTGGTCTCGGCCCGTCGGCGGCGCGACGACGTGCGGGTGTGGGCGGCGGACGGCGGCGTGCTCGTGCTGGGCCGCGGGGTCGCCGGGCGGCTGGAGGCCGCGGTGGAGGTGGCGGAGGGGGTACGGCACCGGGGGCTGGGGCGGCGCCTGATGACGGCGGCGCGGCAGCTGGCGGGGGACGAGCCGGTGTGGGCGCAGGTGTCGGCGGGGAACGCCCGCAGTCTGCGGGCGTTCCAGGCGGCGGGCTACCGGCCGGTGGGGTCGGAGGCGCTGTTCCTCCGGCCCTGAGTCACGGCCTGCCCTGAACCGGGGCCGTCAGTGCCAGGGCTTGTAGTGCGGGTTGCTCTCGCACTCGCTCATGATCTCGGTCTTGGTCTGCCGGTCGACCGGGCAGACGCCGATGACGTACTGCCGCTGGATGCCGCCGGGGAAGGCGACCTCGACCTGGTCGGCCCACCTGTGGGTGTCGCCGATGGTCTTGTTGACGTCGATGCCTCCGGGGGCGTCGATGTAGTAGTTGTACCCGGACTTGTACCAGGTCTTGTAGAGGTCGTGGTCGTAGGTCGTCGAGACGTACGGAGAGGGCTGGTTGACCAGGACGTACTTCTCGATGTCGTACTGGCCGTTCCTGACGTCCTTGGCGTGGAAGCCCTCCTCGAAGACGACCTGGGGGCCCCGGCTGTCGCTGCGGTAGAGGGTGCCGCACGTGGTGCGCCAGACCGGCTCGGGCGTGATGCGGTCGACGTCGACGGCAGGGTCGGCGGCGGCCTTGACCTTGTCGTCGAACTGGGGACAGGCGGGAGCGGCCTTGACGGGAGCCGTCGTCGGGGCCGCCGCTCCGGGGGCGGTGGCGGCCGAGGTGGCGAGGACGGCGGAGAGGGACAGGACGGCGGCAGCGGTCCGTCGCCGCAGACGAGTGGTGATCATGCGGGTACGATCCCGGCTCCGCGGCGCCGGACCGCGGATCTTCACCCGCAGGTGGCGTGTCCGCCGAACGAGGTTGCTTCCCGCGGCAGATGGCGTCTCAGCGGTCCACGACCCGCATCTCGAACCAGGTGGTCTTGCCGCGCGGCAGCAGATCGACGCCCCACCGGTCGGACAACTTGTCGACGAGGAAGAGGCCGCGCCCGCTGATGTCCGTCTCCTGCACCGGCATCAGACACGGCAGCCCCCGGGAGGGGTCGCGGACCTCGACGCGGATCCAGCCCGGGCGGCGGCGCATGTGGAGACCGAAGATACGGGCCCCGGTGTGGCGTACGGCGTTGCCCACCAGCTCGGAGACGAGCAGGACGGTGTCCTCCGTGACCTTGGGGCCGAGCTTCCACTGGCGCAGGGCCACGACCTGGGCCAGCCGGCGGGCGGTGGCGGCGGACTCGGGGCGGGACGGTAACGGAACTTCGCCCTCCGTCGGGTTTCCGAACAACTCCAGTGCCTTGAGCGCGTGTTCGTCCTCGACCGCCGGCGACCAGCGCGCCGCGGTCGCCCGTCCGGCTCCCCGCGGCTGTTCCGTACCCTCCAGCCCCGCCATGCCCCCATCATGGCCGCCCCCGGGAGGCTCCGTGGCCGTTCCCGGGGAATACGCCCCTGCGGAGCCCGGGCTCGACAGCGGTCGATCGGCATATGCCGCGGGCAGTTCGGAGCCGGAAACAGCCCCACTGACCTGCGCGGACGACTCGGCCGGAGACAAGCGGCGGACTCCCTCGACAAGACGCGCTTAATGGTGCGTTAAGGCTGCCATAAACCGCCCCAACGAGGGACCCCTAATCAGACACCGCGTCAACTGCGCGCGCTCCCGAGCGCCTTCAGAGGAACTTCGCCTTCCCCGGGCCCTCCTCCACGAAGCTGCGCATCCCGCGTTCGCGGTCCTCGGTGGCGAACAGACCGGCGAACCAGTTCCGTTCGACGGCGAGGCCGGTCTCGATGTCCGTCTCCAGGCCCGTGTCGATCGCCTCCTTCGCCGCGCGCAGCGCGATGGCGGGCCCCTTCGCGAGCCGCGCCGCCCAGGCGTGCGCCTGCTCGTACACCTCGGCGGCCGGCACCACGCGGTCCACGAGGCCGATCGCGAGCGCCTCGTCGGCCTTCACCTGACGGCCGGTGAAGATGAGGTCCTTGGCCTTGGAGGGGCCGACCAGCCGGGAAAGCCGCTGGGTGCCGCCCGCGCCGGGGATCAGGCCGAGCAGGATCTCGGGCTGGCCGAGCTTGGCGTTCTCCCCGGCGATGCGGAGATCGGCGCAGAGCGCGAGTTCGCAGCCGCCGCCGAGGGCGTATCCCGTCACCGCCGCGACCACGGGCTTGGGGATGCGGGCCACCGCCGTGAAGGAGTCCTGCAGGGCACGGGCCCGCGCGATCATCGCCGCGTGGTCCATCACCTGCATCTCCTTGATGTCCGCGCCCGCCGCGAACACCTTCTCGCCGCCGTAGATCACCACGGCGCGCACGTCGTCGCGTCGGGTGGCCTCCTCGGCGAGTTCCTTGAGCCGGTCCTGGGTGGCGATGTCCAGCGCGTTCATGGGCGGGCGGTCCAGGCGCAGCGTGCCGACGCCGTCCGCGACTTCCAGTTCTACGGTCATGCCCAGCAGGTTAACGGGGACTAACGGGAACGGCCCCGGTGCCTTACCTCACATCGAGGGCACCAGGGCCGTTCACCGCACTGTCGGCCGAAGACTCAGGCCTTCCACTTCTCCCAGGACATGTTCCAGCCGTTGAGGCCGTTGTCCGGGGCGATGGTCGCGTCGTCGGAGTTCTTCACCACGACCACGTCGCCGATGAGCGAGTTCTCGAAGAACCAGGCGGCCGGCGCCTTCTCGTCCCAGCCGCCGCGCACGTCGCGCAGGCCTATGCAGCCGTGGCTGGAGTTGCGGTTGCCGAAGGCGTCGCCGCCCCAGTAGTTGCCGTGGATGAAGGTGCCGGACGTGGACAGGCGCATGGCGTGCGGAACGTCCTTGATGTCGTACTCGCCGCCGTAGCCGACCGTCTCGCCGTTCATCCGGGTCACGGGGAGCCGCTCGGTGATGACCATCTGGCCGTTCCAGGTCTCGTAGCCGGGAGCGCCGGTGGTGATGGGGATGGTCTTGACGGTCTTGCCGTCCCGCACGACCTTCATCGTGAGCTTCTTGGCGTCGACGACGGAGACCTGGCTGCGGCCGACGGTGAAGGAGACGGTCTTGGCCTGCTCGCCGTAGACCCCGTCGCGGCCCTCGACGCCGTCGAGGTTGAGGTCGACGGTGACCTTGGTGCCGGCCTTCCAGTACTTCTCCGGGCGGAAGTCGAGGCGGTCGTTGCCGAACCAGTGGCCCGCGACCTCGACGGCCGGCTCGGTCTTGACGCGGATGGCCTTCTCGACGTCCTCGGGGTTGGTGATGCCCCGGGTGAAGCGAATCGAGAACGGCATACCGACACCGACCTTCGAGCCGTCCTCCGGCGTGAAGGTGCCGATGAAGGTGTTCTTCGGCGTCAGGGTGGTGAAGCGGGAGTCCTCGGCGGCCGTGCGGCCCTCGGAGTCCTTGGCGACCGCGTGCACGGTGTACGTGGTGGCGGCGGCCAGGTGGGTGGACGGCGTCCAGGTGGCGCCGTCCCCGGATATCTTCCCGTCGACCTTCGCGCCCTCGGCGTCCTTGACCAGGACCTCCGTGAGCTTGCCCTTCGTGGCGGCGACCTTGAGGGCGCCGCTGGTGTCGACGGCCTCGGCCCCGTTCTTCGGGGCGATGCTCACGACGGCCTCGGACTGCTTGCTCTGCGCCGCGGTGGAGTCCTTGGCGTTCTTGCCGCCGTCGTCCCCGGCACCCGAGCCCGCGCCTCCCCCGCCGCACGCGGTCAGCGTCAGCAGCACACCCAGTGCCAGCGCCGGCAGCGTCCTGCCGCGTCCCTTGCCGCCCCGCCCCCGGCTGCCCACCGGCGACGCCCCCGATATCGGACGCATGTTCAACTTGTCTCCCCTCGCCGGACCTGGTCAGGCCCGCGCCCCGGTGCGCCCGCGCGCACCGGCGCATCGTAACCGCAGGCCAGGGGCGCTGGGGACAGAGGAATTGTCACCGTTCCGTACCGAGTTGGCGGCCGGCTGTCGCAGCCGCGCCGGCGTCACTTCACCGCACTGCCCGCTTTCCACTTCTTCCAGTTCATGTTCCAGCCACCGAGCCCGTTGTCGGGGGCGACCTTCTTGTCCTTGCTGTTGACCACCTCGACGACGTCGCCGATCAGGCTGCGGTCGAAGAACCAGCCCGCCGGGGTGTCGGAACCGCCGCCCTTGACGTCGCGCAGCCCGACGCAGCCGTGGCTGACGTTGGCCCGGCCGAAGGTGTCCTCCGGCGCCCAGTAGTTGCCGTGCAGGAAGGTGCCGGAGCTGGTCAGACGGATGGCGTGCGGGACGTCGGGGATGTCGTACTCGCCGCCGAAGCCGACCGTGCGGCTGTTCATGCGGGTGACGTCGAGCATCTCGGTGATCACCATCTTGCCGTTGTAGGTGGGAGTCGTCGGCGCCCCCGCCGTGATCGGCACCGTGGTCAGCAGCGCGCCGTCCCGGCGCACCCGCATGGTCCGTTCGGCCGCGTCGACGAGGGAGACCTGGCTGCGGCCGACGGTGAAGGAGATCGTCTTGTGCTGGAGTCCGTACACCCCGGGCGCGCCTTCGACGTCCCGCAGGTGCAGGTCGACGGTGACCTCGGTGCCGGGCTTCCAGTAGTCCTCGGGGCGGAAGTCGAGGCGGTCCCTGCCGAACCAGTGGGGGCGGATCTCGGTGGCGGGCTTCGCGGTCACCGACACGGCGCGTTCCACGGCCGCGCGGTCGGTGATCTCCCGGTTGAACTCCAGCGAGACGATCATGCCGGTGCCGACGACCGAGCGGTTCTCTGGAGCGACGTACCCGATGAAGCGCTCCTCGGGGACGTAGGTGGTGAAGGTGGTGTGCCGGGCCGAGCGGCGCCCCTGGCCGTCCAGGGCGACGGCGTCCACGGTGTATTTCGCGGCCAGCGCCAGCCGTTCGTCGTCGGGTTCCCAGCGCAGGCCGTCGTCGGAGATCCGGCCGGGTACCGGGGTCTCCCGCGCGTCCTGCGACTTGACGACCTTCACCGATTCCAGCCGCCCGCCGGGCACCCGCACCGACAGCTTCTTCTCCTCCGGCCGGACGGCCTTGCTGCCGTCGTCCGGGGTGATGCGGATGACGTCCTCGGCTGCGGGGGGTTTGCCGAACACCCCGCCGATGCCGCCACCCACGCCACCGCCGTCCGAGGTGCATCCGGCGGCCCCGGCCAGCAGTCCTGCCCATGTCAGTACGGCGGCCAGAGCGGTCGCCGCGCGCCGTGCGCGCCCATGTACGTGCCTCACATCCACCCGTAACGACCGGTCCGCGCTGGGGAAACGTGAGTGCGAGCCATGCGGTGGGCAGAACAGTGGGGAAGGACGACGCGACGGGGAGCGGCGGTCGGCACACCGCGCGCCCTTCTCCCGTCTTCCCGTCTCCGGCACGTCGTTCCACGAGCCGTTCCACGAGCCGCAGGAGGCTGACAGGTGTCCAGCGCAGCCGAGCAGGAGGCGGTGGCCGGGAAGCCGGCCGCCGAGGACGGGCACCCCGCCGTCGTGGTGAACGGCGCGCGGCGTGCCGCGTCGCCGCCCGCCGTGCCGGCCTGGCCGGGCACGCCGGTGCCGCTGGGCGCCCGGTTCCGGACCGGGCCGGACCAGGTGGCGGGGACGAACTTCGCGCTGTGGGCGGGCGGGGCGGAGGCGGTGGAGCTGTGCCTGTTCGACGGGCCGGGCCCCGGCGGCAGGGAGAGCCGGGTGCGGCTGACCGAGCTGACGCACGAGATCTGGCACGGCTTCGTGCCGGGCGTGGGGCCCGGGCAGCGCTACGGCTTCCGGGTGCACGGCCGCTGGGACCCGTGGACCGGCGCCCGCTGGAATCCGGCGAAGCTGCTGCTCGACCCGTACGCGCGCGCGGTGGACGGCGACTTCTCCCTGCCGCCCGAGGTGTACGGGCACGTCCGCGACTGGCCCGAGCAGCATGTGGCGGACACCGTGCGCGACGGCCGCGACTCGGCGCCGTACGTCCCGAAGGGCGTCGTCGTCCACGATGGCGGCCCCGACGACGAATGGGCGTACGACCGGCGGCCGAAGACGCCGTGGGCGGACTCCGTCATCTACGAGCTGCACGTGCGCGGCTTCACCAAGCTGCACCCCGGCGTCCCCGAGGAGCTGCGCGGCACGTACGCCGGTCTGGCGCATCCGGCGGCGATCGAGCACCTGACGCGGCTGGGCGTGACGGCGGTGGAGCTGCTGCCGGTGCACCAGTTCGCGCACGAGAGCCATCTCCTCGACCGCGGCCTGAAGAACTACTGGGGCTACAACTCGATCGGCTACTTCGCCCCCCACGCCGCCTACGCCGCCTCCGGTACCACCGGTGAGCAGGTCGGCGAGTTCAAACGGATGGTGCGCGCACTGCACGCGGCGGGCATCGAGGTCATCCTCGACGTGGTCTACAACCACACGGCGGAGGCGGGCGAACTGGGCCCGATGCTGTCCCTGAAGGGCATCGACAACCGCGGCTACTACCGCCTCCAGGCCGACGCCCGCCGGTACGCCGACTACACCGGCTGCGGCAACACCCTGCACGTCGTCCAGCCGCACGTCCTGCGCCTGATCACCGACTCCCTGCGCTACTGGGTGACGGAGATGGGCGTGGACGGCTTCCGCTTCGACCTGGCGGCGGCGCTGGCCCGCTCGATGCACGACGTCGACATGCTGTCCCCGTTCCTCGCGGTGATCGCGCAGGACCCGGTGCTGCGGCGGGTGAAGCTGATCGCCGAGCCGTGGGACGTGGGCTCGGGCGGCTACCAGGTGGGCGCGTTCCCGCCCCTGTGGACCGAGTGGAACGACCGCTACCGCAACGCCGTGCGGGACTTCTGGCGGCACGCCCTCCCGGACGTCCGGGAGATGGGCTACCGCCTGTCGGGCTCCAGCGACCTGTACGCGTGGGGCGGGCGGCGGCCGTACGCCTCGGTCAACTTCGTCACCGCGCACGACGGCTTCACGCTCCGGGACGTGGTGAGTTACGAGCGCAAGCACAACGAGGCCAACGGCGAGGGCAACCGCGACGGCACCGACGACAACCGGTCCTGGAACTGCGGCGCGGAGGGAGAGACCGACGACGAGGACGTACGGGCGCTCAGGCGCCGTCAGCTGCGCAACCTGCTGACCACGCTGCTGCTGTCGACCGGCGTGCCGATGCTGGTCGCGGGCGACGAGCTGGGCCGGACCCAGCGCGGCAGCAACAACGCCTACTGCCAGGACAACGAGATCAGCTGGGTCGACTGGAGCCTGCTGGACGACCCCCAGTGGCGGCCCCTGTTCGAGCTGACCTCCCGGCTGATCGCGCTGCGCCACCGGCACCCGGTACTGCGCCGCCGGGCGTTCTTCTCCGGCCGCGCGCACTCCGCGGACGGCCTGCGGGACCTGGCCTGGTTCACCGCCCGGGGCACGGAGATGACGGAACGGGACTGGTACGCCCCCGCCGCCACGCTCGGCATGTACCTCTCCGGGCGGGACATCCCGGGCCGCGACGAGCGCGGCGCCCCGATCGTCGACGACAGCTTCCTGGCCGTCCTGCACGCGGGCGACCGGCCGGTCTCCTTCGCGCTGCCGGGGCCGCCCTGGGCGGAGCGGTACGAGGTGGTCGTCGACACCAGCCGGGAGCAACAGGCGGACGCACCGGGCGGGACGCATCCGGCGGGGGCGGAGATCATGGTGCCGGCGCGGGCGGTGCTGCTGTTGCGTGTCGGGTGAGGCCCCCGCGCGGGCCAGCCGAGGATGCCCCGGTCGTGACCCGCCGCCACCGCCGCCGCGCGGTCGTTGACGCCGAGTGTGGCGTAGAGGTGGGTGAGGTGGGTCTTCACGGTCGCCTCGCTGATGAACAGCTCACGGGCGATCTCCTTGTGGGAGGTGCCCCGCGCGACCAGGCCCAGCACCTCGCGCTCGCGGGTTCGGGTCGGCCTCGCGGAAGGACGGAACGGAACCCATGATGGCCAGGAGCAGGGCGGGGAAGAGCATGATCCGCAAGATGCCGCCGGGCGCGCGGGTCGAGCCCGGTGGTCAGCTCGTCCAGCACCACGATCCGCGGGTCGCCGATCAGGGCGAGCGCGATGGACAGGCGCTGCTTCTGGCCGCCCGAGAGCCTGCCGAACCGTAAGTTCGGCTTCGGCGTGAGGCCGAGGCGCTCGGCGAGCGGGCGCCAGTCGGCGGGCCTCGGACGGAAACCGGCGTACGGTTCCAGGGCCTCGCGGACGGTGTGCGCTCTGCTGAAGCTGGGCACCGAGGACGTGGGTGACCTTCTCGTGGTCGGCGACGGGATCGAGGCCGGTGACACGGACGCGGCCCGAGTCGGGGACGCGCAGGCCCTCGACGCACTCGACGGTGGTGGTCCTGCCGGTGCCGTTCGGGCCGAGGATGCCGAAGATCTCGCCCTCCTCGACGGCGGGCCGGCCGCCGTAGGACTTGCGCAGGTCGGTGACTTCGATGACGGGCATGGCACCAGCGTCGCGGGGCGCGGGGGCAGGCACATCGGCCGTCGCGCTCGAAGGCGCATCAGCCGATCGGTCGATGCCCCCCGTACGCCCCCGGTCGATGCCCCCGTACGACCCCGGTGAGCTCGAAAACTCGGTGGGCACTGTCAGTGGTGAACCGTAGGCTCGCTGCTGATGCCCACTACACCCGACTCCGCCGAGGCTCCCACCGGGGACCGGTCCACCGTGCGCGCCCTGCTGCGGCTGTGGCCCTACGTCCGGCCCGTGCGGGCGCGGTTGGCGACCGCCGCGGGCGTGGCGATCGTCGCCTCCTGCATGGGGCTGGTGATCCCGCTCGTCCTGAAGTGGATGGTGGACGGACCGGTCGCCGACCGCGATCCGTCGGGCGTGTGGCTCGGGGCGCTGTACCTGCTCCTCCTCGGGCTGGCGGAGGCGCTGCTGTTCGGGCTGCGGCGGTGGTTGGTGGCCCGGCCGCTGGCGGGGGTGGAGGCGCGCATGCGGGCGGATCTGTACCGCCGTCTGCAGCGGCTGCCGGTGGCCTTCCACGACCGGTGGCCCTCGGGGCAGTTGCTCTCGCGCGGGACGACGGACCTGATGCTGCTGCGTATGTTCCTCGCCTTCCCGCTCACGTTCCTGCTGGTCAACGGCGTGACGATCCTCGTCGGCGTGGGCATCATGCTGGTGCAGGACTGGACGCTGGGACTGGTCATCCTCGGGCCCGCGGTCCCGGTGATGATCACCTGCGCGGTCTTCGAGAAGAAGTACTCCGCGGTGGCGCGGCTCGCGCAGGACCAGGTCGGGGACCTGACGACCGTCGTCGAGGAGAGCGTCCTCGGTGTCCGGATCATCAAGGGGTTCGGCCGGCACCGCAGCCAGGCACGGGCCTTCCACGAGCTGTCGCACACGCTGCGGGGGACCGAGCTGCGCAAGGCGCGGCTGCTCGCGGGCATCTGGGCGGTCATCGTGGCGCTGCCGGAGGTGGCGATCGGGGCGGCGCTGGTGGTGGGCACGGTGCAGGTGGCGGACGGGTCGCTGTCGGCGGGGACGCTGGTGGCGTTCCTGTCCACGGCGCTGGCCCTGCGGTGGCCCGTCGAGTCGATCGGCTTCCTGCTGGCGCTGAGTCAGGAGGCGGCCACGGCCGCGGATCGGTACTTCGAGGTGATGGACGCGGAAGTCGAATCACCGGGGAGTTCGCGTGGGCCTGCGCCGGTGCCGGGCGGTGGGGAGGGCAACCCGGCGGTGCGGGGCGCCTCCCCCACGCTCGGCTCCGCTCGCGCGGGGGGAGGACCCCCGTCGCCCGCCCGTGCCGCCCCTGGGGGTACCTCCCAGACCGTTCAGGCACGGCGGGAGGCAGGACTGCCCGCAGCCGGGGGCGACGGTCTCCGGTTCGAGAACGTCAGGTTCCGTTACCCCGACGCGCCCCCCGACTCCCCGCCCCTCCTCGACGCCGTCGACCTGCACATCCGCCCCGGCGAGTCCATGGCCCTGGTCGGGGCCACCGGCAGTGGCAAGACGACGCTGACCGCGCTCGTCCCGCGCCTGCACGAGGTGACCTCCGGACGGATCACGCTGGACGGCGAGGACATCGCCGCCCTGTCCCGCGAGGAGCTGCGCTCCATGGTCGCCGTGGCCTTCGAGGAGCCCACGCTGTTCTCGGCGACCGTCGGCGAGAACGTGCTGATGGGGGCCGGTGGCGGCGCCGGCGACGAGGAGCTGGGGCGGGCGCTCGCCGTCGCGCAGGCCGACTTCGTCCACGCCCTGCCCCAGGGCACCGGCACCCAGGTCGGCGAGCAGGGCCTCAGCCTCTCCGGCGGCCAGCGGCAGCGCATCGCGCTCGCCCGGGCGGTGGTCGGCACACCGAGGTTCCTCGTCCTGGACGACCCGCTGTCCGCGCTGGACGTGCACACGGAGGCCGCCGTGGAGGCCGCCCTGCGGCAGGTCCTCGCGGACACCACCGCCCTGATCGTGGCGCACCGCCCGTCCACGGTGCTGCTCGCCGACCGCGTGGCGCTGCTCTCGGGCGGCCGTATCGCCGCTGTCGGCACCCACCAGGAGCTGCTGCGCACCAGCGCCGAGTACGCCCATCTGATGTCCGGGCTCGACGGGCACGGGGATCCCGACGGATCCCGGAAGGGGGACCGCCGATGACCGCGCCCACGGCCACCGCGCCGGACAGGGAGCAACCGGAGGACGAGAGCGGCAGGGATCCGGCCGAGGCGGAGACCCGCGCGGCCGACGACCTCTTCGACCGGGACGTCCTGCCCAGTCCGCCGGGCGCGACCGCCGTCCTGCTGCGCTCCCTGCTGGCGCCCATGAAGGCCCGCGTCGCCCTCACCACCTTCCTCCTGCTGCTCCAGCAGGCGGCGGTGCAGGCGGGCCCGCTGCTGGTGGCGTACGCCATCGACCGTGCCGTGCCCGCGCTCCGGGACGACGACCACGGTCCGCTGATCGCGGTGGGCGCCGGTTATCTGCTCTGCTCGCTGGCCGCGGGCGCTTTGCAGTACGCGTTCGTCGCCACCGCGGCCCGCGTCAGCCAGGACGTGCTGCTGGACCTGCGCGGCCGGATCTTCCGGCACGCGCAGGCGCTGAGCGTCGACTTCCACGAGCGCTACACCTCGGGCCGGCTCATCTCCCGCTCGACCACGGACGTGGAGTCGCTGCGCGAACTGCTCGACGAGGGGCTGCACGAGCTGGTGACGGTCGTCCTCTCCTTCGTCTACATCGCGGCACTGCTGCTCTGGCTGGACCTCGGCCTGGGCGCGGTCGCGGTGGCGTCGTTCGTGCCGCTGTACGGGCTGGTGCGGACGTACCGGCGGCGCGCGGGACGGGTGTACCGGCGGCGGTCCACGGCGATCGCGGCGGTGATCGTGAAGTTCGTGGAGACGATGAACGGCATCCGGCCGGTGCGCGCCTTCCGCCGCGAGGACGCCAACGACGCCGACTTCGCCGTACTGAACCGGCGCCACGAGCGGACCAACGGCGACGCGCTCCTGGAGATGGCCCGCTATGTCGTCGGTTCGCGGCTGGTCGCCAACACGGCCGTCGCGGGGATCGTGCTGTGGGGCGCCTACCGCGTCGCGGACGGCACGCTGGCCCTCGGTGTGCTGGCGGCGGCTGTGCTGTACCTGCGCCGGCTGTACGACCCGATCGACCGGCTCGGCATGTTCCTGAACTCCTACCAGTCGGCGGCGGCCTCGCTGGAGAAGATCGCCGGACTGCTGGCCCAGACACCGTCCGTGCCCGAGCCGACCGCGCCGAAGGAGCTGCCGCCCCTGGAGTCGGAGCACCCCGGCCGCGAGGTCGTCTTCGACGGAGTCCGCTTCGGCTACCGCACCGGCGGCGAGGTGCTGCCCCGCTTCGACCTGACGATCCCGGCCGGGCAGACGGTCGCCGTCGTGGGCTCGACCGGCGCGGGCAAGTCGACGCTGGCCAAGCTGCTCGCCCGGTTCTACGACCCCTCCGACGGCCGGGTCCTGCTGGACGGCACCGACCTGCGCGATCTGGCCGTGCCCGAACTGCGGCGCGGGGTGGTGATGGTGACGCAGGAGGCGTTCCTGTTCTCCGGCACGGTCGCCGAGAACATCGCCATCGGCCGCCCGGAGGCGACCCCGGAGGAGATCGAGGGGGCCGCGAAGGCGATCGGCGCGCACGACTTCATCGTCGCGCTGCCCGACGGCTACGACACCGACGTCCGCAAGCGGGGCGGCCGCATCTCCGCCGGGCAACGGCAGCTCGTGGCGTTCGCGCGCGCGTTGCTCGCCGACCCGGCGGTGCTGATCCTGGACGAGGCGACCAGCTCGCTGGACATCCCCGGTGAGCGGGCGGTGCAGCGGGCGATGGCGACGGTCCTGAAGGGCCGTACGGCGGTCGTGATCGCGCACCGGCTCTCGACCGTGGAGATCGCCGACCGGGTGCTGGTGATGGAGCACGGCGGGATCGTGGAGGACGGCACGCCGGCCGAACTGATCGCCGGTACGGGCCGGTTCGCGGATCTGCACCGTGCCTGGCGGGACAGTCTGGCGTGAGCACGGGACGTCGGGACAGCCCTACGGAGGACTGGCGGGGGAGCCATCGGTGATCGACGCGTACGAGGAACCCGGCACACCCGACCACCGGGGCGGCTGGCGCTATCTGTGGTGGCTGGTCCTGCGGCAGTGGCCGCGGTGTCTGGCGGGTGCCGCGTTCGCCAGTGTCTGGATGGTGCTGCTGGCGGCGACGCCGTATCTGATGGCCCGGGCGATCGACCACGGCCTGGAGCGGGGGGACCTGGGGGCGCTGGCGGCCTGGACGGGTGCGCTGGTCGCCGTCGGCGCGTTCAACGCCTGGCTGGGTGTCATGCGGCACCGCACGATGACGCGGGTGCGGATGGACGCCAACTTCCGCACGGTCAAGGTGGTCGTCGGGCATGCCACGCGGCTCGGTGCGGCGCTGCGCCGGCAGGTCGGGGCCGGGGAGGTCGTCACCATCGGGGTCGGCGACGTGCAGACCATCAGCACCTCCCTGACGGCCGTGGGACCGGGCGTCGGCGCGGTCGCCGCCTACGCGGCCGTCGGCGGGCTGCTGCTGTCGGTGTCGACCGGGCTCGCCCTGGTGGTGCTGCTCGGGGTCCCGGTGCTCGGCGTGCTGCTGGGGCCGCTCATGGGGCGGTTGCAGGGCCGGGAGACCGAGTACCGGGAGCGGCAGTCCGTGCTGACCGCGCGGATCGGCGACCTCGCGGGCGGGCTGCGGGTGCTGAACGGGCTGGGCGGCAAGGGTCTGGTCTCGGACGCGTTCCGCCGGGACTCGGGGCGGCTGCGCGAGCAGGGCTACCGGGTCGGGGCGGTGACCAGCTGGATCCAGGCCCTCGGGGTGGGCCTGCCGATGCTGTTCCTGGCGCTGGTCACCTGGCTGGGTGCCCGGCTGGCCGCGCAGGGGCAGATCAGCGTGGGCGAACTGGTCTCGGTGTACGGCTACGTGGTGGCGCTGGGCTGGCCGGTGGCGTTCCTCATCGAGATGGCCCACCAGCTCAGCCGGGGCGTGGTGGCCGCCCGCCGCGTCGTCGGCTTCCTGCGGCTGGAGCCCAAGGCGGACGACGGCACCCGCGCCGCCCCGGCGGAGCCCTCGGTCCTGTACGACCCGGCCTCCGGGGTCCGGGTGCCGCCGGGCCGTCTGACCGCGCTGGCCGCGTCCCGGCCGGCCGACGCCGCCGCCGTGGTCGACCGCCTCGGCCGGTACGCCCCGTCGGACGCGACGTGGGGCGGGGTTCCCCTGGCCGAGGTCCCGCTCACGCAGGTACGGGACCGCATCCTGGTCGCGGAGGCGGAGGCCGACCTCTTCGCCGGCACCCTGCGCGATGTGATCGGCGCCGCCGAAACGCACCCGGGGGGCGCGGGCGGTGTCGAGGTGCGGCTCCGCCACGTGGGCGCGACCGGCCACGACGAACCCGCGGACGCGCGACGACCTGCCGAGGCACCCTCTCAGGCGCACCTGAACGCCATCCACGCGGCCGCCGCCGACGACATCGTGCGGGGCCTTCCCGACGGCCTGGACACCCCCGTCGCCGCCCAGGGCCGCACGCTCTCCGGCGGCCAGCGCCAGCGGATCCGGCTGGCCCGGGCGCTGCTGGCCGATCCCGAGATCCTGCTCGCCGTCGAGCCGACCTCCGCGCTCGACGCCCACACCGAGGCCACGGTGGCGGACCGGCTGCGGGACGCCCGCAAGGGCCGTACGACCGTGGTGACCGGCACCTCCCCGCTGGTGCTGGACCGGGCCGACGTCGTGCACTACCTGGTCGACGGCAAGGTCATGGCCACCGGCGGCCACCGCGAACTCCTGGCCACCGAGCCGGGATACCGGGCCCTGGTCGCGCGGGACGCCGAAGAAGAGGAGACGGTCCGATGACGACACCCGGGCCGCTCCCCGTCGCCGAGCGCGCCGACGTACGGCGGTCGGTGGCCCGACTGGTCCGCGCCGACCGACGGGCCTTCGCCCTCGTCCTCGGCCTGAACGCGCTGGCCGCCCTGGCCGGGCTCGCGGGCCCGTGGCTGCTGGGCCGGATCGTGGACGAGGTGCGAGCCGGGAGCGGCGTCGGCGCCGTGGACCGGATGGCGCTCGCCATCCTGCTGTGCTCGCTGGCGCAGCTGCTGCTGGCCCGCTGGGCGCGCTACGCGGGGCACCGCTTCGGGGAACGGACGCTCGCCCGGGTGCGGGAGCGCTTCGTGGACCGGGCGCTGGCCCTGCCGGCGTCCGTGGTCGAGCGGGCGGGCACCGGGGACCTGACGACGCGCGGCACCGCGGACGTGACCACGGTCGGCACGACTCTGCGCGACGCCGGACCCGAGCTGCTGATCAACTCCGTGCAGGCGCTGTTCCTCACCGGTGCGGTGTTCGTGCTCGATCCGCTGCTCGGCGCGGTCGGGGTGCTGGGGCTGACGCCGGTCTGGTTCGCGCTGCGCTGGTACCTGCGCCGGGCGCGGACCGGTTATCTCGCCGAGGGCGCGGCCACCTCGGACGTCGCCGAGAGCCTCACCGCCACGGTGGCCGGGGCCCGCACGGTCGAGGCGTTCCGGCTGACCGGCAGGCGCGTCGCGACGAACCGGGAGGCGCTG
The DNA here is from genome assembly GCF_044763415.1 of Streptomyces sp. NPDC096048. NCBI lineage: Bacteria > Bacillati > Actinomycetota > Actinomycetes > Kitasatosporales > Streptomycetaceae > Streptomyces > Streptomyces sp. NPDC096048. The sequence continues at coordinate 258,217 of NZ_JBIWGG010000012.1, forward strand.
GAGGTCTCGCGGCGCACCCGTTTCCACACGCTGCGCCTGCGCAGCGTGTTCTTCCCGGCGGTGGAGATCTCGTACGTCGTCCCCGTGGCGGGCGTGCTGCTGCTCGGCGGTGTCCTGCACGCGCGCGGGTCGGTGAGCCTCGGGGCGGTGGTGGCCTGCGCCGTGTACCTCCAGCAGCTGGCCGGGCCGCTCGACGAGGTGCTGATGCGGATCGAGCAGCTCCAGGCGGGCGGCGCCTCGTTCTCCCGGGTGGAGGGGCTGGCGCGCGCTCCGCAGGTGACGGCGGACGACTCGCCGGCCCCGGCGGACGACCGTATCGAGGTGTCCGGGGCGCGGTACGCCTACGACCGGGGCGGCGAGGTGCTGCGCGGGGTGGACCTGACCGTGCGGCCGGGTGAACGGCTGGCGGTCGTCGGGCCGTCCGGGGCCGGCAAGACCACGCTCAGCCGGCTGCTGGCGGGCGTCGACGCGCCGACCGAGGGCTCGGTGACGGTGGGCGGGGTGCCCGTGGTCGGCCTCGGGCCGGAGCGGCTGCGCCGCCAGGTCGTGCTGGTCACGCAGGAGCATCACGTCTTCCTCGGCACCGTCCGCGACAATCTCCTCATCGCCGAACCGGACGCCTCGGACGAGAAGTTGTGGTCCGCGCTCGCCGCCGTGGGCGCCGAGGAGTGGGTGCGGGCGCTGCCCGACGGTCTCGGCACCGAGTTGGGCACGGGCGGTCACCGAGCAGACGGATCGCAGGCCCAGCAGCTCGCCCTGGCCCGGGTGGTACTGGCCGACCCGCACACCCTGATCCTGGACGAGGCCACCGCCCTGCTGGACCCGGCGACGGCCCGGCACACCGAGCGCGCCCTGGCCGCCGTACTGGAGGGCCGTACGGTCATCGCCATCGCGCACCGCCTGCACACCGCGCACGACGCCGACCGGGTGGCCGTGATGGAGGACGGCCGGCTGACCGAACTGGGCCCGCACGACGAACTGGTGGCGGCCGGCGGGGCGTACGCGGCGCTGTGGGGGTCCTGGCACGGGGAGCCGTCGCCCGAGCCGCCGGCCGGACCGACTACTGACTGAGCGGGCAGTCAGTACCACCCCGAAGCGTCTCTTCCGTATATCGGACGTGAACGCCCGGACAACGAACCATTTCCGGCCAACTTCCTGACGCGCTCCTGACAGAATGCGCGTTCTCCTGCCACTCTTCCCACGGCCGTCTCCACAGCGCCCCCACAGCTTCCCCCTCAGCGCTGCGCGGCGGTCAGCTCCTAGCACGTGGTTTCTGCGTACCGAACCAGTACCGCCCGGCCGGCCCACCCGCCGGCCGGTCTCCCCTGGCCGCGCGACCCGCGGCCACGCAGAAGGAGTCAGTGTTGAGCAGCAGCACTCCCCACAGACGCACCTCCCACACCGCGTCCCGCACCACCCACCGCCGCGTCGCCGCCGTCGCCCTGGCCGGTGTCGCCGCGCTGATCGCCACGGCGGTCCAGTCCGGCGCCGCCACCGCGGCTCCCCGGCAGGCCCCCGTTCCGGGCGCCGAGTCCGTCAAGCTCACTCCGGCCCAGCGCGCCGAACTGATCCGTGACGCCGACGCCGCCAAGGCGCGCACGGCCGACGAACTCGGCCTGGGTGCCAAGGAGAAGCTGGTCGTCCGCGACGTGGTCAAGGACCGCGACGGCACCGAGCACACGCGCTACGAGCGCACCTACGACGGGCTGCCCGTCCTCGGCGGCGACCTGGTCGTCACCACCGACGCCGGGAAGACCGAGCGGGTCGTGAAGGCCACGCCGAAGGCGATCGAGCCGGCCACCGTGACGCCGAAGATAGCCGCCGGCAAGGCCGAGCAGCAGGCCGTCTCCGCCGCGAAGGCCGCCGGCGCCGAGCAGGCCGAGGCCGACCGCGCCCCGCGCAAGGTGATCTGGGCGGCGAGCGGCGCCCCGGTCCTGGCGTACGAGACGGTCGTGGGCGGCCTCCAGGAGGACGGCACCCCGAACGAGCTGCACGTGGTCACCGACGCCGCCACCGGCGCCAAGCTCTACGAGTACCAGGCGATCCACAACGGCACCGGCAACACCACGTACAGCGGCACGGTGACGCTGGGCACCGCGCAGTCCGGCTCGTCGTACACGCTGACCGACACCGCGCGCGGCAACCACAAGACGTACAACCTCAACCGCAGCACCTCCGGCACCGGCACCCTGTTCTCCGGCCCCGACGACGTGTGGGGCAACGGCAGCCCGTCGAACGCGGAGACCGCCGGCGCCGACGCCCACTACGGGGCCGCGCTGACCTGGGACTACTACAAGAACGTCCAGGGCCGCTCCGGTATCCGCGGTGACGGCGTGGGCGCGTACTCCCGGGTCCACTACGGCAACAACTACGTCAACGCCTTCTGGTCGGACGGCTGCTTCTGCATGACGTACGGCGACGGCTCGGGCAACGCCAACCCGCTGACGTCCATCGACGTGGCCGCGCACGAGATGACGCACGGCCTCACCTCCAACACCGCGGGGCTCAACTACAGCGGCGAGTCCGGCGGGCTGAACGAGGCCACCTCCGACATCTTCGGCGCGTCCGTCGAGTTCTACGCGAACAACTCCTCCGACGTCGGTGACTACCTCATCGGCGAGGAGATCGACATCAACGGCGACGGCACCCCGCTGCGCTACATGGACAAGCCCAGCAAGGACGGCGCGTCCAAGGACTCGTGGTACTCGGGGATCGGCAGCATCGACGTCCACTACTCGTCGGGCCCGGCCAACCACTTCTTCTACCTGCTGAGCGAGGGCAGCGGCACCAAGACCATCAACGGTGTCACCTACGACTCGCCCACCTCGGACGGCCTCCCGGTCGCCGGCATCGGCCGCGAGAAGGCGGCGAAGATCTGGTTCCGCGCGCTGACCACGAAGTTCACGTCGACCACCAACTACGCGGCGGCGCGCACCGGCACCCTCGCGGCGACCGGTGAGCTGTACGGCACCGACAGCACCGAGTACAAGGCGGTGCAGGACGCCTGGGCCGGCATCAACGTCGGCGCGCGGTCGGGCGGCGGCGGTGGCGGCGGCACCTCCTTCGAGAACGCCGCCGACGTGGCGATCCCGGACAACGGCGCGGCGGTCACCTCGTCGGTCGCCGTGACGGGGCGGGCGGGCAACGCGCCCGCGAACCTCCAGGTCGCGGTCGACATCGTGCACACCTGGCGCGGTGACCTGGTGGTCGACCTGCTGGCCCCGGACGGGACCGCGTACCGCCTGAAGAACTCCAGCTCCTCCGACTCGGCGAACGACGTGAAGCAGACGTACACGGTGAACGCCTCCTCGGAGACCGCCAACGGCACCTGGAAACTGCGCGTCCAGGACGTGGCGTCCCGGGACACCGGGTACATCAACTCGTTCAAGCTCACCTTCCCGTAGGTCCCGCGCGGGACCCCACGGTCAGGGCGCCGTCCCGGTGGTTCGAATCCCCCGGGTCGGCGCCCTCCTCTCGGCCGCTCCGGTCATGGCCGAGGGCGGCACCCGGAACGCCGGGTTCCAGGGTGTCGCCCTACTCTTGGTGCCCATGTCCTTCACGTACGACGACGTCGGCGCCACCCGCGAGCAGGGCCACTGCCCGCCCGGCTTCCGCCCCATGCACGTACGCACACGCCTCGGGGAGGGCGAGCCGGTGTTCCAGCGCGCGGTCGAGGCCGTGCTCACCTGGGAGATGCACCGGGAGATGGGCGTCGGCATCGACGCGAGCGCGGAGCGTGCCGCGCCCGGCGTCGACGTCACCGTCACCCTCGCCGGGATGATCAAGGCACCCTGCCGGGTGGTCTGGACCCTGGACGAGCCCCGGCGGGCCGGCTGGGCCTACGGCACCCTGCCCGGCCACCCCGAGTCCGGCGAGGAGGCCTTCGTGGTGGACCGGACGGGCGACGGCACGGTCTGGCTGACCGTGACCGCCTTCAGCCGCCCCGCCAAGTGGTACGCCAAGGCCGGCGGACCGGCCGCCCGCGCCTTCCAGCACGCCTACGCCCGCCGCTGCGGCACCGTCCTGCGACGGCTGAGCGGCGGTGACGAGGAGGGCTGACGGCGCCGGTCGCTCACGCGCGGTCACCTCATCAGCAGCCCCGCCGCCTCCGCCAGCTCGTCCGACGGCACCGCGACCAGTCCCGCCTCCGCGCCGGACGCCAGCAGCCGGTGCGCGGGCAGGATGCGGACCGTGTAGCCGAAGGGACCGGTGCGGTCCAGGGCGAGCGGGCCCTCGTACAGCCAGCGGCCCTCCAGGTCGGGTCCGCCCACCGGTTTCAGCGGCACGGTCGCCGCGTCGGTGATCCGGTCCTCGGAGTCCACCCGGCCGGAGACCGCCTGCACCTCGACGTCGTCCGGCGCGAGGTCGCCGAGGTCGACCCGCACCCGCAGCCCGAGCGTCGAGCCCAGCTCGGCCGTCGCGCTCGTGGCGGACGTCTCCACGTGGTCGACGCTCACCCCGGGCCAGGCCGCCCGCACCCGGGCCTTCCACTCGGCGAGCGCGCGGGCGGAGTCCGGGTCCATCGCGCGGTGCGCCTCGGCCGCCGGGGCGTAGAGCCGCTCGACGTACTCGCGGACCATGCGACCGGCCAGCACCTTGGGCCCGAGCAGGCTCAGGGTCTTGCGGACCATCTCGATCCACCGGTCGGGCAGCCCGCTCGCACCGCGCTCGTAGAAGCGGGGGGTGATCCGCTGCTCCAGCAGGTCGTAGAGGGCGGCGGCCTCTATGGCGTCGCGCCGGTCGGGGTCGGTGCCCGCACCGTCGGCGGTGGGGATCGCCCAGCCGAAGTCGGGCTGGTACCACTCGTCCCACCAGCCGTCCAGCACGGACAGGTTGAGGCAGCCGTTGAGCGCCGCCTTCATGCCGGACGTGCCGCACGCCTCCAGGGGGCGCAGGGGGTTGTTCAGCCAGATGTCGCAGCCCGGGTAGAGCTTCTGCGCCATCGCCATGCCGTAGTCGGGCAGGAACACGATGCGGTGCCGCACCCGCGGGTCGTCCGCGAACCGCACCAGCTCCTGCACCAGCCGCTTGCCGCCCTCGTCCGCCGGGTGCGCCTTGCCCGCGACGACGATCTGGATCGGCCGCTCGGCGTGCAGCAGGAGGTCCATCAGGCGGTCGCGGTCGCGCAGCATCAGTGTCAGCCGCTTGTACGACGGGACACGCCGCGCGAACCCGATGGTGAGCACGTCCGGGTCGAGGACGTCGTCGATCCAGCCCAGCTCGGCCGTCCCCGCGCCGCGCTGCCGCCAGGAGGCGCGCAGCCGCTCCCGCACCTCCTCGACAAGCTGCTCGCGCAGGGTGCGGCGCAGCTCCCAGATGTCCTGGTCGGGGATGTCGGCCACCGAGTCCCAGCGGTCCGAGCCGCCGACGGTCAGCGCGTCCTCGGCCCGTTGCACGCCGATCTGCCGGGCCCCGAGCCGGAACACCTCCGGGGCGACCCAGGTCGGTGCGTGCACGCCGTTGGTGACGGAGGTGATCGGCACCTCGTCGGCGTCGAAGCCGGGCCAGAGTCCGGAGAACATCCCCCGGCTGACCCCGCCGTGCAGCAGGGAGACGCCGTTGGCGCGCTGGGCCAGGCGCAGGCCCATCACGGCCATGTTGAAGAGGTTGGGCTCGCCGCCGGGATAGGTCTCCATGCCGAGCCGCAGGACGCGCTCGACGTCGATGCGCGGCAGTTCCGAGTCGGGGCCGAAGTGGCGGGCGACCAGTTCGCGGTCGAAGCGGTCGATGCCGGCCGGGACGGGGGTGTGGGTGGTGAAGACGGTGCCGGCCCGGACCGCCTCCAGCGCGGAGCCGAACTCCAGCCCCTTCTCGCAGAGTTCGGAGATGCGCTCCAGGCCGAGGAAGCCCGCGTGGCCCTCGTTGGTGTGGAACACCTCCGGCGCGGCGTGGCCGGTGAGCCGGCAGTACGTCCGCACCGCCCGGACACCTCCTATGCCCAGCAGCATCTCCTGGAGGAGCCGGTGTTCGCTGCCGCCGCCGTAGAGCCGGTCGGTGACGCCGCGTTCGCCGAGGTCGTTCTCCTCGACGTCCGAGTCGAGCAGCAGCAGCGGTACCCGGCCGACCTGGGCCAGCCAGATACGGGCGCGCAGTTCCCGGCCGCCGGGCAGGGCCAGGGCGACGTGGGCGGGCGTGCCGTCGGTCTCCTTGAGGAGGGCGAGGGGCAGCTCGTGGGGGTCGAGGACGGGGTAGTGCTCCTGCTGCCAGCCGTCCCGGGAGAGGGACTGCCGGAAGTAGCCGTGGCGGTAGAGCAGGCCGACGCCGACGAGCGGCACGCCCAGGTCGCTGGCCGCCTTCAGGTGGTCGCCGGCCAGGATGCCGAGGCCGCCGGAGTACTGGGGCAGGGCGGCGGTGATGCCGAACTCGGGCGAGAAGTAGGCGACGGCGGCGGGGAGTCGGCCGGACTGGGCCTGGTACCAGCGGTCGCCGGTCATGTAGTGGTCGAGGTCGTCGGCCACCGCGGTCAGCCGGCGCAGGAAGCGCCGGTCCTGAGCCAGCTCCGCGAGGCGCGCGGACGGGACGGTGCCGAGCAGCCGCACCGGGTCGCGGCCGGAGGCGGCCCAGCACCCGGGGTCGACGGACTGGAAGAGGTCGCGGGTCTCCGGATGCCAGGACCAGCGCAGATTCCGGGCCAGATCACTGAGCGGCCGGAGGGGGTCGGGGAGAACGGGACGGACTGTCAGTCGACGGATCGCCTTCACCCTCACGACGTTACCGGCGCGATGTGTCCCTTGCTGGGGCCTTCGCCCTCAGACCTCCGATTCGGCCTGAACGGCGCCCTCCTCGATCGCCGGACGGGCTAATACCCACCGGCGTGACGATCTCCCGGCGGGGAAGGTGTCGAGTCAGGTCGCCGTGTGTGTCGACATACGCGTGAGTAAGTAACAAAGTGCCGGATTGCCCACCCGAAGAGTGTGGGAAGGCTCCTGCGGTACACCCCACACGCACCACCGCAGGACCCACCTCCCCAGAGTCATCCGCCCACCCTCGTTGACGCGGACAGGAGCGGTCATGCCCGCCACGCACCACTCGTCAGCACCCCCCGCGGCGCCAGCGGAGGCGCCCCCCGCGGACGGCACCACCGTCGTCGGACGCATCCCCGTCCTGGACGTCCGCCCGATGGTCCGGCAGGGGCGCAGGCCCGCCAAGGCCGTCACCGGCGAGTCCTTCGAGATATCGGCCACCGTGTTCCGCGAGGGGCACGACGCGGTCGCCGCCAACGTCGTCCTCAGAGATCCGCGCGGCAGGCCGGGCCCGTGGACCCCGATGCGGGAGCTGGCCCCGGGCACCGACCGCTGGGGGGCCACCGTCACCGCCGGTGAGCCCGGACTCTGGTCGTACACCGTGGAGGCGTGGGGCGATCCGGTCACCACCTGGCGCCACCACGCGCGGATCAAGATCCCGGCGGGGATGGACACCGACCTGGTCCTGGAGGAGGGCGCCCGGCTGTACGAGCGCGCCGCCGCGGACGTGCCCCGGAGCGAGGACCGACGGGAACTGCTCGCCGCCGTGGACGCGCTGCGGGACGAGACCCGCCCGGCCGCGTCGCGGCTGGCGGCGGCGCTGACGCCTCAGGTGGACGCGGTGCTGGCCCGGCACCCGCTGCGGGAACTGGTCACCACCTCCGACCCGCTGCCCCTGCTCGTGGAGCGTGAACGCGCCCTGTACG
>NZ_JBIWGG010000013.1:0-219825 GCF_044763415.1 Streptomyces sp. NPDC096048
CCGCTGCACCTCGGTGTCACCGAGGCCGGCCCGGCCTTCCAGGGCACCATCAAGTCGGCCGTCGCCTTCGGTGCGCTGCTCTCCCAGGGCATCGGTGACACCATCCGCGTCTCGCTGTCGGCGCCGCCGGTGGAGGAGATCAAGGTCGGCATCCAGATCCTGGAGTCGCTGAATCTGCGGCAGCGCGGCCTGGAGATCGTCTCCTGCCCCTCCTGCGGCCGCGCCCAGGTCGACGTCTACAAGCTGGCCGAGGAGGTCACCGCCGGTCTGGAGGGCATGGACGTCCCGCTGCGCGTCGCCGTCATGGGCTGTGTCGTCAACGGTCCGGGCGAGGCCCGCGAGGCCGATCTCGGCGTCGCCTCCGGCAACGGCAAGGGCCAGATCTTCGTCAAGGGCGAGGTCATCAAGACCGTCCCCGAGTCCAAGATCGTGGAGACGCTCATCGAGGAGGCCATGAAGATCGCCGAACAGATGGAGAAGGACGGCGCGTCGGGGGAGCCGGCCGTCACCGTGAGCTGAACAGCACGGACCGAAGGGGGCCCGAGCGTGACGATTCTGGAGAGCATCCGGGGACCACGCGACCTGAAGGCGCTGTCCGAGGCGGAACTCGGTGAACTGTCCGACGAGATACGCGACTTCCTGGTGCACGCGGTCGCCCGCACCGGCGGGCACCTCGGACCCAACCTGGGGGTGGTGGAACTCACCGTCGCCCTGCACCGGGTCTTCGAGTCACCGACCGACCGCATCCTGTGGGACACCGGTCACCAGAGCTACGTACACAAGCTCCTGACGGGCCGACAGGACTTCTCCAAGCTGCGCGGGAAGGGCGGCCTGTCCGGCTATCCGTCGCGTGCGGAGTCGGAGCACGACGTCATCGAGAACAGCCACGCCTCCACCGTCCTCGGCTGGGCGGACGGCCTCGCCAAGGCGCACCGGGTGCAGGGGGAGCGCGGCCACGTCGTCGCCGTCATCGGCGACGGCGCGCTCACCGGGGGCATGGCCTGGGAGGCCCTGAACAACATCGCGGCGGCCAGGGACCGTCCGCTGATCATCGTCGTCAACGACAACGAACGCTCGTACGCCCCGACCATCGGTGGCCTCGCCAACCACCTCGCGACGCTCCGGACCACCGACGGCTACGAGCGGACACTGGCCTGGGGCAAGAACGTCCTCCAGCGCACCCCCGTGGTCGGCAACACCGTCTACGAGGCGCTGCACGGCGCCAAGAAGGGCTTCAAGGACGCCTTTGCCCCGCAGGGGCTCTTCGAGGATCTGGGGCTGAAGTACGTCGGCCCGATCGACGGGCACGACATCGGCGCCGTCGAGTCGGCGCTGCGGCGCGCGAAGCGCTTCCACGGGCCGGTGCTGGTGCACTGCCTCACGGAGAAGGGCCGCGGCTACGAGCCCGCCCTGCGCGACGAGGAGGACCACTTCCACACCGTCGGGGCGATGGACCCGCTCACCTGCGCGCCGCTCAGCCCCTCGAACGGGCCGTCCTGGACCTCCGTGTTCGGCGAGGAGATCGTCCGGATCGGTGAGGAGCGCGCCGACGTCGTGGCGATCACCGCGGCCATGCTGCACCCGGTCGGCCTCGCCGCCTTCGCCGAACGTTTCCCCGACCGGGTCTGGGACGTCGGCATCGCCGAGCAGCACGCCGCCGTGTCCGCGGCCGGCCTCGCCACCGGCGGCCTCCATCCGGTCGTCGCCGTCTACGCCACCTTCCTCAACCGCGCGTTCGACCAACTGCTGATGGACGTGGCCCTGCACCGCTGCGGTGTCACGTTCGTCCTGGACCGGGCCGGCGTCACCGGCACCGACGGGCCTTCGCACAACGGCATGTGGGACATGTCCGTCCTCCAGGTCGTCCCGGGGCTGCGCATCGCGGCCCCGCGCGACGCCGACCAGCTGCGCGCCCAGCTGCGCGAGGCGGTGGCCGTCGACGACGCGCCGACGCTGGTGCGCTTCCCCAAGGAGTCCGTCGGACCGGCCGTACCCGCCGTCGACCGGGTCGGCGGCGTGGACGTCCTGCACGCGGCGGACCGGCCCGAGGTGCTGCTCGTGGCCGTCGGCGTGATGGCGCCCGTCTGCCTCCGCGCCGCCGAGCTGCTCGAAGCCCGTGGCATCCGGTGCACCGTCGTCGACCCGCGCTGGGTCAAACCCGTCGACCCGGCGCTCGCGCCCCTGGCCGCCCGGCACCGTCTGGTGGCCGTCGTGGAGGACAACAGCCGCGCTGCCGGGGTCGGTTCGGCGGTGGCACTGGCGCTGGGCGACGCCGACGTCGACGTACCGGTGCGCCGGTTCGGCATCCCCGAGCAGTTCCTCGCGCACGCCAAGCGCGCCGAGGCGCTCGCCGACATCGGTCTCACGCCGGTCGAGATCGCCGGACGGATCAGCGCGAGCCTGGCCGTAGGAGCACAGGCCGGGGCAGGGGCCGGAGAGCAGACCGGGGACGTACGGACCGTCACGCCAGTCATAGGAGAGAGCTGAATGACCAAGGAGTTCGACCTCGCCGCGCTCTTGGCCGAGCGCGGAGCCGAGCGGTACGAGCTGCACGCCAAGCACCTCAACCACCAGTTGCCGCGCATGCTGCACACCATCGGCTTCGACAAGGTCTACGAGCGCGCCGAGGGCGCGCACTTCTGGGACGCGGACGGCAACGACTACCTGGACATGCTCGCCGGGTTCGCGGTGATGGGCCTGGGGCGCCACCACCCTGTCGTACGCAAGGCGCTGCACGACGTCCTCGACGCCTCGCTGGCCGACCTCACCCGCTTCGACTGTCCGCCGCTGCCCGGGCTGCTGGCCGAGAGGCTGCTCTCCTACAGCCCGCACCTGGACCGGGTCTTCTTCGGCAACAGCGGCACGGAGGCGGTCGAGACCGCGCTGAAGTTCGCCCGGTACGCGACCGGCAGGCCGAGGATCCTGTACTGCTCGCACGCTTTCCACGGGCTGACCACCGGCTCGCTGTCCGTCAACGGCGAGAACGGCTTCCGCGACGGCTTCGCCCCGCTGCTCCCCGACACCGCCGTCCCCCTCGGCGACCTGGACGCCCTGGCGCGGGAGCTGAAGCACGGCGATGTGGCCGCGCTGATCGTGGAGCCGGTCCAGGGCAAGGGCGTGCACGAGGCCCCGCCCGGCTATCTGCGCGCCGCGCAGGAGCTGCTGCACCGGCACAAGGCGCTGCTGATCGCCGACGAGGTGCAGACGGGCCTCGGCCGGACGGGCAAGTTCTACGCCTTCCAGCACGAGGACGGCGTCGAGCCCGACCTGGTGTGCGTGGCCAAGGCCCTGTCGGGCGGATACGTGCCGGTGGGGGCCACTTTGGGCAAGGACTGGATCTTCCAGAAGGTGTACTCCTCCATGGACCGGGTGCAGGTCCACTCGGCGAGCTTCGGGTCCAACGCCCAGGCCATGGCGGCCGGGCTGGCGGTGCTGTCGGTGATGGAGAACGAGGAGATCGTGGCGAACGCGGCCGCGGTGGGGGAGCGGCTGAAGTCCCGGCTGGCCGAGCTGGTGGACCGCTACGAGCTGCTCGCCGACGTCCGGGGGCGGGGGCTGATGATCGGCATCGAGTTCGGCCGGCCCAGGTCCCTGAAGCTGCGCAGCCGCTGGACGATGCTGCAGGCGGCGCGCAAGGGGCTGTTCGCGCAGATGGTGGTGGTGCCGCTGCTGCAACGGCACCGGATCCTGACGCAGGTGTCCGGCGACCACCTGGAGGTGATCAAGCTGATCCCGCCGCTGATCATCGACGCGGGGGACGCGGACCGGTTCGTCGACGCCTTCACCGAGGTGATGGACGACGCCCACAACGGCGGCGGTCTGATGTGGGACTTCGGGAAGACCCTGGTCAGGCAGGCGGTGGGCAACCGTTGACGAGTCACCGACCGCCGCCTCCGCCGGTCGTCGCCGATCTTTGCCTCTGAGGCAAGAAAATTGCCCGGTGGGCAATTCTCGGGCTGAATGGGGGCATGACCTCCCCTGAGACAGGGCCGTCGTCGACGGACGCGCCGGCGGCGGACGCGGTGTCCGTCGTGGCGCCGCAGCTGCGTGGCCTGCGGCGCAGGGCCGCCCTCACCCTGGAGACGGCGGCCCGTGCCGCGGGGCTGTCGCCCGCCCATCTCTCCCGTCTGGAGACCGGGCAGCGCCAGCCCTCGCTGCCGATGCTGCTCTCCCTCGCCCGTGTCTACGGTACGACCGTCTCGGAGCTGCTCGGCGAGACGGCCGCGGACCGGGATGCCGTCGTGCGTGCCGACGCCATGGAGCCGACGTTCGCGGGCGGCTGGACGTACTGGCAGGCCGGCGGGGCCGGTCGCGGGATGCAGGCCCTGCGGGTCCATGTGCCGCACGGCTCGCAGGGCGACATCGTGCGGGTGCACCCCGGGGAGGAGTGGCTGCACGTCCTGCGGGGCCGGCTGCGTCTGCGCCTGGGGGACACCGTGCACCGGCTCGGTCCGGGCGACAGCGCGCACTTCGACTCGCTGACCCCGCACCGGATCGCCGCTCAGGACGCCGACGGGGTCGAGCTCCTCTTCGTCCACACCCTGCTGCAGAGCCCGTCGGCCGCGCTGTGCCTGGGCCCGGCCGCCGCGCCGCCCCACTCCACCCTTGGAGAAACGCCATGAACCCGCAGGAGAAGCTCCCGCGCGCCCTTTGGGTACGGCTCTTCGTCTACCTCGTCGTGGGGCACGTCCTCGCGGCCTTCATCTACCTGCTCTTCGAGGTGGGCGCCAACAGCCGGTGAGCCGGTCGGTGAGCCGGTGGGCTCAGTCCAGCATCCGCTCGCGCAGCCGCTCCCGGGTCTCCGGAGTGATCCGCAGGCCCTTCTCCAGGTAGGCGTCGACCCCGCCCCAGGTCTCCTCGACGGTCTCGAAGGCCGCCGCCAGGTACTCGGCGCGCGCGTCGAAGAGAGGGCTGAGCAGCTCCATGACCTCGGGGGAGTAGGCCGAGGCGGCGGAGCCGCTGCGGCGCACCTTGTAGCGGCGGTGCGTGGCGTTGGACTTCAGGTAGTCGTCGATGACGGCCTCGCGCTCGACCCCCAGGGCGAGCAGGGTGACCGCGATCGACAGGCCCGCGCGGTCCTTGCCGGCCGCGCAGTGCATCAGGGCGGGGACGCTGTCCTCGGCGAGCGCGTGCAGTACCCGGGAGTGCTCCGCCGTGCGTTCCTTGATGATCATGCGGTAGGAGCCGATCATCCGGTTGGCGCCCTTGTCGCCCGCGAGGATCTCGCGCAACTGGTCGAGGTCGCCGTCGCGGACCATCTTCCAGAACTCGGCACCGTCGGCCGGATCGCTCAGCGGCAGGTTCACATTGCGCACACCCGGCAGCTCGACGTCCGGACCTTCGAGCTTCTGGTCGGCCGCGTTGCGGAAGTCGAAGATGGTGTGCAGGCCCAGCGAGGCCAGGAACGCGGCGTCCTCCCCGGTGGCGTGCGCCAGGTGGCCGCTGCGGAACAGCACCCCTTGCCGCACTCGCCGTCCGTCCACGGTCGGCAGCCCGCCCACGTCACGGAAGTTACGCACACCGGCCAGCTCGGGTTCGGTCGACGGGACCTGCTGCGTCACGGGGGCTCCTCCCACTCCGCCCCGCCGGCGCTGCTCGCCGACGGGCACCACTCGAAGATACGGCACGGTCCGGGAGCCTCGGCGGCACAGTCGTCCGACTGCTTCGCATCTGAGCCTTCTGCCCGAATTGGCACCTTCATTCCAACTAGCGTTGGAATAAGAGGGACTGGGGGGACGGTGCGTGAGCAGCGTCATATCCGTGACCGTGCGTTGCTCGTCATGTCCACGTAATCGGGCCGGTTTCCAAGGCTGTTCACGGAAAAGGGCACTGCGCGAATCCACGGAGGGTGACCGGTAATTCCCGTAAAGGATCAAACGGAACACCTGTCAATGGAACCCCTCGCTTGTCCCCGCGCGTCTTGGTCCCTTACGTTCACCACCGATCCGGACGGACGCCTAATCCTGCCGCCGACCGGAGACCGCACTCATCCACCACCCGTACACGGCAGGAACGGGGGACCCACAGGTACAACCGCCTGTTCCGGTTCCCGGAACGGCTTGGGGTTAAGCCGCGTCTCGGCGCGGCCGGGCATCTCCAGCCCGCACCCGACAGCTCACCTCGTAGGCGCCGGAGAGGAAATCGCCATGCCCGCGAAGGGTAAGCACCGCCGTACCAGGGCCATGCGCCTGACCCGCACCATCGCCGTCGCCGGAACCGGCGGCGCCGCGCTCGCGCTCCCGCTGCTGGGTGCCGCCGGCGCCCAGGCCGCTCCCGCGCAGTCCGTTTCCGAGCAGGCCGTGCAGTCCATACCGACGACCGCGAAGAAGGCCACCGGCGCCAGCGCCGAGAAGAACTCCGACTCGCGGACGTACACCGTCAAGAGCGGTGACTACCTCTCGAAGATCGCCGACGAGCAGGACGTCGAGGGCGGCTGGAAGAAGCTCTACTCGGACAACCGCGACGCCGTCGGCTCGGACCCGTCGCTGATCCACCCCGGCCTGAAGCTCTCGGTCGGCGAGCAGGCCGCCAAGTCGTCGGCCCCCTCGTCCTCCGCCGAGTCGGAGCGGCCGGCCGAGAAGCCCGCCGCGCCGAAGAAGGCGACCTCCGAGAAGTCCGAGCCGGCCGAGAAGTCGTCGGACGCCGCGAAGACCTCCTCCTCGGACTCGTCCCGCACGAGCGCCCAGTCGGCCGGCACCACCAGCGGCTTCACCTCCCCCGTGCCCGGCGGCAGCGTCGGCACCCCGTACCACCAGACCGGCAGCATGTGGTCCAGCGGCTACCACACCGGCACCGACTTCGTCGTCCCGACCGGCACCTCGCTCAAGGCCGTCGGCGCGGGCACCGTCGTCTCCGCCGGCTGGGGCGGCGCGTACGGCAACCAGGTCGTCATCCAGCTCGCCGACGGCCACTACGCCCAGTACGCCCACCTGTCCTCGCTCTCCGTCTCCGCCGGTCAGTCCGTGACGGCGGGTCAGCAGGTCGGTCTCTCGGGTGCCACCGGCAACGTGACCGGTCCGCACCTGCACTTCGAGATCCGCACCACGCCGGACTACGGCTCGGACGTGGACCCGATCGCGTACCTGCGCTCGCACGGCGTCTCTCTCTGACGACCGCTTGGGCGCGGCCTCCGCGCCGCTGAAGGCCGGACCCCGATCCCCGGGTCCGGCCTTCGGTGTATTCCGGGATTGACCAACACTTTAGGCGTGGTTTTTCTCACCGCCCGTCAACCCTTTCCTACGGTCGCGTAGGTCACATTCCAAGGTGAATCATGGGCCGACGTGGCAGACGATTCGAAGAGTGACAGCAGAGAAGTGATCGGGTCGTACGTGGCGGTGGGGGACAGCTTCACCGAGGGCGTCGGCGACCCCGGCCCCGACGGGGCGTTCGTCGGCTGGGCGGACCGGTTGGCCGTGCTGCTCGCGGACCGGCGACCCGAGGGCGAGTTCGGGTACGCGAACCTCGCCGTGCGCGGCAGGCTGCTCGACCAGATCGTGGCGGAACAGGTCCCCCGGGCCGTCGAGCTCGCCCCTGACCTGGTCTCGTTCGCGGCGGGCGGCAACGACATCATCCGGCCCGGCACCGATCCGGACGAGGTGGCCGAGCGGTTCGAGCGCGCGGTGGCCGCGCTGACCGCGGCGGCCGGCACCGTCCTGGTGACGACCGGCTTCGACACCCGCGGGGTGCCGGTCCTCAAGCATCTGCGCGGCAAGATCGCGACCTACAACGGGCACGTCCGTGCGGTCGCCGACCGCTACGGCTGCCCCGTGCTCGATCTGTGGTCGCTCCGAAGCGTCCAGGACCGCAGGGCGTGGGACGCCGACCGGCTGCACCTGTCGCCGGAGGGTCACACCCGCGTGGCGCTGCGCGCGGGCCAGGCCCTCGGCCTGCGCGTCCCCGCCGACCCGGACCAGCCCTGGCCGCCGCTGCCGCCCCGCGGCACCCTGCACGTCAGGCGCGACGACGTGCACTGGGCACGCGAGTACCTGGTGCCGTGGATCGGACGCCGACTGCGAGGAGAGTCGTCGGGCGACCACGTGATCGCCAAGGGGGCGCTGTCGCCGGACGACATCAAGGTGCGGATCGCGGCGGTGGCCTGACGGCGGAGTGCGGCGGGCTGCGTGCGGCGGGCTGCGTGCGGCGCGAGCGGGTGGCGGGTGGCGCAGCGTGGGCGTGTGGCGTGTGCCGGGCGGGGTGGGCGTGTGGCGGTGTTTCGTGGTGGGTGTCGCGGGTTCCGTGTGGGGCTGGGCCCAGCGGTGGGGTGTCGCTGGTCCCGCGTGGGGCCGGGCCTAGCGGCGGGGTGTTGTCAACGTCTCGCGTTCCAGGCCGAGTTCGCGGGCGAGGGCCTCGTCGGTCCACTCCTGGGCCCGGGCCCGGGACACCGCACCCGGGTAGGACGTCAGCTGCACGGCCAGCCCGTCGAGCAGGGCGGTCAGACGCAGGGCCGCGCCGTCGGGCTCCGGGCACGTGAACTCCCCGGCGGCCACGCCCTCGGCGATGACCTCGGCGATCGCCGCCTTCCACTGGCGGTCCAGTTCCCGGGTGACCTCCCGCAGCGCGGGCTCGCGCAGGGCCACCGCCCAGCCCTCGATCCACAGCCGCCAGCCCTTGGCCTGCCCGGTCGGGGCGTACCAGCGCACGGCCGCCCGCAGCCGGCGCAGTGCCGACGTACGGCGGCCGAGAAGTCTGCGCAGACGTGCGAGATCGTCCTCGGCGGCGTACGTGAACGCCGCGGCCACCAGCTTCTCCTTCGTGGAGAAGTGGTAGAGCACCAGCGCGTTGCTGACACCGAGCGCGGCGGCCACGTCGGCGATCCGCAACGCCGCCACGCCCCGCGCCGATATCTGCTCGATGGCCGCGCGCAGCAGCTCCTCGCGCCGCTCCGCGACTCCCAACCGGACTCTCACCACGCCCGTCACCCTATACACGCGCCCGGACACGCGGCGACGGCCCGCTTCAGCCCGGCCGCTCAGTCCGTCGTCGCGGTGACCGGGCCGGTGCGCCCCGTGCCGGACAGGTCGCAGGAGTCCTTGAAACCCTGGCTGGTGAGATCGAGTGCCGCGTTGACGCGGGAGCGCAGGTTCTCGACGGCGACCATGGCCGTCAGCTCCACGAACGCGGGCTCGCCCAGCCGGGCCCGCAGCCGCTCGGCGAGGTCGTCGCCGACGGTGGGCGGGGTCGCCGTCACCGCCTCGGCGTACTCCATGACGTCCCGTTCCAGCGGCGTGTACACATCACTCTCCCGCCACACTGGTACGTCGTGGAGCTTGCGCCGGTCCATGCCGCGCTCGGCGTTCTCCCAGTAGCCGAAGTCCATGCACCAGGAGCAGCCGATGGAGGCCGCCGAGGCCATCACCGCGAGCGCCTTCAGGTCGGAGTCCAGCCTGTTCCACCTGGCCACGGACTGCTCGAAACGCAGGTCGCCCCAGAGCACGCGCGGGTTGTGGGCGAGTGCCTTTCCAGGGTCGAGGACCTTGCCGTAGGTGCGCCGGGAGTACCACTCCATGACGTGGAGGAGGAGTGTCCGGGGCGGGGTGAGGGATACGCGGGCCATGAGGGCCACCTTCCTGTCCGTCGGTCGTGCCGGTGTGTTTCCGGGCGCTCGGTCGGGGGCGCCCTCACCGGTACGACGGGCGGAGGGAACTCGGATGTGACATCCGGCGTTCGAGTGATGTCGGACGAGACGATAATGAGAGCCTGACCTACTCCACCTGGAGGTACCGTGGCCGGTTTCCGTTACCCGAGCCCCGGGCTCAGCGTGCCGCGGCCCGCGGCCTTCGGCGCGGACCCGAGCGGCGAGCGCATGGCGCGCATCCGCAGATCGCCGCACTTCCGTGACGGCGTCTTCCAGAACCCCGGGGGCACCGCGCGAACCCGGCCTTCCGGATCGGCCGCGGAGTTCGCCAAGATCTACTTCGACCGGCAGGCCCGGCTCCGTCGCGCGCCGCTGGGCACCGTGCCCGTGCACGCCACCACGCTCGCCGACCTCGCCAGGCCGCCCGCCACCGGACTGCGGCTGACCTGGATGGGGCATTCCAGCGTGCTCGCCGAGATCGACGGGCAGCGGGTGCTCTTCGACCCCGTGTGGGGCGAGCGCTGCTCCCCGTTCCCCTTCGCCGGTCCCAAGCGGCTGCATCCGGTCCCGGTGCCCCTGGAGGCCCTCGGCCCGGTCGACGCCGTCGTGATCTCGCACGACCACTACGACCACCTGGACATGCCCACGATCAAGGCGCTGGCCGGCACGGACACCCTGTTCGCGGTGCCGCTCGGCGTCGGCGCCCACCTCGAACACTGGGGCGTCTCCGCGGGCCGGCTGCGCGAGCTGGACTGGCACGAGTCGACGCGCGTCGACGGCCTCACCCTGACCGCCACTCCGGCCCGGCACTTCTGCGGACGGGGGCTGCGCAACACCCAGCACACTCTCTGGGCGTCCTGGGTCGTCGCCGGGGAGGAGCACCGCGTCTACCACAGCGGCGACACCGGCTACTTCGCCGGCTTCCGGGACATCGGTGCCGCACACGGCCCGTTCGACGCCACGATGATCCAGCTCGGGGCGTACGCCGAGTTCTGGCCGGACATCCACATGACTCCCGAGGAAGCCGTACGCGCCCACCTCGATCTGCAGGGAGGGCGGCCCGGCGGTGCCCTGCTGCCGATCCACTGGGGGACCTTCAATCTCGCTCCGCACGCGTGGGCGGAGCCGGGAGAGTGGACGAGGGACGCCGCTGGGGAGGCGGGGCAGGCGGTGGCTTTCCCCCGTCCCGGCGAGCCGTTCGAGCCGGCGGGGCAGCTGCCCGAGGAGCCGTGGTGGCGGGCGGTGTCCGCTCCGATCGCGCACCCGTGGCGGCGTCCGCGGGGCGCTGAGGTCGTGGCCGAGCCGAGCAGGGGTGATCTCGACCTCGCCGGTGAGCGGTGACGTCGGTCGGGGGCGAGCTGGGGGGGGGCAGATGCCTGTGCTTCCATGCAGTCGCCGTACCACGAGCGGCGCGACTCCTCCGCTGTTCAGCCGGTGGCCGGCCGGGTGCTGCCCCAAGCCTGGAAGAGCGTGGCGTGTACGACCAGGGTGCCGGGATCGGCGAGGTGCTGAGAGAGCGCTTCGATGTGGTCGTCGAGTTCGGCGTCGGTGATGAGGCCGTGTTCCACGAGGGCGGATCGGCACAGTCGGGCGCGGTCGACCAGCAGCGTCCGGTAGGGGTCGGTGTGCTGGAAGACGTGGGTCGACGCGCGGACTCCCACGTCCAGCAGTCCGTGTTGCCGCAGTATGCCGGGCAGCCGGCGGCCGAGCATGACGTCCATGCCGTTGCGCGCCCAGAGCTGAGCGATCACCGTGACGAGGCGGTCCCAGGAGGGGTGCGGAGGCTCGCAGACGCGGGTGAGCCAGTCGACGTCCTGCACGGCGACGGTGCCGCCGGGTTTGGTCACGGCGATCATCTCGTCCAGTACATCGTCGGGGTGGGGGACGTTCATCAGGACCAGCCTGGTGTGGACCAGGTCGAAGGATGAACGGGGCAGGCCCGTTTCCGCCGCGTCGGCGCTGAGCAGGGAAACGTTGCGCAGTCCCCGCTCGTCGATGGTGCGGCGGGCCATCTCTGTCATGCGAGGTTCGGCGTCCAGGCCCACGACCCGGCCGTGCTCACCGACGCGTGCCGACAGGGCGTCCATGATGCCGAGCGGGCCGCATCCGACGTCCAGCGCACGGTCGCCCGGACCGAGGGGGACGCGGTCGAGGAGAGCGAGCGTGTCGTCTTCCAGCAGCCGCCCCTGGAAGAGCAGGCGTTCGCGTTCCTGGTCGTCGGCTCCCAGCAGGTAGGGAGACGGAGATGACGCGGAGGTTGTCACGGGTGCTCCTTCTGGCGGGACGGGGAAGCGTCTGTCCGCCGTAGCCGGTCGCGGAGTTCGAGGAGTCGCCGGCACAGGTCCGGCAGGTCGGCGGGGCGGAAGCTCGCGGGCAGGTCGGCTCCGTGTTCCCGCAGGACGGAGAGCGTGGCCGGTGTGAAGCGCAGGAGACCGTCGTCGCCGAGGCGTACGCCGTCGAGGTGCTCGCGTCGTCGGTGGAAGGCGACGGCCTCGGACTGGGAAAGGTCCGGAGGCAGCCGCAGGGAGAGGACGGACTCGTGGATGCTGACCGGGTAGCCGCCAGGCAGTCCGTGCGGTGCCGGCAGGTGCCCCGTGTAGGAGACGGTCGGGTCGGTGAGCGCGTGCAGGGCGGGTACGGCGCTGTGTGCGCCGAGTTCGTTGAGGAAGTCGCGGGGCGTGGCGCGGACCCCTTCGAGGAGCGTGGGGAGTTCGGCCAGCGGGGTGCCGTCCAGCCATCCCGCGGCCTCGTCGCGTGGATCCTCGGGTGTACTCAGGTGAGCGTGGTGCGCCAGGAGGGCCAGCCGGGACTCGTCGTGCAGGTCGAGGCGGGCACGGATGCCGGTGGCGAGGGTGGCGACGTTGCCCAGGCCGCAGAGAACGGGCAGGCCCTCGCCGTGCAGTGCGGGGTTGACGAGGTCGGGAAAGCACGCGTTGACCACTTGAGTGGCGGGCGAGGCGTCGGCGCAGGCCAGCCCGCAGTCCCGCACCAGTTCGGCCTGGATCGGCAGCGTGACACCGAACCCGGCCCGGCGCAGCAGTGCCGCCCAACCGGACGCCCCGGTGCGCGCCTCGGACGGGGGCTGCGGCGAGGCGCAGACCACCAGCAGTGCCGGGCGCAGACTCCGCAGCAGTGGCCGGAGCCGGTCGCCGGGGGAGGGGCCGGCGCTCTGCGCGGCGAACGCCACCCGGGTGCCGGCCAGTGCCGCGTGGCCTGCCGCGAGCGCGGCCACGGCCTCGGCGCGTTCGGGCGTGCGGCCGATGATGTGCACGGTGCTGACGCGGCCGGGGCGCTGCGCCAGGCCGCGCACCAGGCCCTGGGCGAACGCGCCGGTGCCCAGGACGGCCACCGGTCCCGTGGGTGAGGCCGTCATGGCTGTACCGGCTGGGGATCCGGGGCGGCTCCGTGGAAGAAGGAGTCGAGGTGAACGGTGTGAGGTGCCGGCAGACCGGGGCAGCGGGCGCTGAGGTCGAGTCGGGGTGGCCGCTGTTCGTCGGTGAAGTAGACCGGCGCCAGGGAGCCGTCGGCACGGTGGGCCAGTAGCGGGTTCGACACCAGGAAGTCGCGTAGAACGGCGGTGTCACGGCGTGGGTAGAGACGGATGCGTTTGGTGGAGAAGTGGTTGGGCGGCAGCTCGACCCGTGGGCCGAGACGGCGCTTCCACTGGAAGATCCCCTTGCTGATGAATGCCTCGGTGCCGTAGAAGTCGACGCGGGGTACGCCGTGTTCCCGGGCCCAGCGCAGAAGGTGGTGGTACACCGCCTTGAAGGTGCCGTCGCGGTACAGACGCTCGTCGCCGTCGAGGACGCCCAGCAGGCGAGTGGTCAGCGTCGTGCCGTCCGCCGACCAGTGGCACAGCACTCCCGCCCTGCGCTCGCCCGCGTCGGTCAGGAAGAACAGGCTGCCGTGGGGCAGGATGGCGTGCCGGGCGACGGGCCATGTCTCGGTGCGGCTCCGGTCGCCGTGCCGGGTCGCCATGGTCGGCAGGTGCATGCGCTGGTAGAAGAAGTCGAGGGCGCGGGGGGAGGAGTCCTCTGTCCACGCCCAGTCGTGCAGGGCGCGGTCGCGGCGGAACTGCCAACGCTCGCGCTTGGAGATCTGCCGTTCCAGAGCGTCGAGCCCCTCGGGTATACCGACGGTCAGGTGGACGCGGAAGGGAGCGGTGATGCTGCGGCTCGCCGGCAACCTGCTGAGCCGGGCCGCCTCCGCCCCGATCACCACCAGGTCGGCTGGGGGGAGGGCACCGCGGGCCAGGTCCCGCCACGCCACGAGGGCGTGCTCATGGCCGACGGTGGACATGCCGAGCGTGTCCCGCTGCTGTTCCAGCAGTTGCAGGATGTTGGTGCGCCCGGCGGACAGGCCGACGTAGGCGATGTTCAGGCGGCCGCGGCGCTCGTGGGAGACGACGGCGTGGACCCGGGCAGGCGCGTCGTCGAGCGCGCGGCGCGCGGCACGCCAGGCCGGATGCCGACTGTTGTTCCAGGTGTAGCGCAGCCGAGCGGGCAGCGCCGGGACGGCTTCGGCCGCCGGGAACGGGCTGGGTGGGCGAACCGCGGGGGTCGGTCCGTACGATCGTGGGACGAGCAGCAAGGGAACTCCCTGTCGCGGCGGGAGAGCTGGGGTGGCGGGCGCGGGCGCGGCCGTGGAGTACGGCCGCGCCTCGAGGTCAGTTGGCCGCTTCGCGCACGGCCGCGGCCAGATCCGCGGCGTCCGTGACCGGGCGCAGGTGGTCCTGGGGGACCGGCCGGTAGTCGTCGGCCGCGTACGAACCGGAGCCGTGGACCAGGATGTCGGTGTCGTCCACCAAGTCCCGGTCGATGGCGTTGAACACTCCGGTCAGCGCCATCACCAGAGACCACTCGCGCAGCTCCCGGGGGTCGGCGGGCAGCCGTACCCCGGCCGGGGAGAGCAGGGAGCGCAGGGCCGGGTAGCGGTCGAGGCACTCGGCCAGGGAGACGACGATGCCGCCGCCGCCCTGGCGGCGGATGATCTCGTTCATCCGGGGCGAGGTGGCCGGCCGGCGGGTGTAGAAGGTGGCGTCCAGCTGTTCGTCGGGCGTGTAGGCGGTCCGGGGGAAGCGGGGGTCGTGGTACTGCACGAGCCGTCCCTCGCTCTCCGTCCAGCGAGGCCGGTAGTCGAAGCGGTCGTGGTACAGGCTGGAGACCATGTCCGAGGTGCCCAGGTGCTGGACCAGGAAGTAGCCGGCCGAGGTGTCCGGCCATGACTGTCCGGTGATGTGCTGTTGTCCGTGGAAGTGTCCCAGCAGTCCGAACGCGCTGGACACGGCGTGTGCGTGCAGTCGGGGCGCGGCGGTGAGGCGGTCGCGTTCGAAGAGCGCGCGCACGGTGTCGGCGACGGCGTAGTTGAGCAGTTCCAGCGAGTGCCACAGCCGTACACCGCGTTCCCGGTGCAGGACGGCGGCCAGGTCCTCGGTCACGGCGCGGGCGAGCTGCTTGACCTTGCCCGGTTCGTCCGTGTCCAGCGCTGTCAGCGGGTTGGCCCGGCGCAGCTCGGAGTCGTCCGACAGCTTCGAGCGCCACAGCTTGCCGCGCGAGGTCGAGGGGACGACGCAGACGATGCCCAGGGTGTCCGGGCCGGCCAGTCCGCACTCATGGGCGCGCAGTACGGCGTCCCGCAGCGCGGTCGCCTTGTTGGCGCTGGAGGGGGTGAGGAGGACGACCCGTTCACCGGTGCGTTCGATGTGGGCGACGGCACGCGCGACGATCACCAGGGAAGCGTAGGTCTTCGTGGTGCGGGTGCGCGGGTTGTGCATGAGGTGCAGCAGGTCCAGGCGGCGGCCCCGGTGCTCGGTCAGGGCGTGGGCGCTGATCGTGCTGGGAGCGAAGAAGGCGTCCAGCGACGGGCCGGGACGCGGCAGTTCCCAGCGGGGGGCGAAGGACGTGGGGTCGGAGGGAGCGACGGCTCCGGTCTCGTGGAGTACCCGCCGAAGCTCCGTGTCGTAGTGGGAGAGTGCCGCGGGCAGTTCACCGGCGTGTGCGGAGGTGCGCGGTGTCGGTGTGGTGCGCGGCAGGATGGAGGTCATGAGGCTGCTCCTTCGAGCAGGTGGTCGCCCCGGACCAGCGACGCCGCGTCCGTCTCGGCGGGGACGTGCGCGGGGTCGGTGCCGATGTCGCGCGGGCGGTTGTGCCGGTCGACGAAGACGATGTCCGGCCGCAGTGTCCGCGCCTCCTCGTCGCTGACGCCGGCGTACGCGATGATGATCACCAGGTCGCCGACGGAGATCAGCCGGGCGGCGGCGCCGTTGATGCCGACCACCCCGCTGCCGCGGGCACCCTCGATCACGTAGGTGGTGAGCCGGTTGCCGTTGTCGATGTCGACGATGTCGACCTGCTCGCCGGGCAACAGCCCGGCGGCGTCCATCAAGTCGCGGTCCAGTGTGAGCGAGCCGACGTAGTGGAGGTCGGCCTGGGTGACGGTGGCGCGGTGGATCTTGCCTCGGAGCATGGTTCGGTACACGGACTTCTCCTTTGCCGAGGTGGTCAGGCCGCGATCTGGATGCGCCGCAGATGCCTGCTGCGGTCGGTGAACGCGTTCCGGGCGTGCAGCAGTCGCCAGTTGTCCCAGACCAGCATGTCGTTGCGCTGGTAGGTGACGGCGACGTGCTCCGCCTCGAAGGCGCGCTGCCACCGCTGCTGGAGTCCCACCGCGGGATCGTCGTCGTCACGCAGGAGGTTGTTGCAGCTGAAACGGACGACCAGGCCCTGCTCGTGCTCCTCCAGGACCGGGTGCCGGGTCTTGAGGTCGAGGCCGAGCCGTTGGACGCCTTCGGTGGTCTTCCAGTCGTAGGCGTGGTCCAGCAGCTGTTGACGTTCGTCGTCGGACAGCGCCTGGGTCCAGGGCCGGGTGTCGCACAGCGTGGTCTCGCCGCCGGGTCCGGACGCGGGAGTCACACACCACAGGGCGATGTAGCGGGGTGGCAGAACGGCGAAGTCGTACCCTTCCGTGTGCGGGGTCAGCGGGCGGGTGTTGCCCGCGTGGTAGACGTCGTCCATGCCCGGCTCGGGGCGGACGTCGCCGACCACCGCGCCGTTGTAGTTGGGCACGAACGAGCCCAGCTCCCGGCAGAAACGTACCTGGTCGAAGGTGTCCGGTACGTTGCACATGAGCACGTATCCATGCTCGTCCATCAGCTGGTGAAAGGTCTTCGCGAGCAGTTCATCGCTCAACGGATTGCCGTTGAAATCGAGCTGCGAAAGAATGCTCACCGGGGAATGCGACAAGGCTACTCCAAGGCGTAGTTCCTGCGTGGCCTGATGTGTGCCGGCGGTACTAGGGAGTTGCTTTCGCATGTCGGCGGTACACCGGCCCCTGGCCTGCCTGTGATACGAGGCGGAGTTGACAGGAAGCGGCGCGCCGAAGCGGCGACTACAGCACGATAAGCCGGAGCGGGGAGGGCCCGTCAATGCTTGACGACGGGCGTCATCCGGCCATTGGCGCCACCGGCGGGAGAAGTCTCAAGGAGGGAACCGGGCAGCTCGGGAAGGGGTGCGGGACAGAATTCCGTCGTATTCCCACCTGGCGCGGTGGCCGAATCAGTCCTGCCGAACATTCCGAGGAATGGCACTACCGAGCACGGGTACTCGCGTCGCTGACGTCTGTCAGTGCAGCTGCCCCAGTGTTTCGTACGAGTGAATTATCGGGCCAACCGCAGGGGAAAATCGGCCTCTTGCTCGGCGAGGCGCTCACGCTGTCATGAGGCATGCTTGCAGACCCGTCCGCGCTCGGTGCGGACCCCAGCGCAAGAGGACGGAGACCATGTGAGGTACACCGGTACGTCGAATTCCCAGGATGCGGCCGGACCCCGAGAGGAAGAAGGCCCGCCGGAGGAGCGGGGCGTCGTACGGAAACTTCTGTACTCCGAAGCCGTGTCGGCTCTCGGCGGTGGTCTCTGGTTCAGCATGTGGGCGGTCTACCTGACGTCGGTGAAAGGAATACCGGCGGCTTCCATGGGATTGGCCATGGGGCTCGGTGGCGGGGCGGGTCTCCTCGCGGCCGTCCCCGTCGGCGCACTCGCGGACCGGCTCGGCGCCCGCCGGGTGTTCATCGCCGTCAGCGTCGCTCGCGGACTACTGGTGCTGCTCTTCCTCTTCACCGACGACTTCTGGAGCCTGCTCGTGGCCGCCGCGCTGTTCACGGCCTCGGAGACGTCGGGCCGGGGCGTGAAGGTGACCTTGATCTATCTGCTCATGCCGGGACACCGGCGCCTCACGGTGCTGGCCCAGGCCCGGGTGGTGCAGCACATCACCTACGCGGCCGGTGCCGGCGCCGCCGCCTGGGTCCTGTCCAACGGCACCGCCGGCGCCTACTACGGGGCGGTGGCCGTGGTGTCCCTCTGTGCCGTCCTCTCGGCCGGGGTACTCATCGGACTGCCGCCCACCCCGCCCGTCCCTCCGGCCCGGCGCAGCTCCGGCACCCGCGCCGTACGCGACCTTCCCTTCCTGTCGCTGATGAGCACCACTGCTCTGCTCTCGCTGTGCTGGCCCCTTCTCTCCAGCGGTCTGCCGCTGTGGCTGAAGTACCAGACCACCGCGCCGGTGTGGCTCGCACCGGTGACCGTGGTCGTCAGCTCCCTGTTCATCGCCCTCTTCCAGGTACGCGTCACTCGTCAGGGGGAGAACCTGAAAGGGGCGATCCGCTCGACCCGGAAGGCCGGTGCCGCCCTGGCGGTCTGCTGCCTGCTGTTCGCCGCTGCCGCCTGGCCGGCCCCACCGATCCTCTCCTCCCTCGTCGTCCTCGCCGGTCTGACCGCGCACATCTACGGGGAACTGCATTACGTCGCCTCGCGCTGGGGCCTTTCACTCCGGCTGATGCGTCGCGATGCCGAAGGCGAGTACCAGGGGCTGGCGGCAAGCACCGAAGGGGCCGTGGCCACCGTGGGACCCGCGCTGATCACCACGCTCGTCACCGGCGCGCTGGTCGGCGGCTGGGGTGTCCTCGCCGTCATCTTCGTCGCCGCCGCCGCACCCACTCCCGCTCTCTGCCGTCGGGCGCTGAGAGCAGGCGGCGGCTCGCGGGCCTCCGTCGGCTGAAGGCGGCGACGCCCCGGGGGAGCTCGCACACACGTGGCGTGGGTGTCAGCGGGCGCTCTCGGACGTCGTCGGCGGACGGAAGCAGGCGATGACCGTCTTCCCTTCCGGGCAGCGGCGGGCTTCCCAGTCGTCGGTGAGGGCATCGACGAGAAACATCCCCCGTCCGCCGAGGCGTTCGCCGCTCGGGGGACGGGGAGTGGGCAGGGTGGTGGACGAATCGTGCACGGCGACGTGCAGGCAGTGGCCGTCCCAGGTCATCGCCAACTGGGCGTGGGAATGGGCGTGTACGTGAGCGTTGGTGACCAGTTCCGAGACGGTCAACAGCACGGCGTCCACCGTGTCTCTCGCGCTGTCGGTCCAGCCGAGGGTCTCCAGGTGCCCGCGCGCCCAGTCACGCGCCGACTTCGGACTGCTGTCCAGCGGCAGCGCACGCGCCCAGCCCACCGCCCGTAGTGACGATTCGTCCACCGCGATCCTCCCCGTTCGGTCCTGAGACGCGGGTACCCCCTGTGTGCCTCCTGAAGCTGTGGGTGCATTGAGGCCCACACCGCGCCGACGCGTGGTGCGGCCGGCTGCCCACGTGGTCGACGAGTCCGGCCGTGATGCCGAGCGGTTGACGCATTCCGCCCCGGCGCTCCCCTTCAGGGGGCACCGGGGCGGAAAGCCGTGGGGGGAAGCGGATGTCAGTCGTCGTACGACAGGCCGTGCCCGGAGCGGAAGAGGACCTTGGTCGGGTCGTCGGCCCGCTGGATGGGTACCGGCAGCCTGCCGCGCGGCTCGACCCGGCCGGCGATCACCCGGGCGGCGGCGCGCAGTTCGACCTCGGTCCAGCAGTAGGAGACCAGTGAGGCCGGGACGTCGCCGAGGTGGGCGATGTCGTAGGGGTTGCGCACCGCGAGGTGGATGAGGGGAACGCCTGTGGCGAGCAGCCTGGACACCAGGGCGCGCTGGGTGCTGGTGGCGCCGACGTTGTCGGTGGTGACCACCACCGCGTCCCGTCCCCGCGCGGCGGCCACAGCCTCGTCGATCTTCGCCGCGTCGGGGGCCCGGCCGGTGGCGAGGTGGGTGGTGGCGTAGCCCAGCTCCTCGAACGCCTTGGCCAGCTCGGGCACCGTGGTGCGGGTGTCGTCGGTCGGGAAGGCCGGGCTGGCGCCGACCACGAGCAGCTTCCTCTGCCGGCGGCGCAGCGGGAGCGCCTCGTCCTCGTTGACCAGCAGGGTGGTGGTGCGCTCGGCGATCCGGGCGGCGGCGAGCTGGTGCCTGCGGGCGCCGACGACCCGGTCGACCTCCTTCGGGGAGGCGTAGGGGCTGCCGCTGAGCAGGCCGACCTTGTCCTTGACCCGCAGGATGCGCAGGACCGACGCGTCGAGCCGGCCCTCGGAGAGCTCGCCGCTGCGGACGGCGGCCAGGACGCCGTTGTAGGCGACGTCGATGTCCGGCGGGAACAGCAGTTGGTCGGCGCCGGCCTTGAGGGCGAGGACGGGCACGCGGTCGTCGCCGTACTTGGTGCGCACACCCCGCATGTTGAGGGCGTCGGTGACGATCACGCCGTCGAAGCCGAGTTCGTCGCGCAGCACGCCCTGGAGGATCGTGGGCGACAGGGTGGCCGGTTCGTTGCTGGGGTCCAGCGCGGGGACCTGGAGGTGTGCGGTCATGATCGAGTCGACGCCGGCGGCGATCGCGGCCCTGAAGGGCGGGGCGTCGACGCGCTCCCACTCCTCGCGGGTGTGGGTGATCACGGGCAGTCCGGTGTGGCTGTCCTCCCCGGTGTCCCCGTGGCCCGGGAAGTGCTTGGCGCAGGCCACGACCCCGGCCTGCTGATAGCCCGTCACCTGGGCCGCCACCATGCGACCGACCTCGCGGGCGTCGGCGCCGAAGGAACGGACGTTGATGATGGGGTTGGCGGGATTGACGTTGACGTCGGCGACCGGGGCGAAGTTCTGGTGGATGCCCAGGGCGGCCAGTTCGGTACCCGATATCCACCCGGCGGTGCGCGCGTCGGAGGGCGAGCGGCCCGCGCCGAGCGCCATCGCGCCCGGCAGCTGGGTGGCGCCGCTGCCGATGCGGACGTTGGCCCCGTGCTCCTGGTCGATGGAGAT
Organism: Streptomyces sp. NPDC096048; assembly: GCF_044763415.1. Taxonomy (NCBI): domain Bacteria; kingdom Bacillati; phylum Actinomycetota; class Actinomycetes; order Kitasatosporales; family Streptomycetaceae; genus Streptomyces; species Streptomyces sp. NPDC096048. The sequence continues at coordinate 20,724 of NZ_JBIWGG010000013.1, forward strand.
GAGGGACGGGACGGGAGTGGGCAGGGCGAGTGAGGCGCGCTGCACACCGTTCGTCAAGTCCGCGACCTGGCGGGGGTCCTGGATGTTGTTCGTCCAGCCGGAGAAGTAGATGACACCGCCGATGTGGTACTTGGCGATCAGCTCGGCCACGGTGCGGACGCCCAGTTCCCGGAGGTTGCGGTCCTGGTCGAACTGGCTGGGAGAAGTCGCCGACGCACCGTAGAAGTACGGCACGAACAGCTGGCCGATCTTCGCCTCGATGCTCATCCTGGAGATGATCTTCTTGAGGCGGTGGTCGCGCCGGTGCGCGACCGCGGGGGTGGCCGCCGCGCCCACGACGCCCGTGGCGCTCGCGGCCACCACGGTCGCGGAGGCGAGAACGGTTCGTCTGGACAGACTCCGGTCCTGCATACGGACATGCCCCTTCCAGCCTTGCTCATCAAGGGAATCGAAGGAAACGTGCGGTACTCCGAACAGCGGGAAACGTAGCCCGCGGGCATGAGCGGGGCAAGAGGTCTAGACAAAAAAGGTCTAGACAAGGCCGCCCTGTTGCCGAGCGGAGTCGGCCCGCGGCCGTCCGAGCCGATGATCGCCTCGACCGCGCAGGGGCCGCACCTCTCCCTCGATGCGCGGGACCACCCGTTCCGCCCGGCCGGCCACGCCCCGCCCGTCCGTGGCGCGGGCGCGCACCGCGGCCGGCGAAGGTGAGGCGGACGGCGTCCCCGGTGCGGTACCCGTCACCGCCTCGCTCTCGTCCCGACGGGAGCCTCCGTCGTCACTCGCGGTGACTGAACTTGATCGAGTCGGACCGGTTCCAGGTGCTTCCGGAACGGAAGCTTCACCGGCTTATCGGGCTGTCGTACGAAGCCTCATACCAGAGCGGGACGTTGTCCGAGGGACTTTGGCAACTGCCCACCGCACATGATGTGCGGGCGACTACTGTCAGTGTCCGTCGGGCGACGTAGACCGGATCCCCCGGTCCGCTCGGTCGACACCGCGACGACGCGTGCCCGCGTGACGTCGCGTGTCCGCGTGGCATCCGCCACCACGCGCGAGCACCAGGGCCCGATCCGGGCCCGACGGACCAACGGACCAGTACGAGGACCCCGATGTCTCACCTCCGCGCCCCGGCCGCGCGAGCAGACCGCCGTGAGGGCGGGCGGCACGGCCGGCCGGCCTCACGTACCGCCCCCGCGCTGCCCGAGTCCCACATACGCCCCCAACTCCTGCGTCTCGCCGTGCTGCCGCCCGTCGCGGTCGCCCTCAGCGCGTGCGCGGTCGTCCTGTTCACCGTCCGGTCCACCGGTGCCCGGCCCGGCCTCGTCCTGTGGGGCGTGCTCGCCGGGGCGGTCTCGGTGACCCTCGCGGCCGTCGCCATCGCCGCCGTCGCCGCCGACCGCGCCGCGCGGTCCGTACACGACCGTGTCGGCGCCCTGCGCCGCAGCACCGCGCGCCAGGAGGGCGATCTGCGCGCCGTGGTCGAGGCGTTGCGCCGCGGCGAGACCCCGCCCCAGCGAAAACCGCGCGGCGGACCGCCGGACGACTCCGACGACTTCGAACTGCTCGCCGCCGACCTGTCCCGCGCCCACGACGGTGCCGTCACCGCCGTCGTCCGGGCCGCCCAGCTCTCCAGTCAGGCGGGCAGCGAACAGAAGCTGGAGGTCTTCGTCAACCTCGCCCGGCGCCTGCAGTCGCTGGTGCACCGGGAGATCTCCATCCTGGACGAGCTGGAGAACGAGATCGAGGACCCCGACCTCCTCAAGGGCCTCTTCCACGTCGACCACCTCGCCACCCGCATCCGCCGCCACGCCGAGAACCTCGCCGTGATGGGCGGCGCCGTCTCCCGCCGCCAGTGGAGCAACCCCGTCGACATGACCGAGGTGCTCCGCTCGGCCATCGCCGAGGTCGAGCAGTACTCGCGCGTCCGGCTGGTCCCGCCGATCGACGGCACCCTGCGCGGCCACGCCGTCGCCGACGTCATCCACCTGCTGGCCGAACTCGTCGAGAACGCCACCCTGTTCTCCGCCCCGCAGACCCAGGTGCTGATGCGCGCCAACCTCGTCACCTCGGGCCTCGCCGTAGAGGTCGAGGACCGCGGACTCGGCATGCCCGTCGGCGAGCAGAGCCGGATGAACGCCCTCCTCGCCGACCCCGACCAGGTCAACGTCGCCCGGCTGCTCGCGGACGGCCGCATCGGGTTGTACGTCGTCTCCCAGCTCGCCAAGAGGCACGGGATCACCGTCCGCCTGCAGACCAACATCTACGGCGGCGTTCAGGCCGTACTGGTCGTCCCGCAGGCCCTGCTGGGCGCGGAGCCGGGAGCGCTCCCCGCGGGCGACGCCCGGCCGTCGGAGGCCGGCGGGGCCGGACCCGTGCCCCTGCCGCCGCCCCGGCAACAGCCGCGGACCGACGCCCCCGCGATGCCGACGGCGCCCGCCGCGGCCCCAGCCGCACCGGCTCCCGTCCCTTTCGCGCCCGCCCCCACAGAGCCCGCGCCGGTCCCGGCCCGCGGGGCGGAGTCGGGCGAACCCGTGCCGCTGCCCGTGCGCGGCGCCCACCGGGACCGGCCCACCCCGGCGGCCGCCGTGCCCGGTGTCCGGCCCGAAGACCGGGGCGTCCTCGCCGAGCACGCGGCCGCCCCGCCCGTCCCGCGCCACAGCGCGGTGCGCGGCACCATGGGCAAGCCCCAACTGCCCCGCCGCCGCGCCCAGGAGCACATCGTGCCCCAGCTGCGCGGCGGCCCCGCACCTCGCCAGGAACCCGAGCAGCACACCGGCCACGACCCCGGACTCATGGCGGCCTTCCAACGCGGCATCGGTCTCGCGGAGGCCCAGCAGCACGTGGAGCCGGCCCAGATGGAGCCGGCCCCCATGGAGCCGATCTCCATGGAACCGACCCGCGTCGATCCGGCGTCGGCGCGCACGGAGCCGTCCCGCATGGAGCCGTCCCGCACGGAGCCGTCCCGCACGGAGCCGGCCCCCATGGAACCGACCCACCGGGACACGGCCGGATGAGCAGCCCCGCGACCACCCCCCGCTTCCTCCCCACCCCCACCCCCACCACCACGACCAGCGCTCCCGCAGACCTTCGTACCCCAAGGAGTCGATCCACCATGGCGAGCGACGCGCCGACCGGCCATGTATCCGACCTCGACTGGCTGATGAGCGGCCTCGTGCAGCGCGTGCCGCACACGTCCAGCGCGGTGCTCCTGTCCTGCGACGGACTGGTGAAGTCCGTCCACGGCCTCGACGCGGACAGCGCCGACCACATGGCTGCCCTGGCCTCCGGCCTGTACTCCCTCGGCCGCAGCGCCGGTGTCCGCTTCGGCGACGGCGGAGACGTACGGCAGGTCGTCGTCGAACTCGACTCGACCCTGCTCTTCGTCACCACCGCCGGCTCCGGCACCTGCCTCGCCGTGCTGGCCGGTCGCGAGGCCGACGCGGCCGTGCTCGGATACGAGATGGCCATGCTGGTCAAGAGCGTCCGCCCCTACCTGGTCACCGCGCCCCGGCAGCACGCCGTCGAACCCCCGGCGATGAGGCCTTGAGGGTGGCCGCGGCCGGCGACGGGCCCTGGCTCGACGACGCGGCCGGTCGGCTGGTGCGCCCTTTCACCGTGAGCAACGGCCGTACCCGGCCCACCGTCGCGCTCGACCTGATGTCCCAGGTGATGGCCACGGGGGCGACCCCCCTCGGCTACCTCGGTCCCGAACACGCGCAGGCACTCGACCTGTGCCGGGCGCCCCTCCCGGTCGCCGAGCTCGCCGCTCATCTGAGGCTTCCGGTGGCAGTCACCAAGGTGCTGCTGTCGGACCTCGTCGACTGCGGCGCGCTGACCACCAAACCCCCCGCCTCGTTCCACCACGACCCCACGGACCGGGCCCTTCTGGAGGCAGTGCTCGATGGACTACGACGACAGCTCTGACTACGGCCACGGACCCGTCCCGGGGCCCGGCCACGACACGACCGATCCCTTCCCCACCGCGCTGAAGATCCTCGTGGCGGGCGGGTTCGGAGTGGGCAAGACGACCTTCGTCGGCGCGGTCAGCGAGATCGCACCGCTGAGCACGGAGGAACTGCTCACCACGGTCAGCGCCGCGACCGACAACCTCGACGGAATCGAGAACAAACTCGAAACGACGGTGGCCATGGACTTCGGCCGCCTCACCCTCGACCCGGAACACGTGCTGTACCTGTTCGGTACGCCCGGCCAGGAACGGTTCTGGTTCATGTGGGACGAGCTGTGCGAGGGCGCGCTCGGTGCCGTGATCATCGCCGACACCCGCCGCCTGGAGGAGTCCTTCGCGGCCGTCGACTTCTTCGAGGAGCGCGGACTCGGCTTCATCGTCGCGATCAACGAGTTCGACGGCGCGTACCGCTACGACCCCGAGGAGGTGCGCGCCGCCATGGACCTCCACCCCGAGATCCCGATCGTGCGCTGCGACGCCCGGATCTCCAGTTCCGGCGTACAGACCCTGCTCACCCTCGTACGCCACCTCATCGCCCACACACCGGCCCCCACGACGGGGCACGGCGCCCACAGGTGATCCCCGGGTGACCCCAGGTGATCGCCGTACCCACCGCCACGGAGCCGCACATGACGCACGCCCACAGCGACGGAGCCCGCCCATGAGCTATGACCCGCCGCGCCCGGCCGGACGGCTGCTGCTCACCCCCGAGGACCGGGAGGCCCCCGCCCGGGTGCGACGGCTGCGCCGGCTCGGTCTGGCGGAACGCCCGGATCCGGCCCTGGACATCTACGCGGCCCACCTCGCCCATCTCGCCGAGGCACCGTACGCGATGGTCAACTTCCTGGTCGAGGGCGGGCAGTTCTTCGCGGGCCTGCGGGTGCCGGAGATCCCGCCGGTGACGCGGGGGGACGGCACCAGCCCCGAGTTCGCCCGGGTACAGCCGCGCGACCACGGCTTCTGCCCCCATGTGGTGGTCCGGCGCAAGGCCCTGGTCCTGGAGGACGTGCGCGACTATCCGCGCTTCGCCGGCAACCCGGTCGTCGACGAGTTCGGCATCCGCTCCTACCTGGGAGCCCCGCTCATCGACAGCACGGGCACGGTGCTGGGCGCGGTGTCCGCCGCCGACGTGAGGCCGCGGACCTGGGGAAAGGCGGGCCTGGCGACGATCAAGTCGACGGCGGCCGATCTCGTACGGCGCATCGAGCGCAGCGCGGAGGACGGACTGCCGCTGTGAGCCGACGGGCGCCGGAGCGACCGGTGTGAGGGCGTTGTGGGCGTGAAGGAAAGCTGCGACCGGGCTTAAGAAAGGCTCGATGGACCCGGGACGGTGTCGTACGGCAGATTGCTGTGCGATTCCCCTCCCTTCCCCGGACGCGGGCTGCCCCGGCATGCCCGGCGCCGGGACCTCACCGTCAGGAGCCGTAGCGTTGAAGGCGCTGGTCAAGGAGAAGGCGGAGCCCGGCCTCCGGCTCGCGGACGTCCCCGAGCCCGTCATGGGGCCCGGCGACGTGCTCATCAAGGTGCTGCGCACCGGCATCTGCGGCACCGACCTGCACATCCGGGCCTGGGACGGCTGGGCCCAGCAAGCCATCCGCACCCCCCTCGTCGTCGGGCACGAGTTCGTCGGCGAGGTCGTCGACACCGGGCGGGACGTCACCGACATCAAGGCCGGTGACCGGGTCAGCGGCGAAGGGCACCTGGTCTGCGGCAAGTGCCGCAACTGCCTGGCCGGCCGGCGCCACCTGTGCCGTGCCACCGTCGGGCTCGGCGTCGGCCGGGACGGTGCGTTCGCCGAGTACGTCGCCCTGCCCGCCACCAACGTCTGGGTGCACCGCGTCCCCGTCGACCTCGACGTCGCCGCGATCTTCGACCCGTTCGGCAACGCCGTGCACACCGCCCTGTCCTTCCCGCTGGTCGGCGAGGACGTCCTCATCACCGGTGCCGGACCGATCGGCCTGATGGCGGCCGCCGTCGCCCGGCACGCGGGGGCCCGCAACGTCGTCATCACCGACGTGAGCCAGGAACGCCTGGACCTGGCGCTCAAGGTCGGCGTGAGCCTCGCCCTCGACGTGTCGAAGTCGACCATCGCCGACGGACAGCGCGAACTCGGCCTGCGCGAGGGCTTCGACATCGGCCTGGAGATGTCCGGCCGCCCCGAGGCCATGCGCGACATGATCGCCAACATGACGCACGGCGGCCGGATCGCCATGCTCGGCCTGCCGTCCGAGGAGTTCCCGGTCGACTGGGCCCGGATCGTCACCTCGATGCTCACCGTCAAGGGCATCTACGGCCGCGAGATGTTCGAGACCTGGTACGCCATGTCGGTGCTGCTCGAAGGCGGCCTCGACCTCGCCCCCGTCATCACCGGCCGCTACAGCCACCGCGACCACGAGGCGGCGTTCGAGGACGCGGCCGGCGGCAAGGGCGGCAAGGTCATCCTCGACTGGACCGCGTAAGTCACCTGCCTCTTCCAGCGCTCTCTCCCACGCCTCTTCCAGGAGCTTCTGACATGTTCGACTCCGTGCGCGACGACCTGCGCGCCACCCTCGACGAGATCCGCGCCGCCGGCCTGCACAAGCCCGAGCGCGTGATCGGCACCCCGCAGTCCGCGACCGTGAACGTCACCGCGGGCGGTCGCCCCGGCGAGGTCCTCAACTTCTGCGCCAACAACTACCTCGGCCTCGCCGACCACCCCGAGGTCGTCGCCGCCGCCCACGAGGCGCTGGACCGCTGGGGCTACGGCATGGCCTCCGTGCGCTTCATCTGCGGCACCCAGGAGGTGCACAAGGAACTGGAGGCCCGGCTCTCCGCGTTCCTCGGCCAGGAGGACACGATCCTGTACTCCTCCTGCTTCGACGCCAACGGAGGCGTCTTCGAGACCCTCCTCGGCCCCGAGGACGCGGTGATCTCGGACGCCCTCAACCACGCCTCGATCATCGACGGCATCCGCCTGTCCAAGGCCAGGCGGATGCGCTACGCCAACCGCGACATGGCCGACCTGGAGGCCCAGCTCAAGGCCGCGGGTGACGCGCGCCGCAAGCTGATCGTCACCGACGGCGTCTTCTCCATGGACGGCTACGTCGCCCCGCTCCGCGAGATCTGCGACCTGGCCGACCGCTACGACGCCATGGTCATGGTCGACGACTCGCACGCAGTCGGCTTCGTCGGCCCCGGCGGGCGCGGCACGCCCGAGCTGCACGGCGTCATGGACCGCGTCGACATCATCACCGGCACCCTCGGCAAGGCGCTCGGCGGCGCCTCCGGCGGTTACGTCGCCGCCCGCGCCGAGATCGTCGCCCTGCTGCGCCAGCGCTCCCGGCCGTACCTCTTCTCCAACACCCTCGCCCCGGTGATCGCAGCCGCCTCCCTCAAGGTGCTCGACCTGCTGGAGTCGGCCGACGACCTGCGGGTCCGGCTCGCCGAGAACACCGCCCTGTTCCGCCGCCGGATGACCGAGGAGGGCTTCGACATCCTCCCCGGCGACCACGCCATCGCGCCGGTGATGATCGGCGACGCGTCGAAGGCGGGCCGCATGGCCGAGCTGCTGCTGGAGCGCGGGGTGTACGTGATCGGCTTCTCCTACCCGGTCGTGCCGCAGGGCCAGGCCCGTATCCGGGTGCAGCTGTCCGCCGCCCACTCGACGGAGGACGTGAACCGCGCGGTGGACGCGTTCGTGGCGGCGCGCGAGGAGCTGGACGCCTGACACGGGCGTGACCTGCGGCCCCGGGCGCGGCGGGTGCGGTGGGTGAGAGAATCGATCCCGTGATCGAAGCGCGGCGGCTGCACATCCTCCGAGCGGTGGCGGACCACCGCACCGTGACGGCGGCTGCCGCCGCGCTGTACCTCACCCCGTCGGCGGTCTCCCAGCAGCTGGCCGCCCTGGAGCAGGAGACGGGCCACCGCCTGGTCGAGCGCGGCGCCAAGGGCGTACGGCTGACCCCGGCCGGCGAGATCCTGCTCAGCCACACCAACGCCGTCCTCGCCCAGCTGGAGCGGGCCGAGGCGGAACTCGCCGCGTACAGCTCGGGCGACGCGGGCACCGTCACGGTCGCCTCCTTCGCGACCGGTATCGCACTGGTCGTCGCGCCCGCGCTGGCCCGCCTCGCCGAGTCGGCGCCCGGCATCCGCATCCGCGTCCAGGACGCCGAGGGCGACGCCAGTCTGCCGATGGTCCTCGACCGGCAGGTCGACGTGGCCGTCGCCGTCGAGTACCGGGGGGCGCCGCCCGCCGACGACCCGCGCCTGACCCACGTCCCCCTGTACGCCGAGCCCTTCGACGCCGTCGTCCCGCTCGGCCACCGGCTCGCCGACGCCGACGAAGTGCCGCTCGGGGAGCTGGCCAAGGACGCGTGGATCGGCCCCTACCCGGGCAACCCCTGCCATGACGTGGTGGTCCTGGCCTGCGAGCACGCCGGCTTCCAGCCCCGCATGGAGCACTCCTCGGACGACTTCCGCGCGGTCGTGTCGCTCGCCGCGGCCGACGTCGGCGTGGCACTCGTCCCGCGCTCGGCCCTGCACGGCACGGACCTCACGGGCGTGGTCGTCCGCCCGGTCGACGGGGTCGCGCCCACCCGCCGCGTCTTCGCGGCGGTGCGCCGGGGAGCCGAGGAGCACCCGCTGATCCGCCCGGTCCTGGACGCGCTCGACGAGGCGGCCCGGGCGTGAGGTCTCCGTAACACGGCCGTCTCATATCCGGGATAGCGTCCCGAATATGAGAGACACGGATGAGGAGCCGAAGGCTCCCGACCTCGTGGACGCCCGGCTCGCCGCCCGGCTGGCCGAGCTGCGCGCCGAACGCGGCTGGTCGCTAGGGGAGTTGGCGGAGCGCAGCGGAGTGAGCCGGTCCACCCTGTCCCGCGCCGAACGGGCGGAGATCAGCCCCACCGCCTCCCTGCTGAACCGCCTGTGCGCCGTCTACGGGCGGACCATGTCCCGGCTGCTCAGTGAGGTCGAGGCGGAACCCGCGCTGCTGGTGCGGGCCGGCGAGCAGCCGCTGTGGGAGGACCGGTCCGCCGGATTCGTACGCCGCTCCGTGTCCCCGCCGCACGCCGGGCTGCGCGGCGAACTGGTCGAGGGACGGCTCGCCGCAGGCGCCGACCTCGCCTACGACCGGCCGCCCGTGCCCGGCCTGGAACAGCACATCTGGGTCCTGGACGGAGCCCTGGAGGTGACGACCCAGGACGTCGAGCACCACCTCGGCACCGGGGACTGCCTGCGGATGCGGGTGTGGGGGCCGACGAGGTTCCGGTGCGCCGGCCCCGAGGACGCGCGCTATGCGCTGGTGGTGGTGCTGCCGTGATCGTGACCCAAGTGGACGAGCGGCGGCTCACGGCCCTGCTGGAGGAGTTGGCCGACCTGCTGACCGACACCGTCGAGGGCGGCGCGTCCGTCGGCTTCCTCGCGCCGCTCGACCGGGCGGACGCCGTCGCCTGGTGGCGGGAGCGGGCCGCGGCCGTCGCCGCCGGGCGACTCGCCGTCTGGGTCGCACACGAGGGGGGCCGGGTGCTCGGCACGGTGAGCCTCGCCCTGCCCGACAAGCCCAACAGCCGTCACCGCGCCGAGCTGGTCAAGCTGATGGTCTCGGGCGCGGCGCGCGGCCGGGGGCTGGGCCGCCGGCTCCTGACCGCCGCCGAGGAGGCGGCCGCGGCGGCCGGCCTCACCCTGCTCCACCTGGACACCGAGACCGGCAGCCCCGCCGAGCACCTCTACCGCTCCACCGGGTGGACCCGCGCCGGAACGATCCCCGACTACGCGGCGGACCCGGGCGGGCAACTACGGCCGACGACGCTCTACTTCAAGCAGGTCGGCGGGGAGGCGGGCGCCCCGGCCGGCGCCGGGTGAATGTCAGTGGCGGCGGCTACCGTGCCTGACATGCCGGACGCAGAAGACGTACGCCGTATCGCCCTGTCCCTGCCGGAAACGACGGAGAAGGTCGCCTGGAGCATGCCCACGTTCCGGGTCGCGGGGAAGATGTTCGCCACACTGCCCGAGGACGAGACCTCCATCGCGGTGCGCTGCCCCAAGGAGGAGCGCGACGAACTCGTGCTGGCCGAGCCGGGGAAGTTCTGGATCGCGGGCCACGAGGCGCAGTTCGCCTGGGTGCGGGCCCGCCTCGTCGCCCTGGAGGGCGAGGACGAGCTGCGCGACATCCTCGCCGACTCCTGGCGCCAGGCGGCTCCGACCCGGCTGCTGGAGGCCCATCCCCGGCTGGGGCTGCCGGCCGGGGGCTGAAAACCCCTCGGGCGTTGTCAGTGCCCCGTGGCATGATCCGGGGCGTGCGTGCAGCCGGGGCCGGAGGGGGGCTCCGGCTGTCGGACGTACGTCGCGCGCGGGATCAGCAGGGGCCGCACGGGGCGGGTGGCCGGCGGGGGCCGGCCGTGGAGGGGAGAGCGCGGGATGGCCGGGACGTCGTCGCAGCCCAGGCACGAGCGGGCGGCCGGAGTGGGCGCGGCGCGAGCCGTCTGGTCGCGGGACTTCGGGCTGTTCTTCGTGGCCCGGGCCATCGCCCGGCTGGGCGACACCATGCTGCCCGTCGCGCTCGCCGCCGGTCTGCTCCAGCACGGGTACGGGGCGGGCGCGGTCGGTCTCGCCATGGCCGCGACGGCCGCCGCCTTCGCCGGCCTGGTCGTCTTCGGCGGGGTCCTCGCCGACCGCTTCAGCACCCGCAAACTGATGATCGGCGCCGACCTGGTCCGGCTCGGCACCCAGGCGCTGGCCGCCGTCCTGTTCTTCTCCGGCCACGTCGTGCTGTGGCAGATCTGCGCGATCGGGTTCGTCAACGGCGTCGCGGGCGCCGTCTTCCAGCCCGGCGTCGCCAGCACCGTGCCCCGGCTCGCCTCCGACATCCAGGGCGCGAACGGCGCGATACGCGTCGCCGAGTCCGCGGCCCAGCTCGCGGGACCCGCCGTGGCCGGTCTCCTGGTCGGCTTCGCCTCACCGGGCGGGGTCTTCGCGGCCCACGCGACCACGTACGGAGTCAGCGCCGTGTGCCTGCTGCTGCTCCGGCTGCCCCCGCTCGCGCCGGGCGGCCGAGTGGTGGTCGGCGGCGGGACGAAGGCCTTCCGCGCCGACCTGGTCGAGGGGTGGCGGGAGTTCCGCTCCCGGCGGTGGCTGTGGGGCGTCATCGCCGTCTGGTGCGTCTACATGATCGCCGTGTGGGGCCCGACCGTCCCGCTGGTGGCGACCGAGGTGGTGCGGGAGCACGGCCCACGCGCGTACGGCCTGGTCAACTCCGCCCTGGGCGCGGGCACCGTCGTCGGCGGGCTCCTCGCGCTGCGGCTGCGACCCCGCCGCATGCTCCGGGCCGGCGCGATCGCCCTCGTGGGCTTCGCCGCCTTCCCCGCGAGCGTCGGAGCCGGGCTCGGCGTACCCGCCATGGCGACCGGAGCCGCCGTCGCCGGGGCCGGGATGTCCTTCTGGGGCGTCATGTGGGCGACCAGCGTGCAGACCCAGGTCCCGCCGGACGTCCTGAACCGCATCCACGCCTACGACGTGGCGGGCTCGCTGGCCATGATGCCCGTCGGCCAGGCCCTCGCGGGACCGGCCGCCTCGGTCATCGGCGCCGACCACGTGCTGCTCGTCGCCGGCGCGACGAGCTTCGCCGTCTGCGCCGCCCTGCTGCTGATACCGGCGGTACGCGGGCTGGTGCGGGTCGACGCGGCCGCGGCCGGCTCCGACCGCACGGCGACCACCCCCGAGCCGTCCGGTGCGGAGAAGCGCTGACGGCGGACCGTGCGGAGAACCCCTGGCGGAGACCGTGCGCACAAGCGCTGACGGCGACCGCGTCGAGAACCGCTGACGGCGGACCGCACGGAGCCGTGCCGGCCGGCGGGCCGTGCCCCGGAAAAGCGATGCGCGACCACCGGCCCGAGTGCGGTATGGTTTTCCTGCGCGTTCGGCCGGGGGAAACCCCAGGTCAGGCGGGCAACGGGACGTGGCGCAGCTTGGTAGCGCACTTGACTGGGGGTCAAGGGGTCGCAGGTTCAAATCCTGTCGTCCCGACTGGAGACAGTCGTTGATCGAGGGGCGGTTTCGGAGAGATCCGAAACCGCCCCTCGATTGTCTGCCCTGCGGCGTGCCTGGGCGCTCAGGCGAGATGCCCGATATATCACTGTCGGGTGTCCGCGCTCATCCTCTGCCACTTCGCGCTCGCGCTGTTCGCCGCGCCGCTGGTGAGGTGGTGGGGGACCCGCGCCTTCCTCGTACTGGCCCTGCCGCCGGCGGCGGCGGCCGTCTGGGCGGCCACCAGGTGGAGCACGACGGCCGCGGGCGGCGCCGACACCGTCGAGCGGTCCTGGCTGCCCGCCTACCGCGTGGACTGGGCGCTGCGGCTGGACGCCCTCGCCGAACTCATGGTGCTGCTCGCCGCGGGGGTGGGTGCCCTCGTCCTGGTCTACTGCGCCTCCTACTTCGACGACCGGTCGCGGCGACTGGGCAGGTTCGCCGGGAACCTCCTCGCCTTCGCCGGGGCGATGCTCGGCCTGGTCCTCGCCGACGACCTCGTCCTGCTCTACATCTTCTGGGAACTGACGACGATCTTCTCCTATCTGCTGATCGGCCAGACCAGCGACCACAAGCGGAACCGGCGCAGCGCCCTGCAGGCCCTGACGGTCACCACGCTCGGCGGACTGACCATGCTCGTCGGCTTCCTGATCCTGGGCCACGAGGCGGGCACCTACCGGATCTCGGCGATCCTCGCCGACCCGCCGTCCGCGTCGGCGGCGCTGTCCACCGCGATCGTGCTGATCCTCGTCGGCGCCCTCTCCAAGTCCGCGATCTGGCCGTTCAGCCTGTGGCTGCCCAACGCCATGGCCGCACCCACGCCGGTCAGCGCCTATCTGCACGCCGCCGCGATGGTCAAGGCCGGCGTCTACCTCATCGCCCGGCTCGCTCCCGCGTTCGCGGAGGTCACGCCCTGGCGGCCGCTCCTGCTCGTGCTCGGCTCCGCGACGATGCTGCTGGGCGCCTGGCGGGCGCTGCGCCTGAACGACCTCAAACTCGTCCTCGCGTACGGAACCGTCAGCCAGCTCGGCTTCCTCACCGTCCTCGCCGGCGCGGGCCGGCACGACACCGGTCTCGCCGCCACCGTCATGATCCTCGGCCACGCCCTGTTCAAGGCCCCGCTCTTCCTGGTCACCGGGATCATCGACCACGCCACCGGCACCCGCGACCTGCGAGGACTCTCCGGCCTCGGGCGCCGGCTGCCCGCCGTGTGCGCCGTCGCCGTGGTCGCCGGACTGTCCATGGCCGCCGTGCCGCCGCTGCTCGGTTTCACCGCCAAGGAGGCCGCCTTCCAGTCCCTCCTGGACGGGGACACCGCCGACCGCTGGGCGCTCGCCATGACCGTCGTCGGCTCGGCCCTGACCACCGCCTACACCCTGCGCTACCTGTGGGGTGCCTTCGCCCGCAAACCCGGCCTCCCGGACACCGACGCGCACCCCGTCCCGCCGGCCTTCCTCGCGCCGCCCGCCGTGCTGGCCCTGGCCTGCCTCGTCCTCGGACCCGGCGTGTCCTGGCTCCAGGGGCTCCTCGGTACGTACGCCGGGCAGTTCCCCGTACCCGCCCACCCCTACCACCTGGCGCTGTGGCACGGGGCCGGCCTCGCCCTCGGCCTGTCCTGCGCGGCCTGGGCGGGCGGTGTCCTGCTGTTCCTCGCCACAGGCCCCGTCCAGCGTGTCGGGCAGGCCCTGGCCTGGCGTTCCGCCGACCGGAACTTCGGACGGCTGCTGCTCGCCCTGGAGCGCACCGCCCTCCAGTGCACCGGCTTCGTGCAGCGCGGCTCGCTGTCGGTGTACCTCGTGACGACCATGAGCGTGGTCCTCGCCGGACAGATCGCCGTACTCGTCGCCGACGAACCCTGGACCGGCGTGCCCGCACCGCGCCTGTGGGACACCCCGGCCCAGGCCGGTGTGGCCCTGCTGACCTGTGCCGCCGCCGTGCTGTGCCTGGGCGTGCGGCGCCGGATGAAGGCCGTCGTGCTCGCCGGGCTCACCGGTTACGGCACCGCGCTGCTCTTCGTCGTGCAGGGCGCGCCCGACCTCGCGCTGACCCAGTTCTGCGTGGAGACCGTCTCGATGATCGTCTTCGTGCTCGTGCTGCGCCGGATGCCGGTGTACTTCGAGGAGAACTACAGCCGGTGGCGGCGCGCGCTGCGCATGCCGGTGGCGCTCGCGGGCGGCGCCGCCGTCGGCCTCGTCGTCTGGATCATGGCGGGGCACCGCCGGGCCGACAGCGCCGGGGCGGCGATGGTCGAGGAGACCGCCCACCACGGCCTGAAGGACGTCGTCGCGACGATCCTCGTCGACCTGAGGGCCTGGGACACCATGGGGGAGTCCGCGGTACTCGCCGCCGCCGCGATCGGTGTCACCAGCCTCATCTACCTGCACCGCCGCACCGACGGCGCCGAGCAGCCCGTACTGCCGCTGCCCGGGGACCACCCGTACGCCGGCCTGCGCACCGCCTGGCGGGCGACCTCGTACGAATCGGCGGGCCTGCCCAGCGGCGACGAGGGCGCACCGGAGCGGACCTGGCTCGCGGCCAGTTCCACCCTCGCTCCCGAGCGCCGCTCCGTGGTCCTGGAAGTGGTCGCGAGCCTCATCTTCCACCCCATCCTCGTCCTCTCCGTCTACCTGCTGATGTGCGCGGAGAACCTGCCGGGCGGTGGCTTCGTCGCCGGCCTGACCGCCGGCGTCGCCTTCATCGCCCGCTATCTCGCGGGCGGGCGGCACGAACTCGCCGACGCCGTGCCCTTCAAGGCGGGCATGTTCACCGGGCTCGGCCTGTTCCTGTCCACCGGAGTCGCACTGGGGGGCCTGGCCGAGGGCACCGTGCTGCACGGCTGGACCTGGCACGGCCACCTGCCCGTGTGGGGCGAGGCCCACCTGTCCACCGCCGTCCTCTTCGACTGCGGCGTCTACCTCCTCGTGCTCGGCGTGGTCCTGGACATCGTGCGGGCCCTCGGCGCCCGCATCGACCGGCAGATCGAGCGGGCCGCCGGCCGCGGCACCCCGCGCGGAGAGGCGGGCCCCGCGTGACCGTGAGCCTCTCCCTCCTGGTGGCCGCCGCCGTCCTCAGCGCCGTCGGCGCCAGCCTGCTGCTGACCCGGTCACTGACCCGGATCCTGCTCGGCGCGGTCGTCCTGGGCAACGGCGTCAACCTGCTGGTCCTCGCCTCGACGGGCAGCGCGGGCGCCGCGCCGCTGCTCTACCCGCACGTCGTCCGCAACCGGGTCACCGACCCGCTGCCCCAGGCCATCGCCCTCACCGCGATCGTCATCACCCTCGCCACCACGGCGTTCCTGCTCGCCATGGCCTACCGCAGCCACCAGGTCACCGGCTCCGACGAGATCAGCGACGACACCGAGGACCGGCTGGTCGCCCTGCGCGCCGAGTTCCTCGACCGGCGCGGCGAACTGCGCGACCGCTACCGCGAGGCGCGCGCCGAGCACGGCACCGACCCCGAACTGGGCGCCCGCTACCGCGCCGCCCGCAAACGGCTGCGCCGGCGGGTCCGCGAGGAACGCGCCTACCAGGCCCGCGCCAACGACGTCTCCGGGAACCTGTGGAACGACATCCTCGGCGCCGACCCGGAGGACTACCGCGAGGGCCGGGAGCTGGGCACCACCGACCCGTCGGGCCGTCCGGGCCCGGCGCCGGCCCGTGTCGCCGGGCCCTCCAACGACCCCGAGGAGACCGGCCGCGAACCCGACTCGCGCCCCGGCGAGGACTCCGGCCACCCGCCGCCCGACCAGCCCGACGACCCCGGGGGCGCCGGCACGGAAGGAACCAGGTGAACGCGCTCGTCCCCCTCCCCGTCCTGCTGCCCCTGTGCGTCACGGGCCTGAAACTGGCCATCGGCCCCCGGCTCCAGCGGCTCCAGCGCTTCATCACCCTCGCCGTGCTCGGCGCGGTCCTCGTGCTCTCCGTGATTCTCATGGTGGCCGCCGACCGCCACGGTCCGCTCAGCGTGCATCTCGGCGACTTCGCGCCGCCGGTCGGCATCACCCTCGTCGCCGACCGGCTCGCGGGCCTGATGCTCACCGTGTCCAGCGCCGTCACCCTGCTCGTCAACCTGTACTCGCTGGGCCAGGGCATGGCCGACCGCGACGACCAGACACCGGTCGGCGTCTTCCACCCCGCCTACCTCATCCTCGTGGCAGGCGTCTCCTGCACCTTCCTGGCCGGAGACCTCGTCAACCTCTACGTCGGCTTCGAGATCATGCTCGTCGCGAGCTTCGTCCTGCTCACCATCGGCGGTACCGCGACCCGCGTCCGGGCCGGGTCGACGTACGTGATCATCTCGCTGTTCTCCTCGGTGCTCTTCCTCGTCGCCATCGCCATGACGTACTCGGTCGCGGGGACCGTCAACTTCGCGCAGCTCGCGGGGCGGCTGCAGGAAGTCCCGCCCGGGGTGCGCACCCTGCTGGAGGCGATGCTGCTGACGGTCTTCGCGATCAAGGCGGCGGTGTTCCCGCTCGCGGCCTGGCTGCCCGACTCCTACCCGACCGCGCCCGCACCGGTCACCGCGGTCTTCGCCGGCCTGCTGACCAAGGTCGGCGTGTACTCGATGCTGCGCACCCAGACCCTCCTCTTCCCCGGCCACCGCCTCGGCGACCTGCTGATGCTCGCCGCGCTCGCCTCCATGGTCATCGGCATCCTCGGCGCGGTCGCCCAGACCGACCTGAAGCGGGTGCTCTCCTTCACTCTCATCAGCCACATCGGCTACATGGTCTTCGGTATCGCGCTCGCCGGACGCGGCTCGATCGCCGGGGCGATCGTGTACGTGGCCCACCACATCACCGTGCAGACCACCCTCTTCCTCGTCGCCGGGCTGATCGAGCGGCGCGACGGCACCACGGAACTCACCCGCCTCGGCGGCCTGGCCAAGTCCGCGCCGCTGGTCGCCGTGCTGTTCTTCGTGCCCGCCATGAACCTCGCGGGCATCCCGCCGCTCTCCGGGTTCATCGGCAAGCTCGGTCTGATGCGGGCGGGCGTCGACGACGGGGGCGGCTGGGCCTGGGCACTGGTCGCCGGGTCCGCCGCCACCAGCCTGCTCACCCTCTATGTCATGGCCAAGGTCTGGAACCTCGCGTTCTGGCGCGACGCTCCGCCCGGGACCGAGGGCGAGGGCAGGGTGCTGGAATCGGCCGAGGACGAGCCCGGCGACGACGCGAACGACGAAGCCGGGGCGGACGCGGCAGGCGGCGAGGACGGGGCGGAGACCGGCGCCGGGCGCGGCCTGCCGGTGCCGGCGGGTGCCGTGGTCCCGGCCAGTTTCCTGGGCCAGACCATCACCACCACCAGGCGGCTGCCCTGGCCGATGCTGGTCGCGACCGGCGCCGCGGTCGCCCTCGGTCTGCTCTACACCGTGCTCGGTGGCCCCTTCACCACCTTCACCGAGGCCGCCGCCACCGAACTCCTCGCCCGGACCCCCTACATCGAGGCGGTGCTCGGCCGATGAGCAACCTCTTCCGCGACCGTTCCCCCTACAGCTGGTCCTTCCGCCTCGGCAGCGGCAGACGCGTTCTCGAACTGCCGCTCATCGCCTGGCTCACGGTCATCTGGATCCTGCTGTGGGGCACCCTGTCCTGGGCCAACCTCGTCAACGGCGTCATCGTCGCGGTGTGCCTGTGTCTCGCGTTCCCGCTGCCCGCCGTCGACCTCGGCCTGCGGCTGCGTCCGCTGGGCATCCTGCGGCTCGCGGTCTACCTGCTGTACGACATGTTCTCCTCGAGTGTCGAGGTCACCCGGCAGATCTTCGCCAAGGGCCCGTACCCGGCCGCGGTCGTGGCCGTCCCGCTGCGGGTGCGCAGCGACCTCATGCTCACGGCCACCGCCGTGGCCGTCTCCAACGTCCCCGGCGGCTCCGTGATCGAGGTGCGCCGGTCGACGGCCACCCTGTTCCTGCACGTCCTCGACGCCGACGACCCCGGCGAGATCGAGAGCGCCCGGCGGTCGGTGTGGCGCATGGAGGAACTCGTGGCCCGCGCCTTCGGCACCGCGGAGGACATCGCACTCGCCGCCCAGCCCGTACCGGAAGGGGACCCCTCGCCGTGACCACCCTGCGTGCCGTCGAAGAGGCCGTGCTGGTCGCCTCGGCCGTGATGATCCTCGTCGCGGGCGCCCTGCTGCTGTACCGCGTCTGGTACGGGCCCTCGATGCTGGACCGCGCGGTCGCCCTGGACGTGGCAGCGGCGCTCATCATCGCCGGCCTCGGCGTCAAGGCCGCCCACGACGGCGACTCCTTCTACTTCCCGGTGATGCTGGTGCTCGCCTTCCTGGGCTTCACGGGCTCGGTGGGCATCGCCCGGTTCATCGCCGTACGCGACCGGCCCTCGGTGCGCGCGGACGGCAGGGAGGACCACCGGTGAACGCCTGGGCCGAGGCCGCCGACCTGACCGGGGCGGTCCTCCTGTTCCTCGGCTGCCTGCAGTGCCTGCTCGGTGTGATCGGGATGCTCCGCTTCCCCGACGTGCTCTCCCGCAGCCACGCCGCCACCAAGCCGCAGACCCTCGGGGTGCTCCTCGTCCTCGTCGGCGTGGCGCTGCGACTGCGCCACGGCATCGACATGGGCACCCTCGCCCTCATCGTCTTCTTCCAGTTCCTCACCGGCCCGGTCGCCTCCCACCTGGTGGCCCGCTCCGCCTACCGCACCGGCCAGACGGGGTCCCGGGGTCTGCTCCGGGACGACCTGGATCCGCAGTTGAGCGACGGGGAGCGGCCCGGGGAGTAGCCCCGTGGGGGAGGGCGGCCGCCGGCGGCTCAGACCACGCAGCCCACATGCGCCAGCGCTTGCTTCAGCAGCACCCCGTGTCCGCCCGGCATCTCGCTCTGCACCGCTGGTGACAGAGCCTCCCGCGGGCTGAACCACACCAGGTCCAGCGCGTCCTGCCGCGGCCGGCAGTCGCCGGTCACCGGCACGACGTAGGCGAGGGAGACCGCGTGCTGCCGGGGATCGTGGTACGGCGTGACGCCGTGCGTGGGGAAGTACTCGGCCACCGTGAACGGCTGGAGCGAGGACGGCACTCGGGGCAGCGCCACCGGGCCGAGGTCCTTCTCCAGGTGACGCAGCAGGGCGTCCCGGACCCGCTCGTGGTGCAGTACCCGGCCGGAGACCAGCGTCCGGCTGACCGTCCCGTCGGGACCGATGCGCAGGAGCAGGCCGACGCTGGTGACTTCCCCGCTGTCGTCGACGCGCACGGGCACGGCCTCGACGTAGAGGATCGGCATGCGGGCGCGTGCCATCTCGAGTTCGTCGGTCGACAGCCAGCCCGGCGTGGTTTCGGTCATGTCAGACATCGCTTGATCATACTTTCAGCCGTTCCCGCTTCCCGGGCGGCGCTCCGGGACTGTGACCGGTCCCACGCCGCTCTGTCGCCTTCCACCAGGCTGCCGGGCGGCGTGGAGCGAGCCGGACCGGCAGTCGGCGCAGACCCTCATTGTGCCGTCCGGTGATCACGGTGTCCGGTTTTCGCCCGAGGTGGGCACACGGCGGTGCGAGGTGGGCACACGGCGGTGCGAGGTGCGTACACGGCGGTGTCCCACGCCGCGTCGGGTGACGCGCTACGGGGCATGGGTGCCGGGGCCGTCCGGAGAGGCCGTCAGTCGAGGTTGGTGGGCCGCGGTGACGGGGTTCCGCCGTCCAGGACGGTCTTCAGGCGCTCGGTGCCCTGCCGCACCGCCTGCTCCACGGAGGCGGCCTCGTCGCCGTCCAGGCCGCCGCCGGTGACGGTGAGGGCGGAGGTGCCGACGCGTACGGCGACGATGTCCAGGGTGAGCGTGGCCGGGTTGTCCGCGGCGGTGCCCTGGACGGTCACGTGGAGGCCTTCACGCGCGTCGCCGACCTCGGGCACCGAGGCCTCGGTGACCTGGACCGTGCGCTTCTCGCCCGCCTCGTCGGTCGCGGTGAACTGATCGCACTCCTGCGGCAGGGCGTCCATCCACTTCAGGCCGGCGTCGAGTCCGGCGCGGTCGTAGGCGGCGACCTGCTCCAGCAGGCGGGAGTCGCCCTGCTCGAAGCCGGTGAGCGCCGAGGGGCCCGACGGTTGGCCCAGCAGATTGTCGCGGTAGAGGCCGTCGAGGAGTTTCTGGCAGTCCGCCGCGTCGGTCTTGGCGGTGAGGAAGTCGGAGACGTCGACCTCGCCGACGAGCAGCCGGTCGCGCCACTTGTCCGCGTCCTGGACCTGGTTCCAGTCGCCCTCCAGGTCGGCCTCGGTGAGCAGGGCGGCCTTCGCGCCCGGCTCGGTGAGGGCGGAGGGGGAGGCGCTGGGGGAGCCGGTCGGGGAGCTCGTGGGCGAGCCGCTCGGGGTCTGCCGCGCCGCGTTCTGCTCGGCGGCGCGGGCCTGTGCGGCGGTGTCCGAGGCTGTCCCCGACCCGCCGCCGTCGTCCGAGCAGGCCGCCGTGGTCAGCAGCGCGCCCGCCGCCAGGGCGGAGGCCATGAGACGGACGGGGTGGGACGGACGACGGCTCATCGCGGATGCCTCCTGGGACGTGACACGGTGCCCCCAGCGCACCACCGCACCCGCGGACGCACCAGCGCACGGGGTCGTTCGGGTGACCGGCAGTCGTGACCGGCAGTCGTGACCGGCAGTCGTGACCGGCAGCCGTAGTCGGCGGCCGTGGCCGGGAGGGCTCATCCGGCGCGGTCGAGGATGTCCCGCGCGACCTCCTTGTCCACCGACGCGCGCACCAGCGCCGCCGCGAGGACGGCCGGTTCCGTCGTCCCGGCGAGGTCGAGGAGCCGGTCGGGATCGTCCGGCAGACCCAGACGCTCCGCGCCCCGGAGGGCCTTGCGGTCCAGGTAGGGCGCGGCCTCCGGCCAGACGCGCTGGGCCTCGCGCAGGAAGATGTCCGCGCCGGTCGGGCCCACCCCGGGGAACTCCTGGATCAGCCGCCCCATTTCGGGCACCTCGCCGTCCGCCTCCTTCCGGAGTCGGCGCAGGTCCCCGCCCCATCGCTCGGTCAGCAGTGTGGCGCCGTCGCCGAGCTGGGTGGCGGTGCGCTCGTCGTAGCGCCGGTAACCGCCCCGGCCGAGCGCGTCCACCCGCTCCTGCCAGTCGGCGTCGGCCATGCGGCGCGGGTCGCGCAGCCCCGCCTCGTGCAGGGCACGGGCGGTGGCCACGGCGATCGAACTGCTGATGCGGGCGCTGAGCAGATGGGCGAGGACGAGCAGCCGGTACAGCGGTTGCGGGGTGTCCTTGAGCCGGATGCCCGCCTCCTCGGCGTACGTCTGCCCATGCGCGTCGACCAGTGCCCGTACGACCCGCCGTTGGTCACGGCTCACGCCTACGGTTTCAGCGGGTCGTGACCGACCGTCATCAGCCGGTGCCTGAGCCGGGTGTCCTCGGACCGGGGCTCGTTCTCCAGGTCGGCCTGCGACGTCACGGTGTCCACGACCTTGCGCATCGCCCGGAGGTCGTCCTCCGTCAGGTCCGTGCGCCGTTTCTGCAGGATCGCGAGGACGTGCTGCCCCAGTGGTGACCCGGCGTCGTCCGGCAGTGGCTCGGTCAGCTCGCCGGAGTCGCGCACCCGGAGCCAGTCGGAGAGTTCCGCGGAGGTCATGTTCACCACGCGGTGGAAGTCCTCCCACAGTGCGTCGAGTTCGAGGGCGTCGGCCATGAGTTGCCCCTCTTTTCGTCGTGCGTATGCGCGTATTGCGCGGGTGTACGGAGCAGAGCGACGCGCTCCTCCTCGCCGGTGCCTCCCCACACGCCCGACGTCCGCCCCAGCTTCAGGGCGAACGCCAGGCACTGGGTGCTCACCGGGCACCGGGCGCAGACGGCCTTGGCGGCCTCGGTGTCCCGCAGAGCCGGTCCGGCCGTGCCCACCGGGAAGAACAGTTCGGGGTCCTCATCCACGCAGGCGGCGCGGCGCAACCACTCCATGGGGGCGCGGGTGCCCATGGGGCTCCCGGGCAAACGCCCGCGCCGGACCCCGCCGGACCGCCGGACCCGCCGGACGCCCCGGCACTCAGCGGGCGAGTACGCCGTCCAGGAAGTGCGTGACGTCGGTGAACACCTCCGCGCGGTTCGTCTCGTTGAAGATCTCGTGCCGGGCGCCCGGGTAGACGCGCTCGGTCAGGTCGCCGCCGCTGAGCCGCTCGACGCCTGCGCGGCTGCCGGGCAGCGGTACCAGCCGGTCGTCGTCGCCGTGCGCCCACAGCAGGGGAAGCGGGCCGATGTCGCCGCTCTTGGCCACGGTGTCGAGGGCCTGTACGAACGCCTGAGCCGTCGGCCGCTTCATGGGGCCGTGCCACACCAGCGGGTCTGCCGCGTACGCCGCGCCGACCGCCGGGTCCCGGGAGAGGGAGGACGGGCTGATCGGGGTGTCGGGGATCTCCTCCAGGGCGAGCAGCGTGCGCGGCAGCTCCCAGTCGCCGATGACCGGCCCGGACAGCACCAGTGCGGTCAGCTCGCCGGGGTGGCGCTGGGCGTAGCGGGAGGCGATCAGGCCGCCCATGGAGTGCCCGATCATGACGACCGGCAGACCGGGGTGGGCGGCCCGGGCCCACTCGGCCACGGTGTGCACGTCGGTGACCACGTCCTCGAAGTCCTCGATCAGCACCCGCTCGCCGTCCGACCGCCCGTGCCCGGTGTGGTCGACGCCGTACACGGCCGCACCGTGCTCCGTCAGGACGCCGGCCACCTCGTCGTAGCGGCCGATGTGCTCGCCGTATCCGTGTACCAGCAGCGCCACGTACGTGGGCCGCTCGGCGGGCCACTCGCGGGCGGCGAGCCGTCCCCGCGTTCCGGTCAGGACGTGCTCGCGGGCCTCGGTCATCTCTCCTCCAGCTGCGTCGGTGAAGGTCACCGGAGGATCTTCCCAGGGAGCCGTCCGGCGGTCTATAGTCCAAAACTAGCAGTGCTAATTAAGTGTTCGTCCCGAGTGTTCGTTCGCCGCCCGGCGACCGAGTGACGGTCAGGAGTCCCCTCGTGCGTCCCGTCCACTTCGCGGCCGCCCGCCGCACCCCGATCGGCAAGCTCCGCGGCGCCCTGTCCACCGTGCGGCCCGACGACCTAGCCGCCGCCGTGATCCGTGGCCTGGTCGCCGACGTGCCCGCGCTCGACCCCGCCCGCGTCGACGACGTCTACTGGGGCGCCGCCAACCAGGCCGGCGAGGACAACCGCAACGTCGCCCGCATGGCCGCCCTGCTCGCCGGCCTGCCCGAATCCGTGCCCGGCGCCACGGTGAACCGGCTGTGCGCCTCCGGCCTGGAGGCCGTCACGACCGCCGCCCGCACCATCGCCGCCGGCGAGGCCGACATCGTGCTCGCCGGCGGCTCGGAGTCCATGAGCCGCGCCCCCTTCGTGCTGCCCCGCCCCGACGAGGCCCTGCCGCACCGCGTCGAGACCGTCGACACCCGGCTCGGCTGGCGCCTGGTCAACCCGGCGATGAAGGACCTGCACGGTCTGCTGGCCATGGGCGAGACCGCGGAGGAGGTCGCCGAGCGGTACGGCATCCCGCGCGAACGCCAGGACGAGTTCGCCCTGCGCAGCCACCGTCTCGCCGCCGAGACCCGGAAGAACGGCCACTTCGACGACGAGCTGCTCCCCGTCGAACGCCCCGACGGCGTGGTCGTCGACACCGACGAATGCGTCCGCGAGGACACCTCCGTCGAGAAGCTGGGCCGTCTCAAGCCGGTCTTCCGCGCCGACGGCACCGTCACGGCGGGCAACGCCTCCCCGATGAACGACGGCGCCGCCGGCCTCCTCCTGGTCAGCGAGGAGGCCCTGAACGACCTGGGTCTGGAGTCCCTCGGCCGTTACGTCGCGGGCGGCTCGGCCGGCGTCCACCCGGACGTCATGGGCATCGGCCCGGTCCCCGCCACCCGCAAGGTCCTCGCCCGCGCCGGCTGGAGCATCGACGACCTCACGGCGGCCGAGTTCAACGAGGCCTTCGCCGCCCAGGCCCTCGCCTGCGTGGACCAGCTCGGCATCGACCCCGAACTGGTCAACCCCAGCGGCGGCGCCATCGCGCTGGGCCACCCGCTCGGCTGCTCCGGCGCCCGCATCCTGACCACCCTGCTCCACCGCATGCGCCGCACGGGAGCGGCCCGCGGGCTCGCCACGATGTGCGTGGGCGTGGGACAGGGCAGCGCGGTGCTGGTCGAGCGGCACTAGCCCCAGCCGGACGCACATCATCCGCCCCCTGCTGCGGAGCCGCAGCAAGGAAGCAGCAAGGAACGGAGCAACACTCCATGGCAACCCTCTCCGTCGCCGCCATCCTCGCCGAGAACGCCCGGCGCCGTCCCGACAAGGAGGCGCTGGTCGAGGGCGACCTGCGGCTGACCTTCGCCGAGGTGTGGCAGCTGGCCCGGGCCCAGGCCGGCGCCCTCACCGGCCTGGGCGTCCGGCCGGGGGACCGGGTCGCGCTGATGGCGCCGAACACCGCCGACTTCCCGCAGGCGTACTACGCCATCGCCGCGACCGGTGGCGTCGTCGTCCCGGTCCACCTGCTGCTGTCACCGGCGGAGGTCGAGCACGTCCTGCGCGACAGCGGTGCCACGCTGCTGTTGTGCCACCCGGCACAGGCGGAGACCGCAGCGGCCGCCGCGCGGGAGGCGGGCGTACGGGTCGTCACCCTCGGCGACGAGCTCGACAAACTCGCGGCCGACGCCGAGCCACTGCCCTCCTACGTCACCCGCGACGCCGACGACCCGGCCGTCGTCTTCTACACCAGCGGCACCACCGGCGTCCCCAAGGGCGCCGTGCTCAGCCACTTCAACCTGGTGATGAACGCGACCGTCAACGCCTTCGACGCCAACGACATCCGGCCCGACGACGTCGCACTCGGCGCGCTGCCGCTCTTCCACGCCTTCGGCCAGACCGTCTCCCTGAACTCCACCTGGCGCGCCGGAGCCACCCTCGTCCTGCTGCCGCGCTTCGACGCGGCGCGCGCGATCGAACTGATGGTGCGGGAGAAGGTCAACACCTTCCACGGCGTCCCGACCATGTTCGTCGCCCTGGCCGCCGCGGCCGCCGGAGCCGACGTCCTGCCCGGCCTGCGGGTGTGCGTCTCCGGTGGTGCCTCGCTGCCGGTGGCCGTCCTGGAGCGGTTCGAGGCGGCTTTCGGCGCGAAGATCTACGAGGGGTACGGGCTGTCGGAGACCTCCCCGGCGGCGGCCGTCAACCAGCCGGTGTTCGGCGCCAAGCCCGGCACCATCGGCCACCCCCTGTGGGGCGTGGACGTGGAGATCGCCCGAGCGGAGACCGAGGGCACCGTCGAGCTGCTGCCGCCCGGTGAGCTGGGCGAGGTCGTCGTACGCGGCCACAACGTCTTCTCCGGCTACCTGGGCCGCCCGGAGGCCACCGCCGAGGCGCTCGTCGACGGCTGGTTCCGCACCGGGGACCTCGGGGCCAAGGACGACGAGGGGTTCCTCCGGATCGTCGACCGCAAGAAGGACATCATCATCCGGGGCGGTTACAACGTCTACCCGCGCGAGGTCGAGGAGGTGCTGATGCGCCACCCCGGCATCGCGCAGGTGGCCGTCATCGGCCTCCCGGACGAACTGCACGGCGAGGAGGTGTGCGCCGTCGTCGTCCCGGCCCCCGACGCGACGCCGGACGCCGCCGAGATCACCGAGTGGTCCAAGCAGTACCTCGGCAAGTACAAGTACCCGCGCCGCGTGGAGTTCGCGGACGCGCTGCCGCTCGGACCCAGCATGAAGGTGCTGAAGCGGGAACTGCGGGTGCTCTACGCGGACCGCCAGGGCCTGTCCGTCAGGCAGTGAGGGCCGTCAGGCGAGACGGTGCTTACGGGCACCGGACGGGTGCGCATAGCATCGGTGCCCGCAATGGACACCATGACGCTGTGGCACCTCACCGGCTGGCAATTCGCCGCACTCGCCTTCGCGGCCCTGCTCGTCGGCTTCTCCAAGACCGCCGTGAGCGGGGCCAACACGGTCAGCCTCGCGATCTTCGCGGCGGTCCTGCCCGCCCGCGCCTCCACCGGCATCCTGCTGCCGGTGCTGATCGCCGGTGACATCCTGGCCGTGCTCACCTACCGGCGCCACGCACACTGGCCCACGTTGTGGCGGCTGTTCCCGGCGGTGGCGGTCGGGGTGGTCGCGGGCACGCTGTTCCTGGTGTGGGCCGACGACGCGATCGTACGGACGTCGATCGGTGTGATCCTGCTGTTCATGGCCGGGGTGACGATGTGGCGTCGGCGGCAGGCCGCCGACGCGGACGGGCGGCCCGACGAGATCGCCTCCGGGGCCGGCCGCGTGAAGGCCCGCTCGTACGGCGTCCTCGGCGGCTTCACCACGATGGTCGCCAACGCGGGCGGCCCCGTGATGTCGATGTATCTCCTCTCCGCGGGCTTCCGCAAGCTCGGCTTCCTGGGCACCTCGGCCTTCTTCTTCCTGATCGTCAACGTCTCCAAGCTGCCCTTCAGTGCGGGCCTCGGCCTGATCGACGGCCGCTCGCTGCTTCTCGACGCCGCGCTCGTGGTGTTCGTGGTGCCCGGGGCGTTCCTCGGCACATGGGCCGTGACCCGCATCAACCAGCGTCTGTTCGAGCGGCTGGTGATCGCGGCGACGGTGGTGGGGGGCCTCCAGCTCCTGCTGCCCTGACGGACCGCAGGGCAGGCGCCGTGCCTTTCCCGCGACCTGATCCGCCGGACAGGCCTTAGTCTCGACGCCATGTCCCGCCTGCCCCCGTCCCCGCACGTGCTGATCCTCGGCGGCACCACCGAGGCCCGCCGCCTGGCCGCCGAGCTGGCGGCGCGATCCGGCGTCCGCGTCACCACCTCCCTCGCGGGACGCGTGACCCGGCCGGGCTCCCTCGCCGGGGAGGTGCGGACCGGCGGCTTCGGCGGACCCGACGGGCTGGCCGCTTGGCTGCGCGAGCAGCACGTGGACGCCCTCGTCGACGCGACCCACCCGTTCGCCGGGACGATCACGGCGAACGCGGTCCTCGCCGCGGCGGCCACGGGCACCCCCACGGTGATCCTGCGCCGCCCCGGCTGGCAGGCCGGGCCCGGCGACCACTGGCACCCGGCCGCCTCCCTCGCCGAGGCGGCCGACCTGCTGCCGGGCCTCGGCCGCCGCGTCTTCCTGACCACCGGACGACTCGGCCTGGCGGCCTTCGCGCAGCTGCCCGACCACCACTTCGTCGCCCGCTCGGTGGAGCCCCCCGAGCCGCCCCTTCCACCGGACACCCGCGTGCTGCTGGCCCGCGGCCCGTTCACGGAGGCCGACGAGACGGCCCTTCTGCGCGACCACCGCATCGACGTACTGGTGACCAAGGACAGCGGGGGAGCGGCCACCGCGGCCAAACTCACGGCGGCCCGGGAGCTGGCCCTCCCGGTGGTGGTCGTCCGCAGGCCCCCGCTGCCGCGGGGCGTGGACGCGGTGTCCGACGTGCCGGCGGTTCTGGAACGGCTGGAGCGGCTGGGGCTCAGCGGGCCGTGACCGGCTGCCGCATGCGCTCCGGCAGGCCGCTGCTCAGGTCCTCGACCAGCAGACGCCTGGCGATCGAGTCGACCGCGGCACGCAGCTCCGTGTCCGAGGGCCGGCCGATGTCCTGCTCCACCCGGTCCTCCAGCCACGCCGACCAGGCCCGGCCGATGACCAGGGCCTCGCGGGCGCCCGCGTCGGTGTGCGAGAGCAGGGAGCCGTGGCGGGTCAGGAAACCCTCCTCGACCATGCGGTCGAAGACCGGCAGCAGCACTTCCGGCGGCAGCCGGCGGCGAGCGGCGATCAGGCCGAGGCTGGCGTGCCCGACCAGCCGGGTGAACAGGTCGACCTGCATGACGGCCCAGGCGCCGGCGACATCGAGCCGGGTGTCGCTGTCCGCGATGATCCGGCGCGCGGTGTCCAGCTCCGTACTGCCGATGATCTTTCCGACGGAGGCCTCCAGTGCCCGCCTGTTGTCGGCGTCGTGCGGTGAGGCGAAGCCCTCGCCCATGTCGGTGGAACCCAGCCGGGCGCTGTCGCGCAGCTGGACCTGCTTGAGGAACAGCGCGACGAGGAAGCCGAGCGCCGCGACCGGGACCGTCCACAGGAACACGGTCTGGATGGTGTCCGCGTACGCGCCGACGATGGGCAGCGACGCGTCCGGCGGCAGCCGGTGCACGCCCTCCGGACTGGTCGCCGCCCTGCTGATCGCGGCCGGATCGGCGGCGCCGGTCCCCGCGGCGGCGGTGACGCCGTCCCGCAGGTTGGGGCCGAGCGCGTTGGCGTAGATGGTGCCGAAGACGGCGGTGCCGAAGGAACTGCCCAGCGTGCGGAAGAAGGTCACGCCGGAGGTCGCGGTGCCGAGGTCGGCGTAGTCGACGGTGTTCTGCACGGCGATGGTCAGCACCTGCATGGACAGGCCGATGCCCGTGCCGAGCACGAACATGTACAGCGACTCCAGCCAGGCGCCCGTGGACGGGTCCATGAGCGACATCAGGTACAGACCGACGCCCATCACCAGGGTGCCCACGATCGGGAAAAGCCGGTACCGCCCCGTCTTGCTGACCACGCTGCCGCTGAAGACCGACGCGATCAGCAGCCCGGCCACCATCGGCAGTGTCCGGACGCCCGAGACGGTGGCCGAGTCGCCGTCGACGTACTGCAGATAGGTCGGCAGATACGTCAGCGCGCCGAGCATCGCGAAGCCGACGATGAAACTGAGGATCGAGCAGACCGTGAACACCGGGTTGGAGAACAGCCGCATCGGCAGCATCGGTTCGGCCGCCCGGGTCTCCACCCGGCAGAACAGCCCGAGTGCGATCAGCCCGCCCGCGAACAGGCCGATGATCACGGCCGAGCCCCACGCGTACTCGTTTCCGCCCCAGCTCGTCGCCAGGATCAGGGCGCTCGCGCCGACCGCGATCAGCGCGATGCCCAGGTAGTCGATGACGGGACGGGCGGCCGACTTCACCACCGGGATGGTGCGCGCGGCGGCGATGACGACGACGATCGCGATGGGCACGTTGACGTAGAACGCCCAGCGCCAGGACAGGTGGTCGGTGAACAGCCCGCCCAGCAGCGGCCCGATGACCGTCGCCACGCCGAACACCGCGCCGATGGCGCCCTGGTACTTGCCGCGCTCCCGCAGCGGGATGACGTCGGCGATCAGCGCCATCGACGTGACCATCAGACCGCCCGCGCCGATGCCCTGCATCGCCCGCCAGATGATCAGCAGCGGCATGCTCGTCGCCAGCCCGCACAGGAACGAGCCCGTGATGAACACGATCGCCGAGACCTGGAAGACGACCTTGCGGCCGAACATGTCGCCGAACTTGCCGACCAGCACCGTGGCCACGGTCTCCGCGAGCAGGTACGAGGTGACCACCCACGACATGTGCTCGCCGCCGCCCAGATCCGACACGATCGTCGGCAGCGCGGTGCCGACGATCGTCTGGTCGAGGGCCGCGAGCAGCATGCCCAGCATGATCGTGACGAAGACGACGTTGCGGCGGCGCTTGTCGAGCACGGGCGGCTGCGCGGCGGCGTTCCGTGGTGTTTCCTCGGCGACTGTCACACGGTCACGATCACACCGGTGCACCGGCCACGCATGCGGGGCCGGTCCGCCCGGGTGCGGCCGCCGGGCCGGGCCGGGCAGCCGGTCCGGCTAGCCGTCGCCGGGGTTGCGCCGCAGCAGGTACGTGTCCATGATCCAGCCCTTGCGCTCCCGCGCCTCCGCGCGCAGCCGCTCGATGCGGGGCGCGGCCTCGGCGATCGGGCCGGAGGCGAGGATCTCGTCCGGGGTGCCTATGTAGGCGCCCCAGTAGATGTCGATGTCCTGGTCCGCGTACTGCCGGAAGGTCTGGTGCGCGTCGAGCATCACCACGACGTCGTCCACCCCTTCGGGGAAGCCCTCCGCGAGCCGCCGCCCGGTGGTGATCTGCACCGGCCGCGCCACCCGGTTCAGCCCGGTCCGGTGCCGGGCGACGAGGGAGGAGACGCTGCTGATGCCCGGTACGACGTCGTACTCGAAGGCCACCGCGCCGCGCTCCAGGATCTCCTCCAGGATGCCCAGCGTGCTGTCGTAGAGCGCCGGGTCGCCCCACACGAGGAAGGCACCGCTCTCGTCCTCGCCCAGCTCCTCGGCGATCAGCCGCTCGTAGATGCCGGCGCGGGCACTGCGCCAGTCCCCGACGGCGGGGGAGTACGCCGTGCCGCCCGCGCTCCGGTCCCGCTCGGGGTCGCGCGCCTCGACGACCCGGTACGTCCCCTCCGGTATGTGCGTCTCCAGCATGTCCCGGCGCAGCCGCACCAGGTCGGCCTTCACCTCGCCCTTGTCCAGGACGAAGAACACGTCCGTGCCGCGCAGCGCCCTGACCGCCTGCAAGGTGAGCTGGTCGGGGTCGCCCGCGCCGATACCGATCACATGAATCTTCCGCACGCCACGAGTCTGCCGTACGCCACTGACAACCCCCTGGCCGGGCTGCCCTCAGCGCTGCGGCGGGGCCGGCGTCAGCCGCGCAGCCGAGGTGCCCGTCCCCCCGCGTCCACGGTCGCGCCGCCCTCCACGTCCCGCGCCAGCTCCCGGGCCCACCCGGCGACCCGGTCCAGGTCCATCCCGTACGGCCGCCCCCGTCCGGACGCCGAAGCCGCCCACTCCGTCACGGCCCCGGCCCCGCGCCGCAGCAGCCTGGCCCCGCCGGTGACGTTGCCGCGTGCCGCGTGCGTGAGTCCCACGGCCAGCTGGGCCATCCCCCGCCACAGCTCCCGCTCCTCCTCGGGACCCGACTTCCAGGCGTCCTCGAACACCTCGTGGGCGTGGAAGGGCCGCCCCGCGTCCAGCAGCCGCTGCGCCTCGGCCACCGTCTCCTCGGGGGCCCGTACGACGCCTTCCGGCTGGCGGGGGACGCCGTCCTCGCCGTACGGCAACGGGCGGCCGAGACCGTCCCGGGGCCGGGCGTTGCGCGCCCGGCCCTCGTCGTCGCGGTCCCGCGCGTTCACCGGCAGGTTCGCGGCCGTGCTGTCCATGGGGCTGTCGGCAGGGCTGTCCATGGGACCGATTGTCCCCCGCCCGTGCCCGCTTAGGAGTCACCCGGGGTGTGGGGTAAAGTGCTGTCCGCGTGATCGCGCGGTTCGCCGCGTGTCAGCAGACCGGGACGTGGCGCAGCTTGGTAGCGCACTTGACTGGGGGTCAAGGGGTCGCAGGTTCAAATCCTGTCGTCCCGACGGTGTGAAGGGCCTTCACGGGCGATGATCCGTGAGGGCTCTTTTGCTGTGCCGCCCTGTACCGCACAGGGCCACCTGTGCCGTCTTGTGCGCGCCCCGATCCGCCGGATGCGCCCCTGTGCCGCCCTTCCCGCCGGGGATCACGACCGCGGGCGTGCCCCCGCCGCGACGAGCAGGTCCGCCGTCTCCGGATACGGCCCCTTCGACGCCCAGTCGAGCGGTGCCCAGCCCGTGCCGTGGTCCTCTCGCAGGTTCGGGTCGGCGCCGTGTTCGAGGAGTGCGCGTACGGCCTCGGTATGTCCCCAGCAGGCGGCCCCGCACAGCGGTGTGCCCTCCGAGCCGATCCCGCTCTCCGTGTCGGGCGAGGCGCCGGCCGCCAGCAGCACGCGGACGATGTCGGCGGCCCCGTTCACGGCGGCCTGGTACAGCGGCGTGGTGCCCGCGGTGTCGGCCGTCTCGGCCGGCGCTCCGGCTCGCAGTACCGCTTTCACCCGTGCGATGTCACCGACCAGCGTCGCGTCGACGAGACGCCGGGACAGCTTCTTGTGCCGTCGCCTGTTCACGGGGCCTCCACGACCGGCGGCTCGCCGCGCGGCAGAGTCAGGGCGGTCCGCAGTGCCGTGGCCCGCGCGGCGCCGATGCGGTCGGCCAGGACGCCCTCGATGACGTCGAGGGTGGCCTGGGCGCGTCGGTGGACGCGGGTGCCCTCCGCGGTGATACGGATCAGGCGGTTGCGTGCCGAGGAGGGGTCCGGCACCTGTTCCAGCAGGCCCAGGGCGAGCAGCCCGTGCACGGCCTGGTGGGCGGTCTGACGGGTGACGCCGAGACGGCGGGCAAGCTCGGCGACCGTGGTGCCTTCCGCGTCCAGGAGGGCGAAGACCTGACCCTGGGCGCTGCTCAGCGGCTGTTCACCCGCCGCCCGCATGCTCGCCGTCAGCGCGTCGTCGAGCCAGCGCTTGGCTCCGGCCAGCAGCAGGGGCAGGTTCTGTTCGGCTTCCGTCATGTCTCCTCGGGTTCCTCCGGCTCCGAGCATACGGGCAGCCTGGCCAGGTGTTTCCGCTATTTCCCGTGCACGAGCTGTTGCCGCCGCCGGCTGTCAGGTAGCCTGACGCCGGAAAGAACGTCAGGCAGCCTGACCTTGAGATCGACCGGAGGCTTCGTGACCATCGAATTCGCCAGGCGCTCGCACTCCCTCATCCCCGCCGAACCGGGCAAGCCCTACTTCATCGAGAAGGGCATGGGGGATCGCGCCCACCTCTTCGGCGACCTGATCACCGTCTACGCGGGCGGCCCGCAGACCGAGAACGCCTTCAACTTCTTCACCTGCGAGGGCCCCAAGGGCGACCTCATCCCGGCCCACTCCCACCCCGGCACCTACGAGGTCTTCTTCGTCACGCAGGGCGCCGTCCGGCTCTTCGTGGAGGACCTCCGGGGCGAGCAGGAGGAGAGGCTGCTCACCGCCGGCGACTTCGGCTTCGTACCGAAGAACTGCCCGCACGCCTACCGCATCGAACGCCACCACAGTCAGATCGTGGGCGTCGCGGCCGGCCCCGGGGGCACCTTCGAGCGGTTCTTCGAGACCCTCGGCACCGACACCGACGAACTCGGTCCGCCACGACGGCCGTACGTGCCCGAGCCGCACAAGTTCGCTACCGTGCCGCAGCGGTACGACGTGACCTTCCTGCCCGACCACCAGTGGCGCACGGGAAGCTGAGGGCACGGGGGCGTACGTATGGGCGCCGGCCGGCCCTCTCGTGGGCGCGCTGTGCGCCGCCCTTCCTGATCCTGCACGGAGCCGAGGACACCGTCGTCCCCGCCGCCCGGGGAGAGGCACTCGCCTCCGCACCGCGCGCGGTGGGCGCGGAGGCCGGCTTCCGGACCGTCCCCGACGCCGACCACCTGTGGACCGGGGCGGCCGAATGGGACGTGGAGGACCGCTTCACCGCCTCCCTCGACTTCGTGCGCGGCCGGACCGGGTGATAGAAGCGGGCATGAGCAACTTGCCCTGCACCGTGCCGCCGAAGCCTCTCCGTCCCGGCGGCAGCCGATGACCGCCGGCATCGACACCCCGGACCGCCGGGGCCGCACCGGACTCGACCGGGCCGGCCGGGACCTGACCGGCAACCCCCGGGTCAGGGTCCGGGACGTACGGCTCCTCTCCAGCCACTGGTACGTCGAACGCACCACGACCTTCGACTACCGGCGAGCCGACGGCACCTGGAGCACCCAGGAGCGCGAGACCCACGACCGCGGCAACGGTGCCACCGTCCTGCTCTACGCCGCGGAACGCGAGACCGTGCTGCTCACCCGACAGTTCCGCCTCCCCGTCTACGTCAACGGCCACCCCGACGGCATGCTGATCGAGACACCCGGCGGGCTGCTCGACGACGAGGACGAGCACCCCGAGGTCGCCGTGCGGCGCGAGGTCGTCGAGGAGACCGGGCACACCGTCGGCGCGGTCCGGCACGTCTTCGACGTCTACATGAGCCCCGGCTCGGTCACCGAGCGCGTCAGCTTCTACGCCGCCGCCTACGGCCCGGCCACCCGCACCCACGAGGGCGGCGGCCTGGACGAGGAGGGCGAGGACATCGAGATCCTCGAACTGCCCTTCCGCCGGGCCCTGGAGATGATCCGTACCGGCGAGATCGCCGACGCGAAGACCATCATGCTGCTCCAGTGGGCGGCGCTGGAGGGCCCGTTCGCCCGCCCTGCCGGAACGGACTGACGCCGAAGCCGCTTGACTTGAAGTGCACTTCAAACCGAAGACTCCCTCTCGTGCCCGGACGACCGGGCACGAAGGGGAGGAACACCATGAAGTACCGCACCATCGGCACCGACCCGGCCCACCGTCGTGAGGTGAGCGTGCTCGCGCTCGGCGCCATGCTGTTCGGCTCGCTGACCACGAGAAGACCTCCTTCGCCGTCCTCGACCGCTACGTCGAGGCCGGCGGCAACTTCATCGACACGTCCGACAACTACGCCTTCTGGACGGACGGCGGCCAGGGCGGCCAGAGCGAGGAACTCCTCGGCCGCTGGCGGCGCAGCCGCGGTGTCGGCGACGAGATCGTCATCGCCACCAAGCTCGGCGCCCGCCCCCTGGCCCCCGGCACCAGCTACACCGACAACCCCGAGGGCCTGTCGGCCAAGGTGATCCGCGAGGCGGCGGACCGCAGCCGCGACCGGCTCGGCGTCGACAGGCTGGACCTGCTGTACGCGCACATCGACGACCACACCGTGCCGCAGCGCGAGACCGTCGAGGCGTTCGGTGAACTGGTCGCGGAGGGCACCGTCGGACTGCTCGGCGTCAGCAACCAGGCGGTGTGGCGCGTGGAGCGGGCCCGCGCCCTCGCCGCCGCGGCCGCACTGCCCGGCTACGAGGTGCTCCAGTACCAGCACAGCCACCTGCGTCCCCGCTTCGACGTGCCCGGCGACTTCTCCCCGGACGGCAGCCTCGGCCACGCCGGCGCGGAACTGCTCGGCTACCTGCGCGCCGAGCCCGCCCTGACCCTGGTCGCCTACTCACCCCTCCTGGCCGGCGCCTACGACCGCGACGACAAGCCGCTGCCCCCGGACTACGACCACCCGGGCACCCCCGCCCGGCTCGCGGTGCTCCGCGACATCGCCCGGGAGACCGGCGCCACCGCGGGCCAGGTCGTCCTCGCCTGGCAGATCGGCGCCGAGCTGCCGATCGTCCCGCTGGCCGGCGCGTCGTCGGTGGCACAGCTGGAGGAGAACCTGGCCGCCGTGGACCTGGACCTCACCCCGGACCAGCGGACCCGCCTGGACACGGTCCACTGACCCGGGAAAGGCACCGGTGACCCCGGGAAAGGCACTGGCCCGGTCCGAGCCCGGCCGACCAGCCTCGCCGGGCGTGGCCACCGGCGCCGGGCGCGCGAGCGGGTACCCGGCGCCGTGTTCCACCGCCGGCCTCACCGGCGTCGGCACTCAACTCCTCACCAGCAGTTGGAAGTCGAACGCGTACCGGGACGCGCGGTACAGGTGCGTCCCGTACTCGACCGGCCGCCCGGTGTCGTCGTACGCCGTGCGCTGCATGGTCAGCAGTGCGGCGCCCTCCCTCTCGTCCAGGCGGTCCGCCTCCGTGCGGGTGGCCGAGCGGGCGCCCACCGTCTGGCGGGCGCTGTGCAGGGTGATGCCGGACGCGCGCATCATCCGGTACAGGCCGGTCGACTCCAGGCGGGCGTCGTCGAGGTCCAGCAGCGTCGCCGGCAGGTAGTTGCGCAGCAGCGCCACCGGCTGGCCGTGGGTGAGGCGCAGCCGGTCCAGGACGGTGACCTCGCCGCCCTCCGCGATGCCGAGGGCCGCCGCCACATCGGCCGGGGCGGGTACGCCCTCGTTGCGCACCACCCGTGTGGTGGGCCCCTGACCGGCCGCCTCCAGGTCGTCGTAGAGACTGCTCAGCTCCAGGGGGCGTTTGACCTGGCTGTGCACCACCTGCGTGCCGACCCCGCGCCGCCGGACCAGCAGCCCCTTGTCGACCAGGGACTGGATGGCCTGGCGGACGGTCGGCCGGGACAGGCCGAGGCGGACGGAGAGGTCCACCTCGTTGCCCAGCAGGTTGCCCGGGGCGAGGACGCCGTGTTCGATCGCAGCCTCCAACTGCTGGGCGAGCTGGTAGTACAGCGGCACCGGACTGCCCCGGTCCAGGGTGAAGTCCAGGGTGCTGAGCGCGGGGGCGGTCGCGGCACGTGCGGGGTCGCCGGTCTTCGCCATGGACGTACCTCCCTCGAGTAGGTGACGGGGCGTCATGGGAGACGGCCCGTCAGAGGTGACGGCGGCGGTCGGCTACGGCGCGCTCGTACTCCGCGCGGGCCTCGGTGGCGGCCTCGCGGGCGGACACCTCGGCCACCGGCACGTCCCACCAGGCCTCGGCCGGGGGAGCGGTCGGCGGCGCCGGGTCGGTCTCCACGTACACGCAGGTCGGACGGTCCGCCGCGCGGGCCGCCCGCAGAGCCTCGCGCAGTTCCCCCACGGTCTTGGCGCGCAGGACGTCCATGCCGAGGCTGGCCGCGTTGGCGGCGAGGTCGACGGGGAGCGGGGCGCCGGTGAAGGTGCCGTCGGCGGCGCGGTGGCGGTAGTCGGTGCCGAAGCGCTCGGCGCCGACCGACTCGGACAGGCCGCCGATGGAGGCGTAGCCGTGGTTCTGGACCAGGACCAGCTTGACCGGCAGGTTCTCCTGCACGGCGGTGACGATCTCCGTCGGGTTCATCAGGTACGTGCCGTCGCCGACCAGGGCCCACACCGGCGTGCCGGGTGCGGCCTGCTGGACGCCGAGCGCGGCCGGGATCTCGTAACCCATGCACGAGTAGCCGTACTCCAGGTGGTACTGGCGCGGCGAGCGGGCCCGCCACAGTTTGTGCAGGTCGCCGGGGAGCGAACCGGCCGCGTTGATCACCACGTCCTCGTCGCCGACGACCGCGTCCAGCGCGCCCAGCACCTGCGTCTGGGTCGGCACGGCGCTGTCGTCGCCGGCGCGGAAGGCCGCCGCCACCGTCTCGTCCCAGCGGGCCTTGCCGGCGCGGTACTCGGCCTCGTACGACGCGTCCACCCGGTGGCCGGACAGCGCCTCCGTCAGCGCCGTGAGCCCCGTCCGGGCGTCGCAGACCAGGGTGCGGGCGGCGAGCTTGTGGGCGTCGAAGGCGGTGATGTTGAGGTTCAGGAAGCGGACGTCCGGGCGCTGGAAGAGGGTGCCGGAGGCCGTGGTGAAGTCCGAGTAGCGGGTGCCGACCCCGATCACCAGGTCCGCCGTGCGGGCGAGGTCGTCGCTGACGGCGGTGCCGGTGTGGCCGACGCCGCCGAGGTCGGCCGGGTGGTCGTGGCGCAGCGTGCCCTTGCCGGCCTGCGTGGAGGCGACGGGGACGCCGGTGGCGTCGACCAGCGCCTTCAGCGCCTCCTCGGCCTCGCTGTGGTGGATGCCGCCGCCCGCGACGATCATCGGGCGCTCGGCGGCCCGGACCGCCCGCACCGCCTCGGCCAGTTCCACCGGGTCGGGCGCCGGACGCCGTACGCGCCAGATCCGGTCGGCGAAGAACTCCTCCGGCCAGTCGTACGCCTCCGCCTGCACGTCCTGGGGCAGCGCGAGGGTGACCGCGCCGGTCTCGGCCGGGTCGGTGAGCACGCGCATCGCCTGAAGGGCGGAGGCGATGAGGGCCTCGGGGCGGGTGACGCGGTCGAAGTAGCGGGAGACGGGGCGCAGGGTGTCGTTGACGGACACGTCGGCCTCGGTCGGGTGCTCCAGCTGCTGGAGCAGCGGGTCGGCGGCGTGCGAGGCAAAGTAGTCGCCGGGCAGGAGCAGGACCGGCAGGCGGTTGATGGTGGCCAGGGCGGCGCCGGTGACCAGGTTCGTGGCGCCGGGGCCGATGGACGTCGTCACCGCCTGCGCGGACAGCCGGTTGAGCTGTCGGGCGTGGCCGACGGCCGCGTGCACCATGGCCTGTTCGCTGCGCCCCTGGTGGTAGGGCATGACGTCGGCGTACTGGACGAGGGCCTGGCCGAGGCCGGCCACGTTGCCGTGGCCGAAGATGCCCCAGGTGCCCGCGATCAGGCGGTGCCGTGCACCGTCGCGTTCGGTGTACTGGGCGGCCAGGAAACGCACCAGGGCCTGGGCGGTCGTCAGTCGGCGGGTGGCGGCGCTCATGCGGACCTCTCCGGTGCGGTGTAGAGGGGGAGTCGGGGGTCGACCGGCTGGTCCGCCCAGGTGTCGCGGACCCAGGCGTGGTCGGGATGGTCGCAGATCAGCCAGGCGCGTTCGGCGTCCGGGCCGGCCATGACGTTGAGGTAGTACATGTGGTGGCCCGGGACGGCCATCGACGGTCCGTGCCAGCCGTCGGGGATGAGGACCACGTCGCCGTCGCGCACCTCGGCCAGCACGTCCGTGCCCTGCCCCCGCCCGGACGGGGAGACCCGCTGGTAGCCGAGGCCGGGGCTGCCGTCGTGGTCGGCGAACTCGAAGTAGTAGACCTCCTCCAGTACCGACTCCTCGCCGGGGCGGTGCTCGTCGTGCTTGTGCGGCGGGAAGGAGGACCAGTTGCCGCCCGGGGTGACGACCTCGACCGCGATGAGCCTGTCGCACTCGAACACCCCGGCCGCACCGAAGTTGTTGACCTGCCGCGAGCAGTTCCCCGTGCCGCGCAGCTCCACCGGAACGGACGACGCCGGGCCGTAGCGGCTGGGCAGGCGGCGGGTGCAGCGGGCGCCGGTGAGGGCGAAGCGGCCGCCGCCGGTGGAGGTCACGGTCGTGCGGGCGTCGCGCGGTACGTACGCGAAGTCGCTCACGCCGCTGAACACGTCGGTGCGGCCGGTGAGTTCGAAGGTGGCCTGACCGAAGTCGTCGGCGGTGGCGACCGTGCAGCCGCCGCTGAGCGGCAGGACGATCCACTCGCTGTCGCCGCTGTCGAAGGTGTGGCTGCCGCCGGGCGGCAGGTGCAGCACGCGCAGGGCCGCGTGGCCCCAGCCGGCCACCTCGGGGGTGACGTCCACGGCGTACGGGCCGCTCGCGGCCTTGCCGGCGGAAAGGTGATACGTCAACGGATCCTCCTCTGTCACAGCAGTCCGACGGCCGTGTCCACCGCCTGCTCCACGCTGCCCTCGGCCGGGTAGAGCAGCGAGCGGCCGACGACCATCCCCTGCACGGTGGGCAGCCGCAGGGCCTTGCGCCAGCGTTCGTAGGCGGCGACCTGGTCCGCGGGGGAGCCCCCTATGTCACCGCCGAGCAGGACGGCGGGCAGGGTCGAGGTCTCCAGGACCTCGCCCATGTCGTCCGGGTCGTGGGTGACGGGCAGTTTCAGCCAGGTGTAGGCGGAGGTGCCGCCCAGGCCCGAGGCGATGGCGACGGACCGGGTGACCGCGTCGGCGGACAGGTCGTTGCGGACCCGGCCCTCGACGCGGCGCGAGATGAACGGCTCCACGAAGACGGGCAGTTCACGCTCGGCCATGGCGTCGATCGCGCGCGCCGTGGACTCCAGTGTGGCCAGCGAACCGGGGTCGTCGTAGTCGATGCGCAGCAGCAGCTTGCCCGCGTCGAAGCGCAGCCGGGCGATGTCCTCGGCACGGTGGCCGGTGAAGCGGTCGTCCATCTCGAAGACGGCGCCCGCGAGGCCGCCGCGGTTCATCGAGCCCATGACCACCTTGTTCTCCAGCGCCCCGAGGAGCAGCAGGTCCTCCAGCACGTCGGCGGTGGCGAGCACCCCGTCGACGCCGGGCCGGGACAGCGCGGTGCACAGGCGCTCCAGCAGGTCGGCCCGGTTGGCCATGGCGAGCCGGCGGTCGCCGACGCCGAGCGCTCCGCGCGCCGGATGGTCGGCGGCCACGATCATCAGGCGGCCGGAGTCACCGATCAGCGGGCGGCGTACCCGGCGGGCCGCCGCCTCGGCGATCGCCTCCGGGTGCCGGGCTCTGACCGCGGTGAGGTCGGGGATGCTGAGGGACAAGGCGTTGCTCCGTTCAGGGAGTGGCTCGCGCGAGGAGGCCGTCGACCTCGGCCTCGGTGGGCATCGCGGAGGAGCAGGCGAGACGGGAGGCGACGAGGGCGCCGGCCGCGTTGGCGTACCGCATGGTCCGTTCCAGTTCCCAGCCGGAGAGCAGACCGTGGCAGAGCGAGCCGCCGAACGCGTCGCCCGCGCCGAGACCGTTGACGACCTCGACCGGCACCGGCGCCACCTCGGCGGTCCGGCCGTCGCGGTGCACGGCTAGGACGCCCTTCGGCCCCTGCTTGACGACGGCCAGCTCCACACCGGCCGCCAGCAGCGCCTCGGCGCAGGCGTGCGGCTCGCGTACGCCCGTGGCGATCTCGCACTCGTCGAGGTTGCCGACCGCGACGGTCGCGTGCCGCAGCGCCTCGGCGTAGTACGGGCGGGCCTGGTCGGGATCGGTCCAGAACATCGGGCGCCAGTCCAGGTCGAAGACCGTGGTGCCGGACTTCGCGCGGTGGGCGAGGGCGGCCAGGGTCGCCGTACGGCTCGGTTCCTCGCTGAGCCCCGTGCCGGTGATCCAGAAGACGGCGGCCGCCCGGATCGCGTCGAGGTCCAGCTCCTCCGGGTGGATCTCCAGGTCGGGGGCCTTGGGGCGGCGGTAGAAGTACAGCGGGAAGTCGTCCGGCGGGAAGATCTCGCAGAAGGTGACGGGGGTCGGGTAGGCGGCGACCGGGGTGACCCAGCGGTCGTCGACGCCGAACTCCTCGAGCGCCCGGTGCAGATAGCCGCCGAAGGGGTCGTCGCCCGTGCGGGTGATGACGGCCGTGCGGCGGCCGAGACGCGCGGCCGCGACCGCCACGTTGGCGGCCGAACCGCCGAGAAACTTGCCGAAGGACTCAACCTCCGCCAGGGGTACGCCCGTCTGCAAAGGATAGAGATCGACCCCGATGCGGCCCATCGTGATCAGATCGAAACGCGGGACTGACTCGGCCATGTGCGACGCTCCTCGGGCTGGGCGGGGGCCTGCCGCCTCCCAGGTGTATGACTCCGAGGCGACCGTGTCAATACTTTGTACTTACATTCGGACCTGCGAGTGAAATGATGTCTTGACAAAGTATTGACAGCGGGCGTCCCAAGGACTTGTATCCGGTCCCAGCGCAACAGCCGTTCTTCTCTGGTCTGGCACACGGCTCCCCCGTCGCACAGTCGCACAGTGAGGTGCAGGAAAGATGGACCGCTCTTCGCACGCCCGCCCCCGCGGATTCGCCCCCGCCGTGGCCCTCGCCGCCGCCGCGGCCCTCACCCTCGCCGGCTGCTCCAGCGGCTCCGGGGGCAAGAAGGCCGACGAGGAAGGGGACTCGGGCGCCTCTGCGGGCAAGGCGAACACCCCCCGCATGACCGTCGCCCTGGTCACCCACCAGGCGCCCGGCGACACCTTCTGGGACATCGTCCGCAAGGGCGCCGAGGCGGCCGCCGCCAAGGACAACATCAAGCTCGTCTACTCCGCCGACCCGAACGCGGGCAACCAGGCCAACCTGGTGCAGAACGCGATCGACCAGAAGGTCGACGGCATCGCCGTCACCCTCGCCAAGCCGGACGCCCTCCGCAGCGTCCTCGGCAAGGCCGAGAAGGCCGGCATACCCGTCGTCGGCCTCAACTCCGGCCTGGCGGACTGGAAGAAGCTCGGCCTGATGTCGTTCTACGGGCAGGACGAGACCGTGGCCGGCGAGGCGCTCGGCAAGCGGCTGAACGAGGACGGCGCCAAGAAGGCCGTCTGCGTGATCCACGAGCAGGGCAACGTCGGCCTGACCCAGCGCTGCGACGGCGTGAAGAAGACCTTCGAGGGCTCCATCGAGAACCTCTACGTCAACGGCACCGACATGCCCTCGGTGAAGTCGACCGTCACCGCCAAGCTCAAGCAGGACGGCGAGATCGACCGCCTCGTCACGCTCGGCGCCCCGTTCGCCATGACCGCCGTGCAGTCGGTGGACGAGACCGGCAGTGAGGCGAAGATCGTCACGTTCGACCTCAACAAGGAACTGACCGGCGCCATCGAGAAGGGCGACATCGAGTTCGCCGTCGACCAGCAGCCCTACCTCCAGGGCTACCTGGCCGTCGACGGCATGTGGCTCTACAAGAACAACGGCAACTACAGCGGCGGCGGTGAGCAGCCGGTGCTGACCGGCCCGGCCTTCGTCGACAAGTCCAACGTGAAGGCCGTCGCCGAGTTCGCCGCGAAGGGCACCCGGTGATGAGCATGACCCAACAGGCTGAACCGGCGGTGACCACACCGCCGGTCCCCGGCCCGGGGCAGACCGACGGACGGACCCGGCAGCGCTCGCTGGCGCTGCGGCTGCTCGCCCGGCCGGAGGTCGGGGTCTTCCTCGGCGCCGTCGCCGTGTTCGTCTTCTTCCTGATCGCCGCCCCCTCGCTGCGCGAGGGCGGCTCCATGGCGACGGTCCTGTACCAGTCGTCCACCATCGGCATCATGGCGCTGCCCGTCGCGCTGCTGATGATCGGCGGCGAGTTCGACCTGTCGGCCGGTGTCGCCGTCATCACCTCGGCGCTCACCGCCAGCATGCTCAGCTACCAGCTGACCATGAACGTCTGGGTGGGCGTGGTCGTCGCCCTCGCCGTCTCCCTCGGCGTCGGCGCGTTCAACGGCTGGGTGCTGATGAAGACCGGCCTGCCGAGCTTCCTGGTGACGCTCGGCACCTTCCTGATCCTCCAGGGCGTCAATCTCGCGGTCACCAAGCTGGTCACCGGCAACGTCGCCACCGACGACATCAGCGACATGGACGGCTTCGACCAGGCCAAGGCCCTCTTCGCCTCGTCCTTCGACGTCGGCGGCGTACAGGTGAAGATCACGGTCGTGTGGTGGCTCGTCTTCGCCGCCCTTGCCACCTGGGTGCTGCTGCGCACCAAGTACGGCAACTGGATCTTCGCGGTCGGCGGCAGCAAGGACAGCGCCCGCGCGGTCGGCGTCCCCGTCGCCTTCACGAAGATCACGCTGTTCATGCTGGTCGGCTTCGGCGCCTGGTTCGTCGGCATGCACCAGCTGTTCTCCTTCAACACTGTGCAGTCCGGTGAGGGCGTCGGCCAGGAGCTGATCTACATCGCCGCGGCGGTGATCGGCGGCTGTCTGCTCACCGGCGGCTACGGCTCCGCCATCGGCCCGGTCTTCGGCGCCTTCATGTTCGGCATGGTGAACCAGGGCATCGTCTTCGCCGGCTGGAACCCCGACTGGTTCAAGGCCTTCCTCGGCGTGATGCTCCTCGGCGCCGTCCTCATCAATCTGTGGGTCCGCCGCACGGCGACCCGGAGGTGATCGGAAATGACCAGCAAGACCGCCGGCACCCACGGGGCCGTCCTCGCGGACACCGCGCCCGAGACCGACCGGCCGATCGTCCGACTGCGCGGCGCCGGCAAGGCCTACGGCAACGTCCGCGCCCTGCACGGCGTCGACCTCGCGGTCCACCCCGGCCGGGTGACCTGTGTGCTCGGCGACAACGGCGCCGGCAAGTCCACCCTCATCAAGATCATCTCCGGGCTGCACCAGCACACCGAGGGCGAGTTCCTCGTCGACGGCGAGGCCGTGCGCTTCACCACCCCGCGTGACGCCCTCGCCCGGGGCATCGCCACCGTGTACCAGGACCTCGCCACCGTGCCCCTGATGCCGGTGTGGCGCAACTTCTTCCTCGGCTCCGAGATGACCAAGGGCCCCTGGCCCGTGCGCCGACTCGACATCGCCCGCATGAAGCGGACCGCCGACGAGGAACTGCGCAACATGGGCATCGTCCTGGACGACCTGGAACAGCCCATCGGCACGCTCTCCGGCGGCCAGCGCCAGTGCGTCGCCATCGCCCGCGCCGTCTACTTCGGCGCCCGCGTCCTCATCCTCGACGAGCCCACCGCCGCCCTCGGCGTCAAGCAGTCCGGCGTGGTCCTCAAGTACGTCGCCGCCGCCCGCGAACGCGGCCTCGGCGTCATCTTCATCACCCACAACCCCCACCACGCGTACATGGTCGGCGACCACTTCAGCGTGCTGCGCCTGGGCACCCTGGAACTCAGCGCCGCCCGCGCCGACATCACCCTCGAAGAACTCACCAACCACATGGCGGGCGGTGCCGAACTCGCCGCCCTCAAGCACGAACTGGCGCAGGTCGGCGGGGTCGACGTGGCCACGCTCCCGGACGAAAAGCCGGAGGTCACCGCGGCCGATTCCGCCGGGCCCGACACCGTCGTGCCCGATTCCGCGGCCCTGGACTCCGCGGCCGTGGACTCCGCGGCGTCCGACTCCGCCGCATCCGCCGAAGGGAAGGCCTGACATGCCCGCTGCCCTCGACCGCATCCGCGTCGGCTCGGCCCCCGACTCCTGGGGCGTCTGGTTCCCCGACGACCCCCGGCAGGTGCCCTGGGAGCGTTTCCTGGACGAGGTCACCGAGGCCGGCTACGAGTGGATCGAGCTGGGCCCCTACGGCTACCTCCCCACCGACCCGGCCCGGCTCACCGACGAGGTGGCCCGGCGCGGCCTCAAGGTCTCCGCGGGCACCATCTTCTGCGGCCTGCACCGCGGGCCCTCGGAATGGGACGCCACCTGGGAGCAGGTCAGCCGTGTCGCCGCCCTGACGCGGGCCATGGACGCGAAGCACCTCGTCGTCATCCCGTCCTTCTGGCGCGACGACAAGACCGCCGAGATCCTGGAGCCGCCGGAGCTGACCGGCGAGCAGTGGGCGCACCTGACCAAGGGAATGGAACGCCTCGGCCACGAGGTGCGGGAGACCTACGGCCTCGACATCGTCGTCCACCCGCACGCCGACACCCACATCGACACCGAGGAGCACGTCGAGCGCTTCCTCGACTCCACCGACTCCGACCTGGTCAACCTCTGCCTGGACACCGGCCACTACGCCTACTGCGGCGGCGACAGCGTCAAGCTGATCGAGACGTACGCCGAGCGCATCGGCTACCTGCACCTCAAGCAGGTCGACCCGGAGATCCTCGCCGAGGTGCGGGCGGGCGGGGTGCCGTTCGGGCCGGCCGTGCAGCGCGGGGTGATGTGCGAACCGCCCGCCGGCGTACCCGAGCTGGGTCCGGTGCTCACGGCGGCCCAGAAACTGGGCGTGGACCTGTTCGCCATCGTCGAGCAGGACATGTACCCCTGCGAGCCCGACAAGCCCCTGCCCATCGCCGTCCGCACCCGCAGGTTCCTGCGCTCCTGCGGCGCCTGAGACGCCGAGACGTCGAGACGCCTGGAACGCCGAGACGCCTGCAACGCCGAGACGGACGCCGAGACGCCTGGGACCGAGGCCGCTGACCGCGCCGGCGGGGCGGGTACCGCCGGCGCGTCGCTCGGCGGGCCGTTGTCAGTGGCGCGCGCTAGCGTGCACAGCACTGGCACTTCGTCCCGTTCCGGGAGGCAGTCATGTCCTCACGTCTCAACCCCTACCTCAGCTTCGACGGCGA
Source organism: Streptomyces sp. NPDC096048 (assembly GCF_044763415.1). Taxonomy (NCBI): domain Bacteria; kingdom Bacillati; phylum Actinomycetota; class Actinomycetes; order Kitasatosporales; family Streptomycetaceae; genus Streptomyces; species Streptomyces sp. NPDC096048. Next base: position 65,702 of record NZ_JBIWGG010000013.1, read on the forward strand.
TGCCCGACAGGCGATGGAGTTCTACGAGCAGGTGTTCGGCGGCACGCTGGCGCTGAACACCTTCGGTGCGTCCGGCATGTCCGACAGCCCTGACGCCGACAAGATCATGCACGGCATGCTGGAGACACCGAGCGGCTTCACCCTGATGGGCGCCGACACCCCGCCCGGCATGGAGTACAGCCCGGGGAACACCTTCTCGGTGAGTCTCAGCGGCGACGACGAGACCGAGCTGCGCGGCTACTGGGAGCAGCTCTCCGCCGGCGGCTCCGTCGCCGTACCGCTGGAGAAGCAGATGTGGGGCGACGTCTTCGGCATGTGCACGGACCGGTTCGGCGTGCCCTGGATGGTGAACATCAGCGAGCCGGCGAGCTGATCGCGCGGCCCGCCGGCCCGTACGGGCTCACCCCCGCCGTACCTCCTCGATCGTCACCGGCCGGTGCTCGTGCAGCGACAGCGTGCAGGCCTCGGCGATCCAGCCGGCCTCCAGCGCGTCCTCGATCGTGCAGGGAGAGGTGCGGTCACCGGCCACCACCTCGGTGAACGCGGTGAGTTCGGCGCGGTATGCGGCGGTGAAGCGGTCCATGAAGAAGTCGTGCGGAGTGCCGGCCGGGAAGGTCACGCCGGGCTCGACCGAACGCAGCGGCAGCCTGTCCTCCAGGCCGACGGCGATGGAGTCCGCGAAACCGTGGATCTCCATGCGTACGTCGTAACCCCGCGCGTTGTGGCGGCTGTTGGAGACCACGGCGATCGTGCCGTCGTCCAGGGTGAGAACCGCTCCGGTGGTGTCGGCGTCGCCCGCGTCCTTGATGAAGTCGGCGCCCCGGTTGCCGCCGACGGCGTACACCTCGGTCACCTCGCGGCCGGTCACCCAGCGGATGATGTCGAAGTCGTGCACCGAGCAGTCGCGGAAGATGCCGCCGGAGGCGGCGATGTACGCGGCGGGCGGCGGCGCCGGGTCCAGCGTGGTGGACCGCACGGTGTGCAGCTTGCCCAGCTCACCGCCCCGCACGGCCGCCCGCGCGGCGACGAACCCGGCGTCGAAGCGGCGGTTGTAACCGATCTGGACCGGCACGTCATGACCGGCGACCGCCTTGAGCACCTCGACGCCCTCCGCCATGGTGCGGGCGACGGGCTTCTCGCAGAAGACGGGGAGGCCGGCCTCGACGGCGGCCAGGATCAGCCCCGGGTGGGCGTCGGTGGCCGCCGCGACCACCACCGCGTCCACCCCGGCGGCCAGCACCGCGTCGGGGGAGTCCGCGACCTCGGCGCCGAACCGCTCGGCGGCGGCCTTCGCGGCGTCCGCGAACGGGTCGGCGACGACCAGCGAGTCGACGGACTCGAGTCCGGAGAGGGTCTCGGCGTGAAAGGCGCCGATGCGGCCGAGGCCGAGTATTCCGATACGCATGTGCTCCGCTGCTCCCTGTGTGTGGTTGCGGTGGTGAGGACTCAGTCCAGGCCACCGAGGACGTTCTGGTCCCAGTCGATCACCGAGCCCGTGACCACCCCGGAGCGGTCCGACAGCAGCAGGACCACGAAGTCGGCGATCTCGTCCGGCTGCCCGAGCTTTCCCATCGGCAGCCGGGCGGCGGCCTCCTCGCGCCAGTCGTCCCCGGCACCGTGGAAGGCGCGCTGGGTCGCGTCCTCGCCCTCGGTCGCCGTCCAGCCGATGTTCAGGCCGTTGATCCGCACCCGGTCCCAGCGGTGCGCGTGCGCCGCGTTCCGGGTGAGGCCCACCAGTCCCGCCTTCGCCGCGACGTAGGGCGCCAGGAACGGCTGCCCGCCGTGCGCCGAGGACGTGATGATGTTGACCACGCTGCCGGGCGCGCCCCGGCCCACCATGTCCGCGACCGCCGCCTGCATCGCGAAGAACGGCGCCTTGAGGTTGATCGCGATGTGCTGGTCGAACAGCTCGGGAGTCGTGTCCAGCAGTGTCCCCCGGGAGGTCAGCCCCGCCGAGTTCACCAGGCAGTCGACACGGCCGTAGGCCTCCACCACCCGGGCCACGCAGGCCTTCGCCTGCTCCGCGTCCGCCAGGTCGGCCCGTACGAACATCACCGTGCCGCCCGCCTCCGCCAGCTCGGCCACCAGGACATCTCCGAGCTCCGGGCGCCGCCCGGTGACGGCCACGACGGCTCCCTCGCGGACGGCGGCCCGCGCGATGGCGGCGCCGACGCCCTGGCTTCCGCCGTTGACCAGGACGACCTTGTCGTCGAGAAGTCCTCTCACGTCCGTACCGTCCCTCAGCTCTCTCGGCGTTCCCGGCCGGCCCGCAGTACCTCGCGCAGTGCCTCCGGCGTCCACTCCTCGCGCAGCGCCCGCCGTACGACATCCGCCTGGGAGGGCGGGGCCAGACCGTCGACCGGCGGATCGCTGTCGAGGTTGGTGGGGAAGGGGTAGCCCTCGGCGCTCGCGGCGACCACGTTCTCCAGCCACCGCTCGCCCACGCCCTCGCCCCGGCGCTTGAGCAGCACCGGGTAGACGGCGTTCGCCACCGCCTCCCGGTCCACGGTCTCCATGGCGCGGCCGAACGCGGAGGAGATCTGGAGCAGGTTGGCCATGCGACGGATGTCCGTAGACCGGTTGGTGCCGGCGGCGTGGAAGAGCGCGGGGTTGAAGAAGACCGCGTCGCCCTTGGCGAGGGGCAGTTGGACGTGGTGCGCCTCGAAGCAGGCCCGGAACTCCGGGAGCCGCCAGGCCAGGTAGCCCGGCACGTACTTCTGGGAGTGCGGCAGGTACATCGTGGGCCCCGACTCCACGGGCATGTCGCGGTGCGCGACCGCACCCTGCAGCGTGAGCACGGGGGAGAGGCGGTGGACGTGCGCCGGGTAGGCGGCGGCGACCTCGTTCGAGAGGAAGCCGAGGTGGTAGTCGCGGTGCACGGTCTGGGCGGTGCCGCCCGGGTTGACCACGTTGACCTGGGAGGTGACCTGGTAGCCGGGGCCGAGCCAGGCCCGGGCGACCAGGGCCAGCGCGTCGTTGGCGTAGTAGTCGGCGAAGGCCTCGGCGTCGTGCAGGGCCGCCTTCTCCAGGGCGTTCCACACCCGGTCGTTGGCCCCGGGTGCCGCGAAGTGGTCGCCGGCGGTGGCGCCGGAGGCACGCTGCTGGGCGATCAGGGCGTCGAACACGGCGGTGGCCCGGTCGACGACCGACGGGTCCGGGAACGCGCCCGCGAGGACGACGATGCCGGGGCCGTCGGCGAGGGCGCGGACCAGCTCGGCCGCCGTCTCACGGTCGTCGCGCAGTCGGCCGGCCTCGTAGACCGGGACGTTCCGCTCCACGGCGCGGGCCCGCGGATGGTCGGCGGGGTCGGTGGGCCGCTCGACGAGTGCGCGGAACGTGTCGAGGTCGCAGTCCCGCTCGGACAGCCAGGTGCGGCCGGAGGGGACGGGGGGCGAGGACATCGTCGTCCTTTCGGTGGCCGGGGGACGGGGTACGAAGGATGCGGGGCGGGAGCGCCGACCACGTGCGGGGGCGGCGGGCCCGGCGGCACTTTTGCGGGTTGCCAGCAGCGCCCGCCCCTGTTTGCCGGGGCGTTCCGCCCTCATCCCTCCGGTCAGACCTCGACCCAGGCGCCGCGCTCGGCCGACCGCGCCATCGCGTCCAGTACGGCCGCGCTGTGCACCGCGTCTGGCAGGGTGGCGCCGTGCGGGGTGCCCTCGGCGATCGAGCGCAGGAAGCGGTGGGCCTCCACCACCTTGAGGTCGTCGTAGCCCATGGCGTTCGCCGCGCCCGGCTGGAAGGCGGCGAACTCGCCGTGCGCGGGGCCGACGTAGACGGTGCTGACCGGCTGGTCCTGGTACGCCGTGCCGCGGCTGACGCCCAGTTCGTTCATGCGGCGGAAGTCCCAGAACACCGCGCCCTTGGTGCCGTGCACCTCGAAGCCGTAGTTGTTCTGCTCGCCGACCGAGACCCGGCAGGCCTCCAGGACACCGCGGGCGCCGGAGGCGAAGCGCAGCAGACAGCTGACGTAGTCCTCGTTCTCGACCGGGCCCGGCTCGCCGCCCGCGGCCCGGGAGTGACCGGCGGTGGCGGCGGCCGGGCGGGCCCGCTCGGGCAGAAAGATCGCCGTGTCGGCGGTCAGCGACGCGATGTCGCCGAGCAGGAAGCGAGCCAGGTCGGCACCGTGCGAGGCCAGGTCGCCGAGGACCCCGCTGCCGCCGCGCTCCCGCTCGTAGCGCCAGGTCAGCGCGGACTCGGGATGGGCCGCGTAGTCGCTGAAGAGACGGATGCGGACATGCGTGACGGTGCCGACCTCCCCGGACCCGATCAGCTCGCGGGCGGCCTCGACGGCGGGCGCGTTGCGGTAGTTGAAGCCGACCGCGCCCTGGACACCGGCCTCGGCGACCGCGTCCGCCACCGCACGGGCGTCCCCGGCGGTCAGGCCGACCGGCTTCTCGATCCAGATGTGCTTGCCGGCCTCGGCCATCGCGACGGCGATCTCGCGGTGCAGGAAGTTCGGGGCGGTGATGCTGACCGCCTCCACCCTCGGGTCGGCGGCCACGTCGCGCCAGTCCCGGGTCGTCGACGCGAACCCGAACTGCGCGGCGGCCTCCTCCGCGCGCCCCGGCACCTCCTCGGCGACCGTCACGAGTTCCGGGCGCAGGGCGAGCTGCGGATAGTGGTGCCGGACGCGGGCGTACGCCTGGGTGTGCACCCGGCCCATCCAGCCGAAACCGACGACGGCGACACCCAGCGCGTCCACCATGAAAGCCCCTCTTCGGACCGGTCCCTGCTCTGTCCCGCCCACCCTCGGCGCAGCCGAGGCATCATGTCAACCTTTTGACAGGACAAAGGTACGGAGAGGGCGGTCGACTTCCGCATGTGATCACCGAACGCCCTGGCAGTCGGCATGTACATTGTCTCGTCGTGATCGAAAGAGTGGGCGGGCGAGTCGTCGCCGACAGGTACGTGCTCGCCGACCAGTTGGGCAGCGGCGGTATGGGCACGGTGTGGCGTGCCTGGGACCATCTGTTGCAGCGGACGGTGGCCGTCAAGGAACTCCATGCCGTCGGTGTCGGGTACGAGCAGCAGGCGTCGATGCGCCGTGTGCTGTCGGAGGCGCGGGCGATCGCCCGGGTGACGCACGCGCATGTCATCGACATCTACGATCTGGTGGAGTTCGACGGCGGTCTTTGGATCGTCATGGAACTGGTGCCGGGCGGCTCACTGAGCGAGCGAGTGCGAGCGAGCGGGCTCCTGTCACCGGTGGAGACAGCCCGCGTCGGCCTGGAGGTCCTGTCCGCGTTGGAGGCGGTGCACGCGGCCGGTGCGCTGCACCGTGACGTGAAACCGGCCAACGTGCTTCTGCGCGCCGACGGAAGCAGCGTGCTCACCGACTTCGGTATCGCCGCCCTGTCCGGACACACAGGACTCACGGGCACGGGGGGCGTGGTCGGCTCGGCCGAGTACACGGCCCCGGAGCGCCTGCGCGATCAGCCCGCCGGGCCGGCCAGCGACTTGTTCTCCCTCGGCGTCACTCTGTGTTTCCTGGCCTCCGGCCAGACTCCCTTCGCCCGCGGGGACCTCACGGCCACCTCGTTCGCCGTCGCCTTCGAACCGCCCTCCGTCCACGTCCGGGGCCCGCTGGGCGACGTCATCGAGCAGTTGGTGGACAAGGACCCCGCCAAGCGCCCGTCCAGCGCACAGCTCACAGACGCGCTGCAGTCGATAGTCGACGGCGTCCCACAAACGGTGCGGGCGACACTGCGGCAGCCGGTGCAGCCCGCACGCGCGAACCGGCGCCGCACGGCCACCGCACGCGCGAACCGGCGCCGCACGGCGATCACAGGGGCGCTCGCCGTGGGGGTGCTCCTCGCCGGAGCGGGTGTGACCGCATACGTCGCCGGAGAGGACCTCGGCTCCGGTTCGCCCGACCAGACCGGGCAGACGTCCACTGGTGCCCATGCGGCGTCGCGTGTGGATGCGGTGATGCCGGTGCCGGGTGTGCGGGGCAGGTTCTGGGTGTTCTCCGGCAGTGAGTACACGGTCGTCGAGGTGGGTGCGGACCCGGCGTCGGCGCGGCGGGTGAGCGGGCCTGCTCCGATCGGGCAGTGGCGCAAGACGTTCGGCGGCCTGGACCGCTTCACGAGCAGGATCGACGCGGTTCTGCCGGTTCCCGGTGACGACCATCGTTTCTGGGTCTTCTCCGGAGACCAGTACCTGCTCGTCCACGTCGCGGGCGACCGCTCCGGCAAGGGCCGCCTCCAGGAACCCCGCCCCCTCACCGACTGGAGCGACAGCATCGGCGAGGGGGCGGGCTTCTCGCGTCGTGTGGATGCGGTGATGCCGGTGCCGGGTGTGCGGGGCAGGTTCTGGGTGTTCTCCGGCAGTGAGTACACGGTCGTCGAGGTGGGTGCGGACCCGGCGTCGGCGCGGCGGGTGAGCGGGCCTGCTCCGATCGGGCAGTGGCGCAAGACGTTCGGCGGCCTGGACCGCTTCACGAACGGGATCGACGCGGTTCTGCCGGTTCCCGGTGACGACCATCGTTTCTGGGTCTTCTCCGGAGACCAGTACCTGCTCGTCCACGTCGCGGGCGACCGCTCCGGCAAGGGCCGCCTCCAGGAACCCCGCCCCCTCACCGACTGGTCGTCATTGAGGCCGTTCCGAACGGACTGAACCAGTCAGGCCGGTCACTTGACCGGAACGCAGCGGTCACAGCACCGCCGACACGGGAGGGAGAACGGGTGGAAGACCGGTCTCCGGGCGTTGCCCGACCGCCATCAATGATCAACCGGGTGACTTCTGGCCGAGGTTGATCACGTACGCCTTCCGCAGTGTCTCGTGCACCGTCCACGTCGTACGGTCGCCCTCGCGCAGCACGGCCAGGTCGCCCGGCCCCACCGTCAGCGTCGGGCCGCCCTGCACCTCGATCGTGGCCGACCCGCTGAGCACGACGAACATCTCGTCCGCCTCGGTGTCGGTGACGACGCCCGGGGTGATCTGCCAGATGCCGCGCACCTGCCCGCCGTCCGCCGACTCCCAGACCACCTTGCCGGTCACCTCCGGGGTGCCGGACACGATCTGCGCGGGGGAGAGGGACTCGGGTAGGAGCTCGGCGTCGGGGACGCGGACAACGAAGCTGTGGGTCATGCGGTGAGGCTAACCGGGGCGCACGGGCCCCCGGGGCTGACAAGGTGTGGTGTATCCGGCGGGGCGCGCGGACACTTCGTCGGGCCGTACGGCGGCGAGAACGCGGCCCCCGGCGTCGGCGTGCGAACCGGCACCCGCCCGAAGCCGGGCAGGGCGCCGACCGCTAGCGTGGCGATCATGGCGGATTGGACACTTCGGCAGGCCTCGACGTCGGACGTGGAAGCCGTCGCCGAGTTGCGGGCCGTGGTACTGCGGGCGGACCTGGAACGCCTCGGCCGGTACGACGAGCAGCGGGTACGGCAACGGCTGAGGGACGGATTCGACCGGACACACACCTGGGTGATCGAGGTGGAGGGCGGGTTCGCCGGCTGCGTGGCGCTGCGGCCGGCGAAGGACGCCCGATGGCTGGAGCACTTCTACCTCGCCCCGCGCCTCCAGGGTGCGGGCATCGGCTCGGCCGTGCTCCGCGCGCTGCTGGCCCGGTGCGACCGTGACGGCGACCTCGTCCGGTTGAACGTGCTGCGGGGCAGCGCGGCCAGACGGCTGTACGAGCGGCACGGGTTCACCGTCGAGACCGAGGACCCCGTGGACGTGTTCATGATGCGCGAACCGGTCCGGACCTGACCGGCGGCGGAGGCACGCGCGCCGGACCCGCGTCGGAGAACCCGACCTCGCTCGTCCGATCGCGGTTCACCGCCCCCGGCGCGACAACCACGCCGCGGTGACCGCGCCGGAGACGTTGTGCCAGACGGAGAACACCGCGGCCGGCAGGGCCGCCAGCGGGCTGAAGTGGGCGGTGGCCAGGGACGCCGCGAGGCCGGAGTTCTGCATGCCGACCTCGAAGGCCATGGCACGGCTGGCCGGTTCGCCGAGCCGGCCGATGCGACCCGCGCCGTAACCGAGCGCCAGCCCGAGGCCGTTGTGCAGCACCACGGCGACGAACACCAGCCCCGCCGCCGACTTGATCGCGTCGGCGCTGCCCGCCACCACCACCGCCACGATCACCGAGATCGTCAGCGCGGACAGCCAGGGCAGCGCCGGCAGCGCCCGCTCCACGTACCGCCCCGCCAGCAGCCGTACGGCCAGACCCGCGAGGATCGGCAGCAGCACCGTCTTGAGGATGTCGGTGACCATGGACCCGGCGTCCACCGGGAGGTACTCGCCGGCCAGCAGCAGCGTCAGCGGCGGGGTGACCAGCGGGGCGACGAGCGTCGAGACGGTCGCGACGGAGACCGACAGGGCCACGTCACCCCGGGCCAGGTACGTCACCACGTTGGAGGCCGTGCCGCTGGGCGCGCAGCCGACGAGGATCACGCCGGCGGCGAGCTGCGGGGGAAGGTCGAGCAGGTGGGCGATGGCCCAGCCGAGCCCCGGCATGATGACGTAGTGCGCGACCAGCCCGAGGGCCACCGCCCAGGGACGCTCGGCGACCCCGCGGAAGTCCTCCGGGGTCATGGTGATGCCCATGCAGAACATCACGACGCCCAGCAGGTACGGGACCGACTCGCTCCACCCGGTGAAAGTCCCGGGAAGCAGCAGGCCGAGGGCGCCGGCCGCGAGGACGAGGATCGGGAAGACGGTCACGGCGCGCCGCAAAGCCGTCTCGCGATGTGATCATCGGGAGGTTCCGAACGCCCGCGCCACATGCCTCGGCCGACGTCAGGCCCCCAGGGGATGAGGTAGTCTTGACCAGCGCGATCACACGAAACGTGGGCCGCGCACCGGGACGTGGCGCAGCTTGGTAGCGCACTTGACTGGGGGTCAAGGGGTCGCAGGTTCAAATCCTGTCGTCCCGACTTGCGTTCTTCGCAGGTCGTAGGCCGTTTCCGCTGAACAGCGGGAACGGCCTTTCTGTCGTTGCGCCGTTCACGATCCCACCCAATCGGAAACAAAAGTTGACGACCGCGATTCACGGTAACTATGGTTGTCGCATGACTTCCGCTGAGGCCACCGCCGACGAGCGGGCAGAGTTGGACAAAGCCCTCTACGACGCCCTCGATCCCCTCGCCTCCGCCATTCGCTCCCGCGCGTCGGGGCTCTCCGAGGCCGGCAGTTGGGAGGCGGACCCGGTTGACGTGACTCTGTCCGTCCTCGCCGCCTGGAAGGTGGTGGACGAGGAGGTCAAGCGGCTGACGGCGTTCGCGGCGGCCACCGCCGGCTCCTACGGCGCGAGCTACGAACAACTGGGCGCCGTCTGGGGTATCACCCGGCAGGGCGCGCGCAAGAAGTGGCCCGACGCGGTCCCCCGTCGCTCGACAGCGCGGAAGGACACGGCGCTCGAACTCTTCGGCGGAACGGCCGAACTGGCGCAGGACCCGACGTCCGGCGAGTGGACGTGGACGGGCGACGGCGCGGACGGAACGCACGGCGCCGCCGAGGGCGACACCGGGTACACGACGAAGGAAGAGGCCGCCGCTCATGCGGGAGCCTTCCTGCGGGAGCACGCCGCCGACCCGTCCTAGCGCGGGAGGGAGAGGCACCCCGTGCGGCGATCAGTGCCGTGTCCGCCGCCCCCCTCGCGCGGCGGACACGACGTAGCCGGAGCACGTCACCCTCCCCCGAAGGCGACGTGCCCCGGCCGTCCCCCGGCGCCGGACTGTGGCCGTGGCGCCCGGGTGCTCTGGAGCCCCGCGGTCACCAGTACATGACCGCCGTCTCGCCCGCACCCCACGAGGAGTACAGACGCACCCGGACGACATAGCGGCGGCCCTTGACGAAGCGGGCCCTGATAGTGGCGTTGCGGGGTGTTCCCCCGTCGTCCTGGCCCGCGAGGTAGCGGGGCTTTCCGTCCCGCACCTCGAAGATCACGACGACGGCGTCGCTGTCACCGAAGGTACCCACGGTGTACTCGCGGGTCTCCGGCGGATCCACGCGGAAGTCGGCCTGCTCGCCCGGCCCGAGCCCCAGCGGCACCGAACGGAACGGCACCAGCGGGCCCGGCCGGCCGGTGGACGGATACCAGCGCAGGGCGAACTCCTTGTCGGCGGCCGAGAGGGTACCGGGCGGGTGCAGGCCCGAGCGGTAGTGCTCCGGCTCCAGTATCAGCCCCGACGGGAAGGGGTACTCCATGATCGACTGGGGGTCCCAGACCGGGTTGTTGGCCTCGTCCGAGTCGAGCTTGCGCAGGATGTTGTGGAACGTCCGCTCCCGGCTCCAGTGGTTCGGCGGGCCCGCCAGTTCGGCGTAGACGGCCTCGTCGTCCCAGAGGATGCCGGCGAACGGGCTCTGGTGCTCGTGCAGCATGCCGAGCGCGTGCCCGATCTGGTGCAGGGCCGTCGCACGCTCCCCGGGCGCGGTGAGGTCCCAGCCGAAGTTCATCGTGCGGTCGTTCAGCCCCACCCGCAGCGCGTCCTTGCCCACCGCCGACCAGGACCCGTCACCGGGCTGGAAGCCGATCCGCAGTTCGGCCTCCGAGCGGTCGCCGACCTCGGTGAGGACGAGCCCGATGCCGAGGTCCTGCCACTCCCGGAAACAGTCGCGCACCACGTCCCGCTGCTCGTCGGTACCCACCCACGACACCCGCCGAGGCCGGCCGGTACCCGGCATGGGAACCACGGACGAGTCGGTGTCGCCCCCGAGGAAGCAGTAGTGCAGCACGGTGCCGTTGACCCACATCCGCTGCCCGCCGACGAGCGCGGCGAGGCGCTCTGCGGCCAGCCCCGGCGCGAACACGGGGGCAGGCTGCTGCGCGAGCGAGCAGTAGCGTGCGGTCATGGCCTCCAGACTGCCGTCCGGCCCGGTCCGGGCGCCTGAGTCGGGGGCTACTCAAGTCACCCTGTATCAGGGCTGAGTATGCCGACTCATGTTGCCGTGACGACTTCTCCGCGGACCCCGAAGACCCTGCAGGCGCCCTGGCCGTTCACCGGGCGGACGGACGAACTGGATCTGGTGCGCCGGTCCCTGGCCGCCGGACGCGGCGGCATCGTGGTGACGGGCCCGGCGGGCTGCGGCAAGACCAGGCTCGTGACGGAGGCCGTCCGGGGCACGGACCACGCCAGGGCGGCCGGGACCCCCGCGACCCGGGAGATCCCCTTCGCCGCCTTCGCCCACCTGCTGCCCGAGACCGTCACCCTGCACCGAGCGGTACAACTCCTCTCCGGTGTACGGCTGCTGGTGGTCGACGACGCCCACCTGCTCGACGACGCCTCCGCCGCCCTCCTGCACCAACTCGCCGTGCACGGCCGCACCCGGCTTCTGGTCGTCGCCGCGGAAGGCGTCCCCGTGCCGGGCGCGGTGTCCCGGCTGTGGTCCGGTGAGTTGCTGCCTCGCCTCTGCCTGGAGCCGCTGCCCCGCGAGGAGACCGCCGACCTGCTCACGGCCGGTGCGGGCGTCGCCGTCGAGCCGCTCACCGTCGGCCGGCTGCACCGCCTGTGCCGGGGGGATCTGCGGCTGCTGCGCGAGCTGCTGACCGCCGTGTGCGAGCGAGGGCTGCTCGCACGGGTCCCGGACACGGACCAGTGGGCGTGGCGGGGACCGGTCCCGGTCACCACGGCCGTACGGGAACGCACCGCCCACGTCCTCGACCGCGCCCGCACCGAGGAGCGCGAGACGCTCGAACGCCTCGCCTTCGCCGAGCCCCTTCCGCTCGGCCTGGACGCCTTCGACGTATGGATCCTGGAGCGGTTGGAGGCCGAGGGGCTGGTCATCGTCGACGACCACGGCGCCACCCGACTCGCCCACCCCCTGCACGGCCCCGTCCTGCGCGCCGCCGCGGGCCGACTGCGGGCCCGGCGGCTGGCCCGCACCCCGGACCGGTGCGGGCCGGCGCTGGCGGCGGAGCGGGCCGCCCTGTCCCTGCGCGTCGAGCAGGCCAACGTACGGGCGCTGGAGACACCGGTGGGGGAGTGGCTGGCGGCCGAAGGGGCGCCCCTGCCGGTGGAGTACGCGGTGCTTCGCGCCCGGTTCGCCCGCCTGCGCGGTCGGCTGCACGAAGCCGCGGCCTGGGCCCGCGAGGGCCTGCGCGGCAGCCCGGACGACGCGTCGTGCCGCGAGGAACTCGCCCTGGCCGCCGCCCAGTCGGGCGACGCGAAGGCGGAGAGCCACGGGGCGGCCGCACCCTGGGCCGCCGCCGCACGCGGTGACCTCGACGAGGCGGTCCGGGCGGCCGCTCGCACCGGGGACCCGTACGACGCCGTCCGGCTCGGCGCCCCCGAAGGGTCGGCCGGCCGGCTGACCGGAGTCTTCGCCGGACACGCCGACGCCCTCGCGCGGGGTGACGGACCGGCGCTGGACCGCGTGGCCGAGGAGCTGGAGCGACGTGGGTTCCTGCTGTTCGCGGCCGAGGCGCAGGCCCAGGCGGTACGCGCCCACCGCGCCCCGGGCGCCGCCCGCACCGCCCGCACCCGCGCCGTCGCCCTCGCCCGGCGCTGCCAGGGCGCGCGCACCCCCGCCCTGTCCGCTCTGGTACTCGGCGAACTCACCGCCCGCCAGCGGCAGATCGTCACCCTCGCCGCCGCGGGTCTGAGCAACCGGCAGATCGCGGAGCGACTCACCCTGTCCGTCCGCACCGTCGGCAATCACCTGTACGGCGCCTACACCCGCCTCGGCGCCGGCGACCGCGGCGCCCTGCCCTGGCTGATGGAGCTGCCCGAGCCCCAGCCCGCCTGACGTACGGAGAGACCACGCGGAGGCAGGCCGGTGCTCAGGCCGCCCCGAACGCGGAGAACGCCCACCCCGTCGCCTGGTGCACCGCGTCGTCCGGCAGCGCCGCCCGCGCGTCGCGCAGCGCCTCCGCTAGGGACAGCCCCGCGTCCAGGCCCTTGTGCAGCGCGAGCATCAGCGGCACCACCGCCGCGTCGTTGACCGGCGCGCTGCACGCCACCACCCCGGCCGTACCCAGCGGCAGCAGCGCCGTGACCAGCCCGAGCAACTCGTCCGCGCCGACCGAGGCGAAGCGGGCGGTGTCGCAGCAGGACAGGATGATCCGATAGGGGCTGCGGTCGAGCCGTTCGAAGTCGTGCACGATGAGCGGCCCGTCCGCCATCCGCAGCGACGAGAACAAAGGGCTGTCCGCGCGGAAGGTGCCGTGCGCCGCGATATGCGCCAGCGCCGCCCCGTCCAGCTCCCGCAACACCCGCGGCACCCGCGCCGCGTCCCCCTCCAGCACGGTAGGCACCTCCCGCCGCCCGGCGTCGCCGTCCGGTTCGGTGGGCCGGGCTTCGCGTGTCTCTGGCGCTTCTTCGTCGCCGCCCGGTCCGGCGGGCGTGGCCTCACGTGCCGCTGGTGTCTTTTCGCCGCCGTCCGGTCCCGCGGGCCGGACCTCACGTGCCGCTGGCGTCTCTTCGTCGTCCTCCGGTGTGGCCGGCCGGGTCCCACGCGTCGCCCACGCCTCCTCGCCGTCCGGCGTCCGCGACACCGCCCCGTACCGGTCGGCGAGTTCCGGTACCTCGGCGCCGCCGCTCGCCAGCCCCGGCCCGCGCACCAGGACCTGGCGGCCGCCCAGCGGGGGCGCGGTCTCCTTCGCGCGGAGCCAGCTGCTCGCGGACGGCGACACACTCAGGACCCGTTCGCGCAGTACGGGCAGCAGGGCCCAGGGCACCCGGTGCAGCCGGGCCGGGGGGACCACGACGACCGGGCCGGAGCCGAGGTGCGCCGCGGCGGGGCCCAGCAGGAGTTCCTGGAGGCGCGCGCCCGCCGCCTCCACCAGCGGCAGCCGGGCCTCCGCGCCCGGGTGGGCCAGGCGCCGGAGGCCGGCCTGTACATGCTCGGCCTCCCGTTCCGCGTCGGCCAGCAACCCGGCCTCGAACCGCCGTACCCGGCCCTGACCGCACAGCAGTACGTGCACGCGTCCGTCGAGCACCGCAAGCTCCACCAGCCGTACGTCGTCGCCCAGCCGCCGCAGCAGGCGCCCCACGTCGAACCGGTCGCCGTCACCCGGCGCCTCGCCCCGCATGTGCAGGGTGCGGGAGCGGATCTCCCGCTCCAGGCGACGCTGTTCGCGCTCCAGGGCGGGGACGGGACGGCCGCCGTCCGTCCGGGCCTCCTCCGCGCGGGCGGCGATCTCGCGGAACGCCGTCATGCCGCTCAGCAGCGCGGGGTCGGCCGGCGGCCGGGTCGGCGGCGCCGCCAGTACGGTCGCCCGCCAGCGCTCGCTCCACACCAGCAGCCGCCGGGGCCCGCCCGAGACCAGACTCGCCCGCTGCGCCAGCGCCGCCAGCTCCGCCCCCTGCGCCGTGGCCCGTGCCCGCAACTCCGAGGCGCCCAGCGTCATCCGGTGGTCGTCGAGGACGTCCAGACCGCGCCGGCAGGCCTCCAGCACACCCCGCGCCGACCCCGCCCGCAGCGCCTGCGCCGCCCAGCCCGTCATCCGCGCCAGCGGCGGCCCGCTGTGCCGGCTGCGCGCGGCGACCGCCAGATGCCGTTCGGCGTCCGCCGTCCAGCCCAGCCCGAGCGCGATCCGGCCCGCGAGCAGCGACGCCTCCGGGGCGGCCGGCGCCCCGAAGGCGGCCAGCCGCTCCGCCACCGCCGCCGCGTCCGCGACCAGCCGGCCCGAACCGCGCCCCGTCGCGACGCGGGCCTCGATCAGCACCAGGCGGGCGTGCGTCTCGTACCAGGTGCGCCGCTGCCCGGCGAACAGCCGGACCGCGACGGCCGCGCGCGCGAGCGCGGTCTGCGGATCACCCGCCAGCCGGGCCGCTCGCGCCGCGACCAGCAGCAACTCCGCCTTGCGGGTGGACTGCCCGCCGATCCCGTCCAGCGCGGCGATCGCCCCGTCCGCCTCGGTCAGCGCCTCCGTCGCCAGCCCCGCCGCCATCAGCACCTCGCAGCGCCGGATGGTGAGCATGAACGTCGGCGTGCCCAGCTTCGCGTACCGCTCCTCCGCCTCGTCCAGCAACCGCAGCGCCGCCGGCACGTCACCGGACCGGAACGCGGCGAGCCCTCGGCTCTCCACCGCGTCGGCCTTGTCGTGCTCCTGGCCGGTGGTGTCCCACAGCGCCTCGGCGGCGGTGAAGTCGGCGTCCGCCCGCTCCACCGCGCCGAGCGCCAGATGCACGGTGGCCCGCAGGGTCAGCGCCCGCGCCGTCCAGATCACGTCGTCCGCCTGCCGCAGCACCGGAATCGCCCGCCGTACGTCCTCCAGCGCCTCGCCGTGCCGGCCCAGCACCCACCACACGTACGCCCGCCGGTACAGCACCCGCGCGCGGGTGTGCCCGGTACCGCGCGCCACCCCCTGCTCGAACGCGGCCAGGCCCTCCCGGGTGCGGCCGGAGTGCACCAGCGCGACCCCCAGCGTGGCCAGGACGTCCGCCTCCCGCTCCGCCGAGTCCGCGCGTGCCGCGAGATCGCGGGCGCGCCGCAGATGCGCCAGAGCCCGCCGGGTGTCCCCGAAGTCCCGCTGCCAGATGCCGACCACCTGATGGGCGATCGAGGCGTGCAGCGGTGAGGGATCGGCACCGAGCAGTTCCTCCGCCCGCGCCAGCGCTTCGTTGGGGGCGGCGAACACCATCGGCAGCAGTTGGAGAACCGAGTCGCTTCCCGCTGTCACCCCACGGATGGTAGTGCTCCGGAACCGCGCCACACAGGTTCGAGTCTGTATCAATCAGCCACCCCCGGACTCTGATTGACGACCGTCGCCGAGACCGCGGACGAGACGGTCGCGGCGACCGCCGCCACCACCGCCGCCGCCCCAGTGGAGGAAATGCCATGGCACCACAGAGATTCCGCGAGCAGTTCGACCAGATCCAGCGCTCCATGCCGGGCGTTCCCTTGGCGATGGGGCCGGACGACTCCGCCGAGTTCTTCTACGAGAAGGGCGTCGTCCTCGCCCGCGACGGTGAGGAGGCCCGCATCGTGGAGGACACCGTGCGCGACCACTTCACCGCGATGTCCGGCCTGACCCCGGACCACGTGCGCCGGGCGAGCCCCGAGACCAACCGCACCGGCATCACCCGCATCCAGGTCGCCGACCCCGGTGAGGGCGACGGCGGCGGCGATCCGACCGTCGCGCACGCGCTGCGCTCTCTCAGGACGATGGAGGGACGCGCGGGCCGTCGGCTGATCAGCCGCAACCACGTCGTCTCCATCGCCGTCAACGCCTGCCCCGGCGACGAGCCCGTCCCCGCCCCGATCGGCGAGCCACCGAACCCGGCCGCCGCCGAGACGCCGTACGACGCCGGGACCGCCGTCGGCGTCCTCGTCATCGACACCGGCCTCATGCACGACTACCGGTCCTACCCGCTGCTCGCCCACACCGACGGCGACGCCCAGATCAGGGAGTGCGACGACGACGGCATCCTCCAGCAGTACGTCGGCCACGGCACGTTCATCGCCGGGCTCGTCGCCGCCGTCGCCCCCAACACCGAGGTGACCGTTCGCAACACCCTCAACGACGCCGGCGCCATCCTGGAGTCCGAGCTGGGCGAGAAGCTCTTCGAGGCCGTCGACCGGAGCGGCTGGCCCGAGATCCTCAGCCTCTCCGCCGGCACCTCCAACGGCCGCACCGACGGCCTGCTCGGCTTGCACGCCTTCATGACGGAACTGCGCGACCAGCGCACCCTGCTGGTCGCCGCCGCCGGCAACAACGCGAGTGCCACGCCCTTCTGGCCCGCCGCCTACGCCGACCTGCCCGGCTGGGAGAAGTCCGTGCTGTCGGTCGGCGCGCTGCGCGCCGACGGCGAGTTCGGCGCCTGTTTCAGCAACCACGGCGGCTGGGTCAAGGCCTACGCCCCCGGCGAGCGCCTCACCAGCGCCCTCACCGGCTTCGGCACACCCGTGCCGTACGTCTACCAGCACTCCACCTACGACGCGTGCCGATACGGGTTCGGCTACGCCTGCACCTGCCAGTACCCCCGCCACAACGGGGTCCTGAGCGAACCGGGCGAGGCACCCGCCAAGCCGGACCAGGTGATGTTCGAGGGCCACGCGCAGTGGAGCGGCACCTCGTTCGCCACCCCCGTCGTCGCCGGTCTTGTCGCTTCCCACATGACGGCGCACAAGGAGCGGGACCCGCGCGCGGCCCGCAAGCAACTGCTCGCGGCCAACACCGAGTACGCGGAGGTACGCGGAGCGCACGTACCGGCGCTGCTGCCGCCCACCTGGCGCCCCGTCCCCCTCGACCCGCCGGCCGGCGGGTCGTGAGCGGCCGGATGCCGGGCGGAACCACCCACTCCACGGCGTACGATGACGTGTCGTACACGAGGGGTGGGACCGTGGACCGTGCAGATGTCGGGGTGCTCGTCCAGTCGGCCGCCGACGGGGACGCGGCGGCCTGGAAGTCACTGGTGGACGGGCTGGGCCCGCTGGTGTGGTCCGTCGTGCGGGCCCACGGACTGTCCGATGCCGACGCGCACGAGGTGTACCAGACCGCCTGGTTCCGGTTCGCCCAGCACCTGGGGCGGATCCGCGAACCGGAGAAGACCGGCTCCTGGCTGGCGAGCACGGCACGGCACGAGTGCCTGAAGCTGATCAGAGCGTCGAAGCGGTGGACGCCGACCGACGATCCGCAACTGCTCGACCGGCCGAGCGAGGACCGCACGCCGGAGGAGTCGGTGCTCGACTCCGAGGAGGCCGCCGCGCAGACCGAGCGCGTGCGGCGGTTGTGGCAGGAGTTCGAGGAACTGGGCGAGCGCTGCCGCCAGTTGCTGCGAGTGCTGATCTCCTCGCCGCCGCCCAGTTACCAGGAGGTGTCCGCCGCGCTGGGTATCGCGGTGGGCAGCATCGGGCCGATGCGCCAGCGCTGTCTGCGCCGGCTACGGGCCCGGCTAGAGGCACGGGGGACGATATGAGCGACATGAACGACGACTTCGGGGACGAACCGTCCGACGGGACGTTCACCGACGAGGAACTCGGCACCGGCCTCCTGGAGGAGGAGCTGCGGCAGGCCGCCGCGATCCTGGACCCGGTCCCGGCCGAACTGCGGCAGATCACCGTGGACGCGTTCGCCCTGCACGACCTGGACGCCCGCGTCGCCGAGCTGACCTTCGACTCGCTGGTCGACGCCATCCCGGTCAGAGGAGCGACGGACCCGCCGCGGATGCTGACCTTCCGCGCGGACGAGATGACCGTCGACGTCGAGGTGACCGCCGACGGCCTGATCGGCCAGGTGCTGCCGCCGGGGCCGGCCCGGATCGAGGTCCTCAGCGGTCCGCTGGCGCACGCGCGGCTGACGGCGGACGACCTGGGCCGGTTCACCGGCGGGGCGCCGCCCACCGGCCCCTTCGCGCTGCGGCTGCGGACCGGCCGGGAGGTGGTCGTGACGGAGTGGCTGCGCGCCTGAGCCGCCGGTCCGCGGTGACGGCCTACCAGGCGCAGGGCAGGGTGCGCGGCCCGCGGATCATGGTCTTGCGGCGCCAGGCCACCTGGTCGGCGGGGACCGCGAGCCGCAGCCCCGGCAGCCGTTCCAGCAGGGTGTCGACGAGCAGTTCGGTCTGCATCCGCGCGAGCACGGCACCCGTGCAGTAGTGGTGCCCGTTGCCGTAGGCCAGGTGCGGGTTGGGAGCGCGGTCGAGGTCGATCCGGTCCGGGTCGGGGAAGACGTCCGGGTCGCGGTTGGCGGCGAGGTAGGACACGTACACGGGGTCGCCGGCACCGATGCGCACCCCGTGCACCTCGACGTCCTCCGACGCGATGCGGGCGAGGCCCACCGAGGTGCGGTGCGAGATCCAGCGCAGCAGCTCGTCCAGGGCGGTGTCCCGCGCGTCCGGGCGTTCCCGCATCCGGGTCATCAGTTCCGGGCGGGTCAGCAGCAGGTACAGCATCTGACCGACGTTGTGCGTGACGGCCTCCCCGCCGATCTGCAGCGGCCCCGCCAGGCCCACCGCCTCCGTCTCGCCGACCTCGCCGCGGCCCACGGCGGCGCCGAGCATCGAGTACACGTCGTCGCCGGTGCTGTCGGCGCGGGCGCGGACGGTCTCCGTGATCCACCCGTACAGTCCCCGCTTCGCCCGCTCGGCGGCCTCCGCGCCCCCGGAGGTGGAGATGATCTGCCGCGTCCAGGAGTGCACGCGCTCCCGGTCGGCGGCCGGCACCCCCATCACCTCGCTGACGACGGCGATCGGGAACGGCTCCAGGACCCGCTCGACCAGGTCCGCCGGCGGTCCGTCCCGGACGATCCCGTCCACCAGGCCGTCGAGGACCTCCTGCGCCCGGGGCCGCAGCCGCTTCGTCGCGCCCACGGTGAACGCCCCCGCGACCGCGCGCCGCAGCCGGTTGTGGTCGGGCTGGTCCGCGAACGCGAGCGAGCCGGGGCGCGGCTTGAAGTGCGGGGCGAGCCGCGTGATCTGCCGCCTCGTCACCTCGGCCCGCCCGAACCGGGGATCGTTGGTGATCGCCTTCACGTCCTCGTACCGGGTGGCCAGCCACGCCCAGCCCTCGCCGTGCGGCAGCCGGACGCGGGTCAGCGGCCCCTCGCGCATCAGATCGGCGAGGACCGGGTCGAACTGCGGGCCGTCCAGGTCCAGGGCGGGCCAGTCCCGCACGGGGGGCGGGGACTGGCCGGTCAGCGTGGTGGTCTCCTGCGTCATGCACCCACCCTCACCGCGCACCCGGGCGGCTGTCGCGCGGGAGTGCTCCAGCCGGTGGGCGGGCCCGCGGTCAGCCCGGTACGGCGTCGACGAGGGCCGCCAGCGATGCCGCGAGGCGGGACAGCCCGGGCCCGGCCGGGCCCCCGGGCTCGGTCATGTAGGTGTCCCGGCGGATCTCCACCATCAGCGCGCCCACCTCGCGCCGCTTCCCGTAGAACTCCAGCGGCACGTACGTCCCGCTGAACGGGCTGTCCAGCCCCGTCTGCCCGCACGGGGCGAACGCCTCCCGGGCCGCGTCGAGCAGCTCGGACGGCGTGTGGAACGCGTCGGTGCCTAGGCAGACCGGTGGACGCGGGCCCTCGCCGTGCAGCTCGTAGGGCAGCGGCTCGGTGGGGTAGGAGTGCACGTCGATGATCACGGCCCGACCGGTGGCGGCGAGCCGGTCGGCGACCGCCGCGGCCATCGCCCGTGCGTACGGCCGGAAGTACCGCTCGATCAACGGCTCCGGGTCGGTGCCGTCGGGCCGCAGCGCCTCCCGGTGCGACGTCCCCGTGTACACGGCGCCCATCCCGACGGCCGTCATCTCCTCCCGCTCGTCCGGGAACCGCTCCGGGTCCACCACCAGCCGCGACACCCGGTTGACGAACCGCCAGGGCGTGAGTCCGGCCATCTTGGCCGCGACTTCGGCGATCCGGTCCGTGTGCGAGTCGGTGATGTGGTCCAGCTCCCGTTCCAGCGCGGCGTCGTCCAGGAGGATGCCGGGGCGGACGTCGGCGGGTATCCGCCGGGAGGAGTGCGGCACGTGGAGGAGCACGGGGGAAGCCGGGTCGCCGGGGACGAGCTCGAAGGAGGGCATGAGGCTGCTCCGCACAGACGTAGATAACGCGGGGACGCGGGGACGCGGGGACGGGAGAGACGCGCACCCCGCCTCCGTGGACGGAGACGGGGTGCGTCGCGGGCCTTCGGGCCGGGGGAGGATCAGGCGAAGGACGCCAGCGCCTCGTTCCACGTGGCCGACGGGCGCATGACCTCGGCGGCCTTGGCCGGGTCGGGCTGGTAGTAGCCGCCGATCTCGGCCGGCTTGCCCTGGACGGCGTTCAGCTCGTCGACGATCTTCTGCTCGTCGGCGGTCAGCTTCTCGGCGAGCGGGGCGAAGGCCTTGGCCAGGTCCGCGTCGTCGGTCTGCCCGGCCAGCTCCTGCGCCCAGTACAGGGACAGGTAGAAGTGGCTGCCGCGGTTGTCGATGCCGCCGACGCGCCGGGTCGGGGACTTGTCCTCGTTGAGGAAGGTCGCCGTGGCACGGTCGAGGGCGTCGGCGAGGACCTTGGCGCGGGTGTTGCCGGTGACCTCGGCGTACTTCTCCAGGGACGGCACCAGGGCGAAGAACTCGCCGAGGGAGTCCCAGCGCAGGTAGTCCTCCTTGACCAGCTGCTGCACGTGCTTGGGCGCGGAGCCGCCGGCGCCGGTCTCGAACAGGCCGCCGCCCGCCATCAGCGGGACGACCGACAGCATCTTGGCGCTGGTGCCCAGCTCCAGGATCGGGAAGAGGTCGGTCAGGTAGTCGCGCAGCACGTTGCCGGTGACGGAGATGGTGTTCTCGCCGCGGCGGATGCGCTCCACCGACAGCTTGGTCGCCTCGACGGGGTTGAGGATCCGGATGTCCAGGCCCTCGGTGTCGTGCTCCGGCAGATACGCCTTGACCTTGGCGATCAGGTTGGCGTCGTGGGCGCGGCCCTCGTCCAGCCAGAAGACGGCCGGGTCGCCGGTGGCGCGGGCGCGGGTGACGGCCAGCTTCACCCAGTCGCGGATCGGGGCGTCCTTGGTCTGGCAGGCGCGGAAGATGTCACCGGCGGAGACCGTCTGCTCCAGGACGGCGTTGCCGTCGGCGTCGACCAGGCGGACGGTGCCCGTGGTGGGGATCTCGAAGGTCTTGTCGTGGCTGCCGTACTCCTCGGCCTTCTGCGCCATGAGGCCGACGTTCGGGACCGAGCCCATCGTGGAGGGGTCGTAGGCGCCGTTGGCGCGGCAGTCCTCGATGACGGCCTGGTACACGCCGGCGTAGGAGGAGTCCGGGATGACCGCGAGGGCGTCCTGCTCCTGGCCGTCCGGGCCCCACATGTGGCCGGAGGTGCGGATCATGGCCGGCATGGAGGCGTCGATGATGACGTCGGAGGGCACGTGCAGGTTGCTGATGCCCTTGTCGGAGTCGACCATGGCCAGCTCCGGGCCCTCGGCGAGTTCGGCGTCGAAGGAGGCCTTGATCTCGGCGCCCTCGGGCAGGGACTCCAGGCCCTTGTAGATGCCGCCCAGGCCGTCGTTCGGGGTGAGGCCGGCCTTGGCGAGCGCCTCGCCGTACTGGGCGAAGGTCTTCGGGAAGAAGGCGCGGACCACGTGGCCGAAGATGATCGGGTCGGAGACCTTCATCATCGTGGCCTTCAGGTGCACGGAGTACAGGATGCCCTCGGACTTGGCGCGGGCGACCTGGGCCGTGAGGAACTCGCGCAGCGCGGCGACGCGCAGCACGGAGGCGTCGATGACCTCGTCCTTCTTCACCGGTACCGACTCGCGCAGCACCGTGGTGGTGCCGTCGTCGCCGACCAGCTCGATCCGCAGCGCGCCGTCCTCGGCGATCACCACGGACTTCTCGGTGGAGCGGAAGTCGTTCTCGCCCATGGTGGCGACGTTGGTCTTCGACTCGCCGGACCAGGCGCCCATGCGGTGCGGGTGGGTCTTGGCGTAGTTCTTCACCGAGGCCGGGGCGCGGCGGTCGGAGTTGCCCTCGCGCAGGACCGGGTTGACCGCGGAGCCCTTGACCTTGTCGTAGCGGGCGCGGACGTCGCGCTCCTCGTCGGTCTTCGGGTCGTCCGGGTAGGCCGGCAGCGCGTAGCCCTGGTCCTGCAGCTCGGCGATCGCGGCCTTGAGCTGCGGGATGGACGCCGAGATGTTCGGCAGCTTGATGATGTTGGCGGCGGGCGTCTTGGCCAGCTCACCGAGCTCCGCCAGGGCGTCCGGGATGCGCTGGTCCTCGGCCAGGTACTCCGGGAACAGGGCGATGATGCGGCCGGCCAGCGAGATGTCGCGGGTCTCGACCGCGACACCCGCCCGCGAGGCGTACGCCCGGATCACCGGCAGGAACGAATACGTCGCCAGGGCCGGGGCCTCGTCAGTGTGCGTATAGATGATGGTCGAGTCAGTCACCGGGTGCTCCGCTCCACGTCTGCAACATTGCTCGACATCAAGATATCTCGTGATCGACCCGGGCTCGACAGGGGCCGTGCGGAGATTCCGGACAAGCGGCCGCACGACTCCCGTCGCATTCGATCGAATACCTGAACGAGTCGGTGGGGGGTCAGGCGAACGGGACGGCGTCCTCGCCCGTCCGCTGCTGCGGGAACACCACGGACCCCTGCTGGAGAGCGACCGTCCGGGCGGGGGCCGGGATGCGGATGCCCTCCTCGCGGTAGCGCCTGTGCAGGCGCTTGATGAACTCGTGCTTGATCCGGTACTGGTCGCTGAACTCGCCGACGCCCAGGATCACCGTGAAGCCGATCCGCGAGTCGCCGAACGTATGGAAGCGCACCGCCGGCTCGTGGTCCGGCACCGCGCCGGTGATCTCGGTCATCACCTCGGCGACCACCTCGGCCGTCACCCGCTCCACGTGCTCCAGGTCACTGTCGTAGGAGACGCCGACCTGGACCATGATGGTGAGCTGCTGCTCGGGCCGCATGAAGTTGGTCATGTTCGACTGCGCGAGCTTGCCGTTCGGGATGACGACCAGGTTGTTGGACAGGTCGCGGACGGTGGTCTGCCGCCAGTTGATGTCCTCGACGTAGCCGTCCTCGCCGCTGCTGAGCTGGATGTAGTCACCCGGCTGCACCGTCTTCGAGGCCAGGATGTGGATGCCCGCGAAGAGGTTGGCCAGCGTGTCCTGCAGGGCCAGCGCGACCGCCAGACCACCGACTCCCAGCGCGGTGAGCAGCGGCGCTATGGAGACGCCCAGCGTCTGCAGCATCACCAGGAAACCGATGGCGAGCACCAGGATCCGGGTGATGTTGACGAAGATCGTGGCGGATCCCGCGACCCCGGAACGGGACGTCGTCACCGCCCGCACCAGGCCGGCGATCACCCGGGCCGACGACACCGTCGCCACGAAGATCAGCAGGACCGTCAGCACCTGGTTGACGTTGTGCTGCACCGCACGCGTCAGCGGCAGCGCCGCCGCCGCGCCCGCCACGCCGCCCGCGACCGCCGCCCACGGCGCCACCGTGCGCAGCGCGGCCACCATGACGTCGTCGCCGCTCCAGCGGGTGCGCCCGGCGTGTCCCGCCAGCCAGCGCAGCACCATGCGCAGCAGGAACGCGCCCAGGAGGCCCGCCGCCAGCGCGATGCCGGCGGGCACCAGGTGGTCCATGGTCGGGTCGTCCGTCACCGGCCACCTCCATGGAGCGCGGCTGCGGCGAAGTGCCTCGCCGACGGCCGGATGTGAAGTCTCGTCACGTCGTCACCTGCTCGATACCTGCTGTATTCCGGGATGCGCGAACCACGCCGGTCCGCAAGAGAGTTCGACCGGCGCGAGCGTTCATCCTGCCGCATCGCGCGTGGTGGTCGATACCGCGCCCAGGAGCGGGGCGCGGTGTTTCGGCCTCAGATCACCTTCATCCGTACCAGCGCCGCCAACGTCAGTGCCCCGGGCAGCAGCGGCAGCCAGACCGTCATGAGCCGGAACGCGAGCACCACCGCCGTGGCCACGGCCGCCGGGCCGCCGGCCGCCACCAGCGCCACGACCAGAGCCGCCTCCACCGAACCGATCCCGCCCGGCGTGGGCACCAGCGCGACCGCCACCGTCGCCGCCAGATACGCCACCGCCATGTGCGCGGCGGGCACCGGCAGCCCCAGCGACTCACCCACCAGGACCAGCACCGCCGTCTGGAGTGCGGGGAAGGCGAGCGCGCCGCCCCACAGCGCCAGCGCCCGCGCCGGGAGGGCGTGCACCGAGCGGGCCTCGCCGAGCGCCGTCCGCAGGAAGGAGACCAGCGTCGCACGCAGCCGTGGCGCCAGCGCGAGTACGCCCGCCGCCACGAACGGCACCGCGCCCGCCACGATCAGCAGCGGCCCCACGGCCCCCTCGGGCAGCAGGGTGCCGAGCCGCAGCGCGTCGGGGAACGCGATCAGCAGGGCGCCCAGCAGGGCGAGCCGGCCCACGCTCTCCGCCAGCAGATACAGGGCGAGAGCGGCCGAGGAACGGGCGAGCGGCAGCCCGCACACCGCCATGAACCGCAGGTTGACCGCGCTCGCGCCCAGCCCCGTCGGCAGCAGATGGTTGGCCGCGCCCGCCGCGAACTGCGTGGCGAGCAGCCGCCGCCGCGGCAGCCGTTCCACGACGGCGCCCTGCCGGGTGCAGGCCGCGGCGACCCAGGTCAGACAGGTCGCGCAGGCCGCGGCCAGCAACCAGGGCCACCGGGCGGTGGCGAGATGGCCGAAGCCCTCGGCGAGCACCAACCGGTGTCGCACCGCGACCACGGTGACCAGCAGCAACGGAAGCACGCAGAAGACCCGCCGGACCAGGCGGGCGCGGCTGTCGCGGCGGACGGGGGTGAAGCCGGGGACGGGCTTCTCGGGGAGTTGTACCGCTGTCACACCACAAGAGATTCCCGGTACGGCGCCAACTACGGATGGCCGACGCGCGGACGACGTCTTACGGATGGCGGGCGGCCGGTCCACCCCGAGGCTCTTGACCTCAAGGAAGATTGAGGTTCTACCGTCACTCGCATGAGCATGGAGACCACAGCCTGGACCCAACTGCACAGCGTTATGAACGCCGAGCAGGAGCGCCGACCCCTCGCCCGCGCGACACTGCGCCGCATCGGCGCGTTCGCCCGCCCGCACCGCCGCCGCATCACCCGGTTCGTCCTGCTCGGGGTGGTGACGGCGCTGCTCGCCGTCGCCACCCCCGTCCTGGCGGGCAACGTCGTCAACGCGATCGTGTCGGGCGACGACGAGGGCACGGTCGTACGCCTCGCCCTGCTGATCGCGCTCATCGCGGTCGCCGAGGCGGTGCTCGGCATCTTCTCCCGGAGGCTCTCGGCGAGGCTCGGGGAGGGACTCATCCTCGATCTGCGCACGGCTGTGTTCGATCATGTGCAGCGCATGCCGGTCGCGTTCTTCACACGTACTCGTACGGGAGCACTCGTCTCCCGTCTCAACAACGACGTCATCGGCGCCCAACGGGCCTTCAGCAACACACTGTCCGGGGTGGTGAGCAACCTGGTCACGCTGCTGCTCACCCTGGCCGTCATGCTCACCCTGTCCTGGCAGATCACCCTGCTCGCGCTGGTGCTGCTGCCGGTGTTCGTGTTCCCGGCCCGACGCATGGGCCGCCGCATGGCCCGCATGCAGCGCGAGGCCGCCGCCCTGAACGCCGCCATGGGCACCCGCATGACCGAGCGCTTCTCGGCCCCCGGCGCCACCCTGATCAAGCTGTTCGGCCGCCCCGAGGACGAGTCGGCCGAGTTCGCCGACCGCGCCCGCCGCGTCGCCGACATCGGAGTGCGCACCGCCACCGCCCAGGCGGCGTTCATCACCGCCCTCACCCTGGTCTCCGCCCTCGCCCTGGCCCTGGTCTACGGCCTCGGCGGCTGGTTCGCCCTGCGCGGCACCCTGGACCCGGGCGCCGTCGTGGCGCTCGCGCTGCTGCTGACCCGCCTGTACGCGCCGCTCACCGCGCTCGCCGGGGCCCGCGTGGAGGTCATGAGCGCCCTGGTCAGCTTCGAGCGGGTCTTCGAGGTGCTGGACCTGGCCCCGCTCATCGACGAGAAGCCCGACGCCCGCCCGGTCCCCGACGGTCCGGTCGCCGTCGAGTTCGACGACGTCCGCTTCGGCTACCCGTCCGCCGACAAGGTCTCCCTGGCCTCCCTCGAAGAGGTCGCCACGCTGGACACCCGGGGCGGCGAGGAGGTGCTGCACGGCCTCTCCTTCCGCGCCGAACCGGGGCAGACCATCGCGCTCGTCGGCTCCTCCGGCGCCGGCAAGTCGACCATCGCCCAGCTGCTGCCGCGCCTGTACGACGCCGACGGCGGCACCGTGCGCGTCGGCGGTGTCGACGTCCGCGACCTGGGCGCCCGGTCACTGCGCGACACCGTCGGCATGGTCACCCAGGACGGTCACCTCTTCCACGACACGGTCCGCGCCAACCTGCTGCTGGCCCGGCCGGGGGCCGGTGACACCGAGCTGTGGGACGCGCTGCGCCGCGCCCGCCTGGTCGACCTCGTACGGTCCCTGCCCGACGGCCTCGACACCGTGGTCGGCGAGCGCGGCTACCGGCTCTCCGGCGGCGAGCGCCAGCGCATGACCATCGCCCGGCTGCTGCTGGCCCGCCAGCGCGTCGTCATCCTCGACGAGGCCACCGCCCACCTCGACAACACCTCCGAGGCGGCCGTCCAGGAGGCCCTCGCGGAGGCACTGGAGGGCAGGACCGCCGTGGTGATCGCGCACCGGCTGTCGACGATCCGGGCGGCCGACCAGATCCTGGTGGTCGAGGCCGGCCGCATCGTGGAACGCGGCACCCACGACGAACTCCTGGCCGTCGGCGGCCGCTACGCCCAGCTCCACCGCACCCAGTTCGGACGGCCGGCGACGGAGGAGGCGAAGCAGGCGGCGTGAGCGCGCGGGGGCGGGAGGTGCGGGCCGGGACGGTACGGGCGGCGCTACCGCGGGCCGGCCGCCCCGGTACGCACGGGCAGGTCCTGCTCGGCCCAGACGACCTTCCCCTCGGGCGTGCGGCACGAACCCCAGCGCCGACACAGCATGTTGATCAGCTGGAGACCGCGCCCGCTCTCGTCGCTCACGTCCGCGTGCTGGATCTGCGGCAGGTCGGGCCCGGAGTCGGAGACCTCCACGAACAGTCGTTCGTGCCGCAGGAGGCGCAGCTCGCCGGGGGCGTTGCCGTACCGCAGGGCGTTGCCGACCAACTCGCTGACCACCAGCTCCGTCGAGTCGACCAGGTCGTCCAGGCCCCACTTCACCAGCTGCTCGCGCACCGCGGTCCGGGCCTGCCCCGCGGCCTTGCCGTCCGGCGGCAGCGTCCGTACGTACACCTCGCCCTCCGGACCGAGCGGCCGGGTGCCGGCGACCAGAATGATCGCGTCGTCGGACCGGTCACCGCAGACCCGCTCGGTGACGGACCGGCACACCGTGCCGTCCTCGGGCAGGCCGTCGCCGACCGTCTCGCGCAGCCGTTCCATCTGCGTGCCGAGGTCGGCGGTGCGCGACCTGATCAGACCGTCCGTGTACAGCGTCAGCCGGCCCCGCTCGGGCACCGGGCAGTCGACCGGGTCGTACGGGATCACTCCGGCCCCCAGCGGCGCCCCGGCGGGCACGTCCAGGAACGAGGCGGTGCCGTCGGGACCCGTCAGCAGCGGCGGCGGGTGACCGGCGCTGGCGATGCGGAAGGTGCTGCCGTACGGGTCGTAGACCGCGCACAGACAGGTGGCGACCTGGTCCTCCTCCAGGTCGCGGGCGGCCAGGTCCAGCCGGGCCAGCAGCCGCTCGGGCGCGATGTCGAGCGCCATCAGGGTGCGGGCCACCGTGCGCAGCCGGCCCATGGTCGCGGCGGCGGCCAGCCCCCGCCCCATCACGTCGCCCACCATCAACGCCGTACGGCCGCTGGGCAGCGCGACGACGTCGAACCAGTCGCCGCCCACGGCGGCCGGATCGCCGGCCGGGTCGTAGCACGAGGACACGTCGAGGCCGGGGGTACTCGGGCTGGACCGGGGGAGCAGGGCCCGTTGCAGCGTGACCACGTGCTCGCGCTCCCGCCCGTAGAGCCGGGCGTTGTCGATGGACACGGCCGCCCTGGACGCCAGTTCCAGGGCCAGAGCCACGTCGGCCCGGGTGAACGGTGACCGGCTGCCGGTCCGGATGAAGTCCGCCAGGCCCAGCAGCACCCCGCGCGCGATCAGCGGGACCGCGAGGTAGGAGTGCACGCCCGCGCGCCGCATGAGCTCGGCCGCCTGGCGAGTGGGCGCGACGGCATGGAAGTCGGACGGCTCCATGCGGGTGACCAGAACCGGCTTGCGGGTGGTCAGGCACGTGCGTACCAGCCGGTCGGCGGTGTACACCGACACCTGGCCCACCGGGTCGGGCGCGAGATTCAGCCCGGGGATCTCCGCGACCGCCATGGCCCTCAGCTCGGGAGTGCCCGCCTCCCCCTCGAAGCGGTCGCCCTCCTGGAAGCGGAGCACCGACTCCAGCAGGTCCACCGCGCACCCGTCGGCCAGTTCGGGCACGGTGAAGCCGGACAGTTCCTCGGCCGTGCGCCGCAGGTCCAACGTGGTCCCGATGCGCATACCGGCCTCGTTCAGCCATGCCAGCCGGCTCCGGGCGCGCACCGCCTCGGTCACCGGCCGCAGGGCCGCCTTCAGTGCTCGATGGCCGCCGACGAGGGGCTCGGGAGGCCGGCGGACCCCGCGCAGCCACGGTCGTTCCCGCACGCGTCGCCTCCTCCCACGGCCTTCTGCCCCGATTCTGCCTTGCCTCGGGGCGAGTGGCGACGGCGGCGCCTCGACCGGTCGGCCCACGAGCGAGGCGCCCGCCGGGTCCGCCTCACACGCGCGGCCGCACCGCCGTGTCCCGCGGCGCCGGGCACGAGGACGACGTCATACGGCGCCGGAGGCCGGTCGAGGGCCCTCACCGAACCCGCCGGTGGAGCGCCGCGGACCCAGCGCCTCGCGGGAGAGCGTGAGCACCGTTCCGTTCGTCTCGCGAACAAGCGAACGCGATATCGCGCGCGGATTTTGCAATTGTTCGACAGCTTGCCGAAGATGTCGAGGCGCGACTACTTGGCGGATGCCTGTGCGGTGGAGCCGCGGACGACGAGTTCGGGTTCGAAGAGCAACTCTCTGTGGGGGACTTCGGTGCCCTGGATCTGTGCGCAGAGGAGGTCGACGGCGGCGCGTCCCATGGCTTCGATGGGTTGGCGGACGGTGGTGAGCGGGGGTTCGGTGCAGGTCATGAAGGCGGAGTCGTCGTAGCCGACGACGGAGATGTCGTGGGGGACGTGGAGTCCGCGTCGGCGGGCGGCGCGGACGGCGCCGAGGGCGAGGGGGTCGCTGGCGCAGATGATGCCGGTGACTCCGCGTTCCAGCAGGCGTGAGGCGGCTGCCTGGCCGCCTTCCAGGGAGAACATGGCCCGCTCGACGAACTCGTCGGGGAGTTCCGCGTTCATGGCCTCGGCCGCTTGCCGGGCGGCGGTCAGTTTTCGGCGGGAGGGGATGTGGTCGGAGGGGCCGAGCACCAGACCGACGCGTTCGTGACCGAGGGAGGCCAGGTGTCGCCAGGACTGCTCGACGGCCACGGCGTCGTCACACGCGATGCAGGGAAAGTCGAGGTCCGCGATGGAGGCGTTGACGAGCACGACGGGGATGTTGCGTTCCGCGAGCAGCCGGTAGTGGTCGTGCGGGGCGTCGGCCTGGGCGAACAACCCGCCCGCGAAGACGACCCCCGACACCTGCTGCTGCAGCAGCAGCTCGACGTAGTCGGCCTCGGAGACGCCGCCCTTGGTCTGGGTGCACAGCACCGGCGTCAGCCCCTGCTGGGCCAGGGCACCACCGATGACCTCGGCGAACGCCGGAAAGATCGGGTTCTGCAACTCCGGCAGCACCAGCCCCACCAGCCGCGCACGCTCACCCCGCAACTGCGTCGGCCGCTCGTAGCCGAGAACGTCCAACGCGCTCAGCACCGACTGCCGGGTCGCCTCCGAGACCCCCGGTTTGTCGTTGAGCACCCGGCTGACCGTGGCCTCGCTGACCCCGACCTTCTTCGCCACTTGAGCAAGTCGTCGCGTCACACACGCAAGGCTAACGCAAGCTCCGTAAGCGGCTTGCTCTCCAGGCGTATCGGGGCGCTTGCGATGACTGTGAAGCGTATGCCCCTTTCATTCCACCCTGACCCGGGCGACGACCGGAAGGTGATCGCTTCCGGTGGCGGGGAGGGTGCGGATGTGGCCGACGGTCGCGGAGCGGGCCATGACCTGGTCGATCCGGGCCACCGGGAAGGCGGCGGGAAAGCTGAGCGCGAAGCCCCGCTCAGCCACCTTCAGGTGTGCCGTCAGCGGATCCAGCGCGCGGTCGTCGACCGTGCCGTTGAGATCACCCAGCAGCACGACCCGGCTCAGCCGCTCGGCCGCGACGGCGTCTCCCAGCAGACCGGCGCTCTCGTCCCGCCACGATGACGCGAGACCGCTCGCCCGGACGCGGACCGAGGGCAGGTGTGCGACGTACACGGCGATCTCGCCGTGCGGCGTGTGCACCGAGGACCGCAGTCCGCGGTTCCACTCCTCCGTGATGCCCCGGGGCTTGATGTCGAGCGGCCGGGCACCGGTGAGCGGATGCTTCGACCAGAGTCCGACCGTGCCATGAACCGTCCGGTACGGGTAGTCCGGGGCGAGAGTCCTCTCGTACACGTTCCGTGCCGGCGGCACCAGTTCCTGGAGCGCGATGAGGTCGGGCCCGACCTCGGCCAGCGCACGGGCCGTGCCCGCGGGGTCGGTGTTCTCGTCGCTGACGTTGTGCTGCACCACGACCAGGTCGGCGGCGCCGGGCTCCGGCGCGGGCAGGAGCAGTCCGCCGAAGAGGTACGTCCAGGCCGCCAGCGGCAGGAGCAGCGCCGCCAGCGCGACGGCCGAGCGGCGCAGCAGCGCGAGGAGGAGCAGCCCCACGATCACCAGGCCGAGCCACGGCAGGAACGACTCCAGCAGACTGCCCAGCCCGCCCACCGCATTGGGGACCACCCCGTGGAGCATCAGCAGGGCGGCCGTCAGCACCGCCGCCCCGGCGAGCACGCGCCCCCGCGCCCAGACCGACCTGCCCCGCGCTCTTGTTCGTTCGACCATCGTTCCCGTCCGCTCGTCCTTGCCCGTCAGGACGCAGTACCAGGTGGGCCGGGTTCCGGTCGTGGGCGGGCGCGCACCTCCCCCTTCTGCAAGTAGATGCGGAAAATTACAGAAATGACGCCACGTCACGTCCTGCGGCGGGCCTCGTCCGAAGGGTTGACCGGTGCAGAACGGTGCCCTTACGGTCACGACCGCAACACCTTGCAGTCATCTTGCAGCAACGTATTGCAAGAGTGTGTCGACTCCCCAGTCAAGCATCGGTCGGTATCCGGGACACCCGCATCCTCACACGGGAGACTCCATGCACAGGAGCACCAGCAGAGCGCGAAGAAGCACCGCCGCGGCACTTGCACTCACCGCCGGCGTGGCCGGCAGCCTCCTCACCACCGCGGTGCCGGCGCAGGCTTCCCCGCCCGGCGACAAAGACGTCACCGCGGTGATGTTCGAATGGAAGTTCAGCTCGGTCGCCAAGGCGTGCACCGACACCCTCGGCCCGGCCGGCTACGGCTTCGTCCAGGTCTCCCCGCCGCAGGAGCACATCCAGGGCGGACAGTGGTGGACCTCCTACCAGCCGGTCAGCTACAAGATCGCGGGCCGCCTCGGTGACCGCGGACAGTTCAAGAGCATGGTCGACACGTGTCACGCGGCGGGTGTGAAGGTCGTCGCCGACTCGGTCATCAACCACATGTCGGCCGGGAACGGCACCGGAACCGGCGGCTCGTCGTACACCAAGTACAACTACCCGGGCAGCTACTCGGCACCCGACTTCGACAACTGCACCTCGCAGATCAACGACTACCGCGACCGATTCAACGTCCAGGAGTGCGAGCTGGTCGGGCTCGCGGACCTGGACACCGGCGAGGACTACGTCCGGGGCAGGATCGCCGGCTACCTCAACGACCTGCTGTCCCTCGGCGTCGACGGCTTCCGGATCGACGCGGCCAAGCACATGGCCGCCGGCGACCTGGCCGACATCAAGTCCCGCCTCAGCGACCCGAACGTGTACTGGAAGCACGAGGCCATCCACGGTGCCGGCGAGGCCGTCTCCCCGACGGAGTACCTGGGCAGCGGCGACGTCCAGGAATTCCGCTACGGACGCGACCTCAAGCGCGTCTTCAACGGCGAGAACCTCGCGTACCTGAAGAACTTCGGCGAAGCCTGGGGCCACATGCCCTCGGACAAGTCCAACGTCTTCGTCGCCAACCACGACACCGAACGCAACGGCGAGACCCTCAGCTACAAGGACGGTGCCGCCTACACCCTGGCCCACGTCTTCATGCTGGCCTGGCCGTACGGCAACCCCGACGTCCACTCCGGCTACGAGTTCTCCGACCGCGACGCCGGCCCGCCGAGCGGCGGCCAGGTGAACGCATGCTACAGCGACGGCTGGAAGTGCCAGCACGCCTGGCGCGAGATCTCCTCCATGGTCGGTTTCCGCAACACCGCCCGCGGCCAGGCGGTGACCGACTGGTGGGACAACGGCGGCGACCGGATCGCCTTCGGGCGCGGCTCCAAGGCGTACGTCGCGATCAACCACGAGGGCTCCTCGCTGACCCGTACGTTCCAGACGTCACTGCCCGCCGGTGACTACTGCGACATCCAGTCCGGCAAGGGTGTCACCGTCGACGGATCCGGCCGGTTCACCGCCACCCTCGGCGCCCACACGGCCGCGGCCCTGCACGTCAACGCCCGGAACTGCGACGGTGGCACCACTCCCGCTCCCGACCCGGTGACCTCCGGCGTGTCCTTCGCCGTCAACGCGTCCACCAACCCGGGCCAGAACATCTACGTGACCGGCGACAGGCCGGAACTGGGCAACTGGAACCCGGGCAGCGCCCTCAAGCTCGACCCGGCCGCATACCCGGTGTGGAAACTGGACCTGGAGCTTCCCGAGGGCACGTCCTTCGAGTACAAGTACCTCCGCAAGGACGAGGCAGGAAACGTGACCTGGGAAAGCGGCGCCAACCGCACCGCGACCGCCACCTCCACCAGGACCACCCTCGACGACACCTGGCGCGGCTGAACCGCCCGACCGCCCAGTGGCCGTCCCCGACTCTGCCGACGGGGACGGCCACACCCGCGTCGGTCGGCCGGGCCCCCTTCGGGCGCCGCGTGCTGAGAGCCGCCGGCAACGGCACGACCGGGCCATCCTCGCCGAAGGCCGGGCAGCCGGGCGGCACCGCCCTCGACCGTCCCCGTGGAGAGCGGGCGGGGGACAGGCGCTAAGCTGCAAGCGCCTCGCGGGGGAAGTCCGGTCGAAGTCCGGCGCTGACCCGCAACGGTAGGCGGAGCCCCGAACAGGGCGTCTCCGCAAGCCCGATTACCCGCGGTGGTGAAGCTCCTGTCGATCGCCGTGGACTGCGAGAGGTGCTGCGCACGGCGCCCAGCGCCCGGGCCCGCTCCTTCGAACACGCAGGTGCACGGCCCGAGGCGAAAGCGATCCGCCTGTGGCCACGCTCCGCGACCGCATACCCGTCGTACCGCACCACCGTACGAGCGGCGGACCCCCGCAACCTCAGCGTGTCCCGCTGCCCCTGCTCGTCACCGCCCTGTGCGTCGCGCTCCCCGTCTCCCTGGCCTGCGGGGCGGGCATCGGGGCGTCGGGGCTCTCGTGGGGCGAGGCGCTGCACTACCTCTGGGCGGGGCTGACCGGTGGGGCCGTAGCACCGGACGAGGTCTCCTCCTACACCATCGTGTGGGAACTCCGCTTCCCCCGCGCCGTGCTCGCCGCGGTCGTCGGCGCCGGTCTGGCGTCCGTCGGCGTCGCCGTACAGGCCATGGTCCGCAACGCGCTCGCGGACCCGTTCGTCCTAGGTATCTCCTCCGGCGCCGCCGTCGGAGCCAACGCCGTGCTCATCTTCGGCGCCTTCGGCGCCCTCGGTGTCTGGGCGCTGTCCACCGCGGCGTTCGTCTCCGCGCTCGCTGCCATGATCCTGGTGTACGCGATCGCCCGGACCCCGCGAGGGCTGACGCCGCTGCGGCTGGTGCTGACCGGTACCGCGTTGTACTACGGGTTCTCGGCCGTGACCACGTTCATGGTGTTCGCCGCCGAGCACGGTGAAGCGGCCCGGTCCGCCGTGATGTGGCTGCTCGGCAGTCTGGGCGGTGCGAGCTGGTCCTCCGTACCGATCGCCGCGGGCGCGGTGCTCGGCGGCCTCGTCCACCTCGGCTGGTCGGCCCGGCGCCTGAACGCCCTCGCCATGGGCGACGAGACCGCTGCCGCGCTGGGCGTGGACCCCGGGCGGTTTCGCAAGGAACTGTTCCTCACCGCAGCCGCCGTCACCGGGGCCGTGGTCGCGGTCAGCGGGGCGATCGGATTCGTGGGCCTGATGGTCCCGCACGCCGCCCGGATGCTGGTCGGGGCGGACCACCGCCGGCTGCTGGCCGTGGCACCGCTCGCCGGCGCCGTGCTGCTGATCTGGGTGGACATCCTGTCGCGCGTGGTGCTCGCCCCGGCCGAGCTGCCGCTGGGCGTACTGACCGCCGCCATCGGCGTGCCGTGCTTCATCCTGCTCATGCGCCGCCGCACCTACACCTTCGGAGGCGTGTGATGCAGGTCGACATCGACACCGTCACAGTGGAGCTCTCCGGGGCGCGCGTGGTGGAGGACGTCTCACTGCGGGCGGGCAGCGGACAGGTCGTGGGACTCGTCGGACCCAACGGCAGCGGTAAGTCGACCCTGTTGCGATGCGTCTACCGGGCTCTGCGCCCCACGGCCGGTGCGGTACGCCTCGGCGGCGACGACCTCCTGACCATGAGCACGCGTGAAAGCGCACGCCGGCTCGCCGCCCTCCCGCAGGAAGCGGTCGCGGAGTTCGACTTCACGGTGGCCGAGGTCGTGGCCATGGGCAGACTGCCGCACCAGGGGGCGGTGGCCCGCGAGACCGACGCGGACCGGCGGACGTGTACCGCGGCGCTGGAAGGAGTCGGCGCCGGCCACCTGGCCCACCGCGGCTTCCTCACGCTCTCCGGAGGTGAGAAGCAGCGCGTCCTGATCGCCCGCGCACTCGCTCAGCAGCCGCAGGTACTGGTCCTGGACGAGCCCACCAACCACCTGGACATCGCACAGCAGTTGGAGGTCCTTTCCCTGGTGCGGGCCAGTGGGCTGACCGTACTCACGGCACTGCACGACCTCAACCTCGCCGCCACCCACTGCGACCTTCTCCACGTCATCGACGGCGGGCGGATCGTCGCCTCCGGCGCCCCCCACGACGTTCTCACACCCGCGTTGCTGGCCGACGTCTTCGGAGTCCGGGCACACCGGGTGCCCCACCCGGAGACGGGCGCGGTTCAACTGCTCTTCGACCGCCTCCCCTCCCAGCGGTCCGCCTAGTCCGCCCAGTCCGCCCAGTCCGTCTTCCCTGACCCGTCCTCGAAGGAGTCACCGCCACCATGCCCAACCTCGCACGCCCCGCCGCCCTCACTCTCGTCCTGGCCCTCGCAGTCACCGGCTGCGGTGCGGACGTCTCGCAGGGGGAGGGGAAGGGAGACGGCGCCACGGCGTCGTCGGGCAGCCACTACCCGGTCACGGTCGAGAACTGCGGCGAGAGGAAGACGTTCGACAGGGCTCCGCGGCGCGTGGTCACCAACGACGTGGGAATCACCGAGATCATGTTCGCCCTCGGCCTCGAGGACCACATGGCCGGATACGTCATGCCCGACGACAAGGGCGACCTCACGGCGGTGCCGTGGAAGGACGGCTACCAGAAGACCGAGTGGCTCTCCAAGGACCGGATCAACAAGGAACTGGTACTGGACGCCCGCGCCGACCTGGTCTTCGCGGGCTGGAACTACGGCTTCAACGAGGGCGAGGGTTTCACGCCTGCCGCGCTGCAACGCGTGGGCATCGACTCGTACCTGCTCAGCGAGTCGTGCCGCAACGGACAGGGCAAGGCCCGCGGTGTGATGACGCCGCTCGACGCGCTGTACACGGACCTGCGGAATCTGGGCAAGGTGTTCGACGTCGAGGACAGGGCCGAAACCCTCGTCACCTCGTTCCGCGAGCAGGTGGCCGAAGCCCAGGCGAAGGCTCCGAAGGGCGCCGACCGGCCGCGGGTGTTCCTCTACGACAGCGGCGAGGACAAACCGTTCACGTCCGGCGCCTTCGCGGGGCCCCACGACATCATCACCAAGGCCGGCGGCGACCACGTCATGAAGGACCTCAAGGACAGCTGGACCACGGTGGGGTGGGAGACGGTCGTCGCCCGCGACCCCGAGGTCATCGTGATCAACGACTACGGCGACGTCACCGCGGAACAGAAGCGGAAGTTCCTCAAGTCCTACAAGCCACTGGCGAACGTGTCCGCCATCAAGAACGACCGGATCGTCGTACTCGACTACGTCGACCTCGTGGAGAGCCCGCGCAACCCCGCGGCCATCGACTCACTCGCGGCGTCCCTGAAGGGCTTCGGCTCCTGAGCGGCGCGGCTCCCGGAGAAGAGAGCGAGCGCTGTCGGGAACTCGTCGGCGGCGCGCGGAGACTGCTCGTCCGTCGGTGCCCCACCGGGGGCGCGTATCAGGACAGGGAGTCGGACATGGCGGGAGAGGAGGGGGAGGTACGGGTAGCGGTGCCGCTGTACGACGGCTTCACCGCCCTCGACGCGGTCGGACCGTACGAGGTGCTGTGCCGGGTGCCGGGAGTGACGGTGACGACCACTCCCGCCCGGTCAGCCGCTTCGCTCTCGAACGCACCCCTTCCATCTTCGCCGCTGTCAACTCCAGCACCGTTTCGGCTTCACCAGGAGCGGCCAGGATCCGGTCCGCCTCCTCCTGAAGCTCCTCCACGGCCACCCGGGCCACGCGCTCCCGCTCCCGCTACTCCAGCAAACCCTGCACCTAGGCCGAGACTGGGCGCGGTGACTCACGGCTCCGTTTCCAGTTCCCGTCCCTACTTCAGCAGCGGAGGAAACCGACCACACTCGGTCGGGACGGCGCCTACTTCGCCCGATGGCGCTTTGACCTGCGTCTATGCCTGCAAGAGTGGCAAGAGGTCAGTTGGTCGCCTCGGGTTCCGGCGCGGGCAGGGGCGCCGAGCAGGTCGCCCGGCCGAACCCACCGCTGGCCGTGGCGCTCTGCATGTGCCGCCCGCGCACGGCGACCGCGCAGCGGACCTGACCGCCCTGCTCGCCCAGAGTGATGCTGATGACAGGGTTCTGACCGAGAGGCACCTCGACCGTCTCCTTCCAGGGCAGTGAGGCGCCGGAGACGGTCTCCGCCGTGCCCTGCTCGCTCACGCCCTGGTAGCTGAGGTCGACGGTCCCCTCGCCGGTCACCTCGTACGTCACCGGCGCGGTGGGGGCCTTGGGCTCGGCCTTGCCCTCGTCGCCGCCACGGACCATACCGAACAGCGCGACGCCGAGACAGAGTACGAGGAGGCCGACGGCCGCGATCAGTACGGAGCGGTCGGAGTGGGTCTTGTGTCCGCCGTCCTCGGTGTCGACCGGGGGAGTCCCGCCCTGTCCGTCGCTCCCGGCTCCGGCGTCAGCCGTCCCGGTCGTTTCGGGAGCGTCCACATCCGCCCCCGCGCCCTCGACGGTGGACGTGGAGGGCCCCGCCTCGCGCGTCTCGCTGCTCATCCAAA
Source organism: Streptomyces sp. NPDC096048 (assembly GCF_044763415.1). Lineage (NCBI taxonomy): Bacteria > Bacillati > Actinomycetota > Actinomycetes > Kitasatosporales > Streptomycetaceae > Streptomyces > Streptomyces sp. NPDC096048. The sequence goes on from NZ_JBIWGG010000013.1 coordinate 103,719, forward strand.
CTCCCCTCGGCCGCAGGCCCGGACGGGCCCCGCCCGATCCAAGAGGGGTGGGGAGGCCCCTGTCAACCGATCCTGGTCCCCGGTCAGGGTTGGCCTGATCTCAGTGCGCCACACGCGGGAAGATCCCGTGAGGAAGAGGGAAAGCAGCAGGTCAGACGACAACTGCCATGACTTTCAGGCGAGTTGCGTAGATCGTCTGTGTGCTTGACATGGACAGGGTGTTCTTTGTTAGGAATCTCGGCTGCCAACTGCCAACCGGCAGATGGTCCTTGGTTCCTTCGAAGGGAAACCGATGCACAGACCACGGGCCGTAAGGCTCTTGGCCTCGAGTGCGGCCCTGGCGGTCCTCGCGACCGTCGCACCCATGACACCGGCGTTCGCGGCACCACCCGACACGGGGCGACTCGCCGACAGCCTTCGCGGTCTATTCGCCGACGGGGACATCGAACCTGCCGATCCGCCAGAGCTCCCCGACACCGATGTACCGGCCAGTGACCAGCTCGCCAAGGCGAAGGACACGCCAAAGGCCAAGCGTGTCGAGGAGCTGACGGGCCGGCGGACGCCGTACTCCCGTCACTGGCGCATGTCGGACGGGCGGATTCAGTCCGAGGTGTCGGCCATGGCCACCGCCTACGAGACGGGCAAGGGCGAGGACTCCGAGTGGAAGCCGATCGACACCGCGGTCACCGGCACCGACCGCAAGGGCTTCGAGAAGGCGAACACCACCAACCTAGCCCGTACCTACTTCGGCTCACGCCCCGGTGAGCTGGTCCGTTTCGAGCTCGACGAGGGCCACTGGGTCGCCATCGGCCTCAAGGACGCGGGTGCCGCGAAGCTGACGCCGGCGGTCGACGGCAACAAGGTCACCTACCAGGACGCCCTGGGCCAGGGGATCGATCTCTCCTACACGGTCGGCAACGGCAGCGTGAAGGAAGACATCGTCCTCAACGAGCGTCCGAAGGGCACCCCCTCCTTCGAGTTCACGCTCACCACGGGCGGCCTGACCGCGAAGTCGGAGAAGAACGGCACCATCTCGCTGTATGGCGAGAACTCCCCCGTCGGCGCTCCCGCGCTGGTGATCCCCGCACCGTTCATGACGGACGTGAAGAAGGACGCCGGCTCCGCGTACGGCACCACCGGCTCCGACGCCGTCCGCCAGGCGCTGTCCGGCAAGGAGGGCTCGTACGGCATCAGTCTGAAGCCGGACGCCGAGTGGCTGGCGGCGCCGGAGCGCCAGTACCCGGTGACGGTCGACCCGACCGTCACGATCGCGCCGACTCCGACGCAGTCCGCGGACGCGATGATCTCCTCGGACGACCCCAGCGCCAACTATGCGGACCTCTGGCGCCTTTCGGTCGGCAACACCAGCACCGGGACTTCGCGTGCGCTGCTGAGGTTCGGGCTGTCCGGCATACCCGTCGGCACGCAGCTGGATTCGGCCGAACTGAATCTGTACTACGACCAGACGCACACCACCGGCGCCACCGAGGTCCAGCTGGAGGCGCACCGCGCCACCACGGCCTGGACCGAGACGGGCGCGACCTGGAACAGCGCCAAGGACATCACCGGGGAGCTGTCCGGTACGTCGGTCCTCGTCGACGACGGCGACTCCGGTACCACAGCCGCCCAGGGCGCCTGGCCCACATCGGGCAACACCGCGTACACCCAGTACGCGGTCGGGCAGGACTACCGGTACAACAAGGACACCACGGCGGGTGACACGTACACCTGGCGGCCGAGCCTCCCCGAGGACGGCGAGTACCAGGTCGACGTGCACTACGTCCCGGCCTTCGACCGCGCCGCCGACGCGCCCTACACGGTGACGTACGACGGCGGCTCCAAGACCTACCAGGTCGACCAGCGGGCAGGAACCGAGGGTGTCTGGAAGTCGCTGGGCAAGCACCCCTTCCAGGCCGGCACCACCGGCCAGGTCGTGCTCGGTGACGGCCCCGCCTCGACCTCCACATCCGTCCTTGCGGACGCGGTGCGCTTCACCAAGGGCGGTGTGGTCACCAAGCAGCCGCAGGAGGTCAACACCTGGCATGCCTTCCCGGTGACCAAGACGGTCCAGCAGTGGCTCGACGGAACCTACGAGAACCACGGCTTCGTGGTGAAGGCCGCCGACGAGTCCGCGAGCGCCCCCAAGGGCGGCCCGCGGTACGAGGCCGCGGAGTACGGCTACAAGGGCGAGGCCGCCAACTACCCGAAGCTGGTCCTCACCTGGGGCGACCAGGGTGTCGACGTCAACCCGCCGAAGGTCATCCACTCCACCGGTGCCGAGCTGAGCTGGCCCGCGTACACCGACCCGTCGACCTCGCCGGGCGACGACATCGTCGAGTACCAGGTCCATCGCAGCGTCTTCCAGCACTTCACGCCGTCCTCGCAGACCCTGGTCTCCCCCGTCGCCAGGGACACCCGCGCCTACACGGACACCTCGGCCCGGCCCACCCCGGCCGACTCCGCCGAGGAGTTCGGTGACGCGTACTACTACATGGTCGCGGTGAAGACCCGCAGCGGGCAGGTCCTCCCGTCCGCCACGGAGCTGGTGCGTCTGCCCAAGGCCGGACGCACCACGGTGGTGCTGCAGTCCGGGCAGAGCGACACCACGCTCGCCTCGGCGGAGCCGTCCACCGGTCACGACACGCTCACCGACGCGGGCGTCGACCACCCGTGGCTTTCGGTGGGCAACAACTCGGCCACATACGGCACCACCCGTGCCGCGCTGAAGTTCCCCGCCGTCAGCGAGATCCCGGGCAACGCCCGGGTCCTCGAGGCGCAGCTGAACATGTGGGGCTTCCAGACCACGACCGACTCGAACGGCGCGGTCTACGAGGCCCGCGCCCTGACGCGCGACTTCGACGAGGCGACCGCGTCCTGGACGAAGGCGGACGCCACCACCTCGTGGACGACAGCCGGTGGTGACATGGACGCCGCCGTCTCCGACACGGTGGGCACAGTCACCAACGACCCGGCACGGCAGTCGTGGTACATCACCTCACTGGCACAGAGCTGGGTCTCGGACCCCGCCGGCAACCACGGCGTGGCGGTCAGGCTGCGCGACGAGTCGACGGCCGGCCCGCGCGAGCGGACGCTGTTTCTCTCCTCCGAGGCCGAGGAGCCCCAGCTTCGCCCGCAGTTGGTCGTCACATACCTGACGAAGTCGACGGAGGCGACGTACCACGCCCCGTACACGCCGTCCCGGATGATCCCGGGTGACGAGTACACAGTCGACGTCACCCTCACCAACACCACCACCGGCGTCTGGACGGCGGGCGACCACGCGCTCTCCTACACCTGGTCGCTCCCGGACGGCACCGACGCCACCACCGGCGGCAATCAGCTTCAAACAGCGCTGCCGGACGAGGTCCTGCCCGGCGACTCGGTCACCGTGCCGGCCAGGCTGAAGGCCCCGATCAACTCGGACTCCGGCAACAAGCGCCTGGACTACGTGCTGAAGTGGGGCCTGAAGAACACCGCGACCGGCACCTGGCTGTCCGACAGTGACGGCATCGCCCCGCTGGCGCAGAACGTCCGCACGGAGGACCCGACCTCCAACCAGCTCGGTCTGGAGAAGTTCTACTCCTACGCGGGCAAGAACACGGGCGCGGGTTCGTCGCTGATGACGAATCTGTACGCGGGCAACAGCGTCTGGCAGTACAACGCGTTCTCCAACCCGGGCCGCGGTGTCACCACCTTCGCCCGGTTCGCGTACAACTCCCAGGACACCTCCGACACGGTCCTCGGCCACGGCTGGTCGGCCCAGGCCGCGATGCCGCTGCGCCTGGGCGCCGCGCTGGACTTCCACCCCAACCCGAAGCCGACCGAGGTCACCCTCCCCGATGGTGACGGCACCGCCCACGTCTTCCGCAAGCAGGCGGACGGGACGTGGCTGGCACCGGCGGGTGTGCACTACCTGCTGCGGCAGGGCACCGGCGTGGACTGCACCCCGGACAAGGACGGCGACCCGAGGGCCTGGTCGCTGACCCGACCGGACCGCACCCAGTTCTTCTTCGACTGCGACGGCTACCTGACGTCGATCGTCGACAAGAACGGCAACACGCAGACGTACACGTACGCCGAGCGCAAGTCGAACAACAAGCCGGTCAAGTTCCTCACCTACATCGAGGACCCGGCCGCGCGTCAGTCGCTCACGGTCGAGTACTACACGAAGGCCGACACCAGCAGCCCGAAGATCATCGACCACGTCAAGTCGATGACCGACATCTCGGGACGGAAGGTCACCTTCGAGTACTCCGACAAGGGCCTGCTCACCACCCTCACCGACGGTACGGGCAGCGCGCAGCCCAAGGTGTTCCGCTTCACGTACGACATGGAGCAGGGCAACAAGAACGCCAAGCTGGTCAAGGTCACCGACCCGCGCGGCAACTCCACCTCGCTGGACTACTACTACCCGAGCGAGGGCGATGACCCGAAGTTCCACTGGAACACGCAGACGCTGACGGACCGCCTGGGCGGGACCACCGGCTATGTGTACACCGATCCGGACGGTACGGCGGGCTCGGTCGTCAACACCAAGGTGACGGACGCCGAGAACCACGACACGCAGTACGTGCTCGACGGGTTCGGCCGCGCCACCCAGATGACCAACGCCAAGTCCGAGACCACCAGGACGGCCTGGGACACCGACAACAACGTGACGCGCCTGGAGGAGGCCAACGGCGCGGTCACCACGTGGAAGTACGACACCACCACCGGTTATCCGCTGGAGATGAAGGATGCCGAGGCCAACAAGAACGGCACCGCGGCACAGACCCTCACATACTCCTACGGGCTCGACGGCCATATCGCGGACCTCTTCGAGAAGAAGTCCCCGGAGGGCCGCACCTACCGGTTCGGCTACGACACCAAGGGCAACCTGACCTCGGTCACCGACCCCAAGGGCGTCGCATCCGCCGCCGACGGCGACTACACCTCGCGCACGGAGTACGACGCGCTGGGCCAGGTCGTCAAGGAGACCGACGCCAACGGGCACGCCACGCGGTACGGCGAGTTCGCGCCGGCCGGCTACCCGATGACCATCACGGACGCGGCCGGTCACCCCTCCCACTTCGTCTACGACGTGCGAGGCAACGTCACCAAGGTGACCAATGCCCAGGGCGCCGAGGTCACCCAGACCTATGACGTGTTCGGCAGGCCGCTGGAGAAGCGCGAGCCCAAGGACCAGAAGGCAGACGAGTTCATCGTCACGCCGGAGCCGGTCTACGACGCCAACGACAACATCACCAAGGCCTTCGCCCCCAACGGGACGCAGACCACGGCGGTGTTCGACAAGGCGGACCAGCGGATCGAGTCGGTCAAGCCGTCCGACGAGCCCGGCGGTCCGGCGCGCAGGTCCACCTCCGTCTACGACAAGGTCGGCAACCTCGTCTCCGGCACCGGCGCACAGGGCAACCTGACGGCGACCGAGGGCGACTACACCGCCACCACCACGTTCGACGCGATCTACCAGCCGATCGAGATGGTGGACGCCGAGGGCAACAGGGCGACGGTGGAGTACGACAACGTCGGCAACGTCGTCAAGGTCGTGGACGCGCGCAAGAACGCCACCGCGGACGCCGACGACTACACCACGCGCTACGAATACGACCTGAACCACCGGGTCAAGCGCACGGTCGACGCCCTGGAGTGGGCCACCTCGGTCCGCTACGACAAGGACGGCCTCCAGATCGCGCAGACCGACGCGGAGGGCAACGAGTCGCTCGCGACGTACGACGAACGCGGCGCGCTCGTGGAGTCCAAGGTGCCGGTCAAGGAGGACGCCTCCGGCAACATCACCTATCGCACGACCAAGTACGCGTACGACCAGGTCGGCAACCGTACGAAGACCACCACCCCACGCGGCGTCGCCACCGGTGACGACGACGCGGACTTCATGTCGGAGACGGTCTACGACGAGCTGAACCGGGTCAAGGAGGAGCGCTCGCCCTACGACAAGGACGAAGTGCTCTACTCCTCACCGGACTCGGTGTTCTACGAGTACGACTCCGTCGGCAACCTGCGGTCGGTCTCGGCTCCCCCGTCGGAGGGCCAGACGGTCCGCAACGTCACCGATTACACGTACTTCGACAACGGCTGGACACGTACGGCCAAGGACCCGTGGGACATCACCACGGCCTACGAGTACAACAAGCTCGGCCAGCAGACGAAGAACACGCTGACCTCGGCGGGCGGCTCCCAGCAGCGCACCATGACCTGGGACTACTACCCGTCGGGCAACAAGAAGGCCCACTCGGACGACGGTGTGCCGGTCGGCAACCAGGTCGTCCTGGTGGACAGCTCGGACTTCAACAACATCGCGACCCAGGGCAACTGGTCCCGGACGCAGGCCGAACAGCAGTACGGCTATGACACGTACTCGCACCCCGCGGGCACCGGCACCTCGTCGCTGTCCTGGCAGTTGAACATCCCGCGGAACGGCACCTACGAGGTGTTCGTCCGCTACCCGAAGATGACGGGCGCCGCCTCGGACGCCAAGTTCAAGGTCGACCACGACGGCGGCAGCACCACAAAAGCCGTCGACCAGACCGCCAACACCGGCGCGTGGGTCTCGCTCGGGTCCTACCCCTTCGTGGAGGACGGCCCGCAGAAGGTCACGCTGACCGACGCCGCCAATGGCACGGTGCTGGCGGACGCGGTGAAGCTGGTCCGCTCGAACTCCGCTGAGACGGACGACGAGAAGAAGGACTTCACCTACAGCTACAACGCGAACGGCAACATGACCGAGGTCCGTGACCTCTCGCCAGGCGCGAAGATCGACACGTACAAGATCTCGTACGACGGCCTCAACCACGTCACCAAGGTGGAGGAGTCCGCAGGCGGCACGGTGAAGAACACCACCTCGCTGACCTACGACGAAAACGGCAACCCCGTCACATCCAGGCACGATCTGACCTGGACGAAGATCGAGTACGACGAGCGAAACATGGTCAAGAAGGTGACCAACGCCGATTCGCCCACCGCGGGCGATCAGCAGATCACCACGATGACCTACACCGGGCGCGGCCAGCTCCTGAGGCAGACCAAGCCCAACGGCAACACGCTCGACATGCGCTACTACCCCGACGGGTCGGTGGAGCAGTCGCTCGAGAAGACCTCGGGCGGCACCGTGGTGTCGCAGCACGACCTGGAGTACTCGCCCAACGGGCACCGCTCCAAGGACATCCTGAAGCTGATGAACGCCGATGACAACTCGGCCTACATCAACAACACGTACACCTTCGACTACGACCCGCAGGACCGCATCACCAAGGTCACCAAGAGCGGCGACGACGCGTCCACCGAGTCCTACCGCTACGACCGCAACAGCAACATCATCGAGCAGACGGTGGACAACGTCACCACCACCCAGCGCTACGACCGCAACCGCCTGTTGTCGGCGAGTTCGGGCGGGGTCACGTCCACCTACAACTACGACCCGCTGGGCCGGCTCGACACCGTCAGCACCGGCGGTCAGACCGTCGAGAAGCACTACTACGACGGCTTCGACCGTGAGGCGAAGGTCCGGCAGGGCGTGGGCGCCACCGCGGTGACCACCTCGTACGTCTACGACCCGTTCGACCGGACGGTCTCCCAGACCACCTCGGGCGACCAGGGCAAGACCACGGCGTTCACCTACCTCGCCATGGACAAGACGCTCGTGCGCGAGACGGTCGACGGCAAGGCGGACAAGGACTACCAGTACATAGCCGGTGGTCAGCGCGCCACGCAGATCAAGCACAAGGACGACGGCAGCAAGGAGGTCTCGCAGTACGTCACTAGTCCGCGCGGCGACGTCGAGGCGATCACGAAGGAGGACGGCAGGACCCGTTCCACGTACGGCTACACGGCCTACGGTTCGGACGACTCGTCCCAGATGACCGGTGCGGACAAGCCGGGCAGCGGCACCGAGGGCAAGAGCGACTACAACTCGTTCCGCTTCAACTCCTCGCGCTGGGACGGTGCCTCGGGCACGTACGACATGGGCTTCCGCAACTACGACCCGGGGCTGAACCGCTTCCTCACCCGGGACTCGTACAGCGGCGCCCTGGCCGACATGTCCCTGGCCACCGACCCGTTCACCGGCAACCGGTACGCGTTCGCCGGCGGCAACCCGATCAGCTTCGTCGAGCTCGACGGGCACCTGTTCGGTCTGTCGCTCTCGGACATCGGCCATGCCACGCTCGACGTGGTCGGCCTGGTCCCCGTCGTCGGTGAGGTCGCCGACGTCGCCAACGGCATCTGGTACGCGGCCGAGGGCAACTATGCCGACGCCGCGCTGTCGTTGACCTCGGCGATCCCGCTCGCGGGGTACGCGGCCACCGCCGTCAAGGCCGGCCGCTACGTCGAGAAGGGTGTCGAGGCGGTGGACTCCGCCAACGACGCGCGCAAGGCGGTGGACAACGCCGGAGACGCGGCGAACGCCGCGAGCGACACCCGCAAGGCAGACGGCGTGGACGCCCCGACGACGAAGTCGCCGGACAGCCCGCAGGCACCCGCCTGCAAGGTGAACAGCTTCCTGCCGGGCACCCAGGTCGTCCTCGCGGACGGCACCACCCGGGCCATCGAGAAGCTGGAGGTCGGCGACCTGGTCGTGGCCACCGACCCGGAGACCGGAGACACCCGGGCCCGGGAGGTCACCGAGACGCGTGATCACGAGGGCGCCAAGGACCTCGTCACCCTGACCGTCGACTCCGGCGGCAAAGGTAAGGCGCTCAAGCTGACCTCGACGGCTGCGCACCTGTACTGGCTGCCGGACTTCGGCACGTGGGCCCCGGCCAGGGACCTCAAGGCCGGTATGTGGCTGCAGACCTCGGCCGGTACCTGGGTCCAGATCAGTGCCGTCGACACCGCCCACCGCTCGGCCAGGGTCTACAACCTGTCGGTCGAGGGCGTCCACACGTACTACGTGGGGTCGGGTACCGCAGCCGTCCTGGTTCACAACTGTGGCTACAAGGACGAGGCGGTCAGGGCGCAGCAGCGCGCCCAGGAACTCGCCGGTCAGCTCCACTTCTTCAAGGAGTCCATGGTGACCGTCGCGGTCATCGGGGTCCGGAAGAAGGGCACCAAGGACATCGTCGAGAAGGTGGGCATGAGCTCCGGTCAGAAGGGCGACCTTCTGAACCTCTCCGACGGCCAGTCGTTCGTGCCCGGCAACCTGGTGCCCGGACGTGCGACCAAGAAGGGCAATCCCGCCTACGAGCACGCCGAGGAATCGGTGTTCAGGTGGCTCGAGGAGAACCCGGACTACGAGGTGCTGTACGGCGGCACGTCGAAGAACGTGTGCTCCGACATCTGCGCACCACTCGTCGAACAGAGCAAGATGAAGCTCGACGGTGAGGTGTTCGGCGGAGCGTCCGACAAGACCGACTTCCGGACGTTCTGGCGCTTGAGGCGCTAGGAAACACCGGCACCACCTCCAGTGGCGCCGCCGGACACGCAAGCAGGACGCCCGGCCGGGGAGCTTCCCCGGCCGGGCGTTCGCGTCGCGGGACGCACTCAGCTCGCGTCGGTCAGACTCCACAGGTGCACGGCCGCGCGGTCCTCGGCGAGGGTGGCCCACAGGCCGGGGCCGGCCGGCAATGGGCTGCCCGGTACCGGCAGGGAGTAGACGATCCGCCCGCGCAGGGCGAGTGTGCCCGGGTCCACGAGCCAGTGACGGGGCTCGGTGGTGTGCCCGTCGGTGCTGACGACGGCACCGTCCTCGTAGGGGTAGGCGCCCTCGTAGTCCCAGCGCGCCATGTCCTCACCCGGCGCGGGTGGCACGACATCCCTGGCGTTGAGGCGTCCGGTCTCCTGCGCGCCGGGGGACTCGTGCAGATACAGCGCCCACTGGCCGGGATCCGTGCACAGGAAGTGGCCACCGGACGGGCTGACGTCCTGCAGCAGTACCCCTTCGATGCGTTCGAGGCTCAGGTCCGTACCGTCCCAACGCCCCCACAGGGAAGGGGAGTCCTCATGCCCCTCACCGACGGTCAGTCCCATGTACGAGCCGTCGGGATGCGGGAAGTGTGCGGACGCCGAACCCATGGTCGAGGTCCTGGTCCGGCCGAGCACCGACCCGTCGGCAGCGTCAAGGACCAGCCACTCCTCGTGCGGCCAGTCCTGTGCGTGCCGCACATGGGCCCACACCAGCTTGCCGTCCGGGCTGAACGCGGCGGAACCACGGTCTGCGTGCCGATGCCGCGGGTCGTCCGCGTATTCCTCGAACGAGGCATGGACCGCCGTGCACTTGGCGGCGGACCAGCACCCGTGCGGGAGCTCCCAGTGAACCTTGCCTGTCCGGTCCACGGCCCGTACGGCGTGCACGCCGCTGAACACGGCGAGGTCGCCCGTGGGAGAGACGGTGACATCTCCGAAGGACCGAGGCCAGGGGGCGGGGAAGCGGAACTCGGCGCCGTGCCTCTGACCTGTCGGGCCGAGCCCGACCGTGGCGAGCTCGTCGTCCCCGCGCTGGACGAGCAGTCTGTGGCCGGGCCCGTAGTGGATGCGCGGAGCGTCGGCGTTTACGGCACCGAGGGGGGCGAGGACCGTGGCAACGAGGCGGGCCGTGTGTGCCACAGCGGCCGCGTCTATGGGATCGGTGGACATGGATGGCATGCTTCCACACCCGAGTGGCACCGCGGGGAGAGCCGCCTCAGGTGGCGGTTGGCCGGCTGCGCAGCAGAGTGGCGATCTTCCCGGCGGTGCGGCAGGGTCCAGGAGCAGGTCCCTGAGGGAGAGGGCGTCCTGGCGGGCGGGTTTGACGGTGATCCCGGCGGCCTCGAGGTACATCACGCCGGTGGCGGCGGCCAGGTTGGCGCGCTCCAGCCAGCGACAGCAGCTCAGGGCGTGCACCAGGGCGGCGGCCTTGGCGTAGGAGCCGTCGTAGACGGGCTGCTCGAACAGTTCGGCCCAGCGGCGGGCGACCGCCGAGACGGGGACGCCGTAGTGGTCGGGGACCGGGGCGTTCACCCCGGCGGCCTCGGCGACCTGCAGGATCCAGGGGACGTCGATGTGCGGGTTCATCAACGCCCGACCTCGCCCGTGCCGGACGATCACGTGCTGACGATCTCAGCTTCGACCAGCCCCGAGCCCACCAACTACCGCCCACGCCAGAGTCTATGACCTGCAATGTCGATGCCGGCGAGCAGTCCGGGGCCCGGCCGCTCCAGCGCCACCTCGTCGACCGCGCGGAGACCCACGACGACGCGGCCGCGTGGACCGGAGGGGGCAACACCGTCACCGCCCGCACGGACCGGGTGGACATCGACGCAACGCTCATTCGGCCCGGCGGCTGTGCCGTCTGGGCCTTGTCCACCGGGCAGGGGCGCCACGCCGGCACACGGGGGCGTGCGCTGGGCACATGGTTCTGCCAACCGGCCTGAGCAGCGCATTAACGGTCGTCTCAGGTTCGCTCCGTAGGAAGTGCGCATCCAGATAGGTGATGCGACTCGCGTGTAGGAGGCTTGTGATGGCAGTCGACACTGCGCCGTCCGGTAAAGCGCCGGCCGGTCGGTTGGCAGGCCGGTGGGTGCCATGGTTGGTGATCGGCCTGTGGCTGGTGATGGCTGCGGGCATGGTGCCGCTGAGCGGGAAGTTGAGTTCGGTCACCACCGACAGCGCCGTGGACACCCTGCCGGCCGGTGCCGAGTCCACCAAGGTGGCGGCGCTGGACGACAGGCTCCCCGGCGGTGAGGACAGCACGTTCGTCTTCGTGTACCACCGGGCAGAGGGCATGACCGCCGCCGACCGCGCGACGGTCGAGCGTCACTACGACGCCCTTGCCAAGCGGTACCCGCCGAAAACGACGGAGGCGGGCGACGAGGACGACGAGGGCTCACCGACGAGCCTCTCCACCGACCGCAAGGCGATGACGTTCACCCTCGATATCAGCACGGCCTACGGCCCACCGGAGGAGCTCGTCGGCCCGTTGCGTGACGCCGCGAAGGACCGCCCCTCCGGGCTGGAACTCGAGGTGACGGGACCGGGCGCGATCGACGGTGACATGGATGCCGTCTTCGACGGCATAGACGAGCAGGTCCTCCTCACCACCATCGCCGTCGTCACGCTCCTGCTGATCCTCACCTATCGCAGCCCGGTGCTGTGGATCATCCCGCTGGTGGCCGTCGGAGCGGCCGCACTGACCTCGATGGGGACCGTCTACCTGCTCGTCAAGGGCTTCGGCATCGTGGTCAACGACCAGAACTCGGCGCTGCTGACGATCCTGGTGTTCGGCGTGGGAACGGACTACGCGCTGTTGCTCATCGCCCGATATCGGGAGGCACTGCACCACCATGAGAACGTCCGGGTCGCGATGGTCCACGCGCTGCGCGGCGCGGCGCCGGCCATCGTCGCGTCCGCGGCCACCGTGGTCTCCGGCCTGCTGTGCCTGCTCGTCGCGGACCTGAACAGCACCAGTGGGCTGGGCCCGATCGGTGCGGCCGGCATCCTGTGCGCGCTGGTGGCCATGCTGACGCTGTTCCCGGCGGTGCTCGTGGTGCTCGGCAGGCGGATCTTCTGGCCGGCCATCCCGCGGTTCAGCACGGCCGTGGAGGAGAAGCCGGGGCTGTGGGGGCGGCTCGGCGCTGCCATCAACCGCCGCCGGTGGGTGGCGACGCTCGGCTCGTTCGGAGTCCTCGGCGTGCTTGCCCTGGGGCTGGCGGGCAACACCGGCGCCCTGCGGGAGCAGGACCAGTTCCTGTCCACGCCGGAGTCGGTCACCGGCTTCACCGTTCTGCGCGAGCACTTCCCGGAGCTCGGCGGCCAGCCGCTGACGGTCTTCACGCGTCCGGCGCAGCGGGAGAAGGTGCTCGACGTCGTCGAGGACACCCGAGGCGTGGCCGTGGCCGTCCCGGAGGAGACCGTCGGTGGCTGGGCCAGCATCTCCGTGTTCCCGAAGGACGCGCCGGACACCGCCGCGGAGTACGACACGATCAAGCGGGTGCGCACCGCCGTGCACGCGGTGAGCGGGGCGGAGGCGATCGTCGGCGGGCCGAGCGCGGAGAACCTCGACACCGAGGTGACCACCAGGCGGGACGAGAAGCTGGTGATCCCGCTGGTGCTCGTCGTCGTCCTGATCATCCTCGGGCTGCTGCTGCGCGCGGTCCTGGCCCCGCTGGTCCTGATGGCCACGGTGGTCGTCTCATTCGCCGCCGCCTTCGGCGGCAGCGTGTTCCTCTTCGACACGATCCTCGGGTTCAAGGGTGTCGACTATTCGGTGCCGCTGCTGGCGTTCCTGTTCCTGGTGGCGCTCGGCGTCGACTACAACATCTTCCTGGCCAGCAGGGCCCGCGAGGAGACCATGCGCCTGGGCACCAGAGGGGGCATGCTCAAAGCCCTCTCGGTCACCGGTGGCGTCATCACCTCGGCAGGCCTGGTCCTGGCTGCCACGTTCGGGGTCCTCGTCACACTTCCGCTGGTGATGCTGGTCGAGGTCGGCTTCCTGGTGGCCTTCGGCGTGCTGCTCGACGCCCTGCTGGTGCGGTCGGTCCTGGTGCCCGCCCTCACCTTGCTGATCGGCCGGCGGATGTGGTGGCCGAGCCGGTTGTCCCGTCCAGCGGCGGAGCTGCCGGACGGTCGCCAGCCGCTCGCCGGCAAGGAGGAGTCCGCGCTGCAACGGTGAGCGCGGCGGCACGGACGGGATCCGGGACGGGGCTCCAGGCCCTGTCCCGGATCGTTTCGTGGGCCGGACGGTCACCTCCCTCCGGTCCCGCGCCACACGCCGGGGCCGGACTCGGCGCACCGCATCACCCTGCCCGGTCGGTGAACCGCCGGGAGCGTGGCCGAGGGCCGCCGTCCCTTGTCCCGCGCCGCGCCGCCGTGGCGGGTCAGGACGCCGCGGTGCCCTCCCCCGGGGTGAGCCGCGCGATCGGGGCGGGCGGGGCCGCGGCCGGAAGGTCGACCCGAAGCAGCGCACCACCGCGTGCGGAGCGGGCGACGGTGGCCCGGCCGGCGTGGGCGTCGACGACCCGCTGCACGATCGACAGTCCCAGACCGGATCCCGGCAGTCCCCGGGCGTTGTCGGCACGGTAGAACCGGTCGAACACCCGCGGTCTGTCGGCGGCGTCGATGCCCGGCCCGGCGTCGTCGACCTCGAGCACCGCCGACTCCTCCTCGGCACGCAGCCGGACCTGGACCGGCTGGTCGGCGGGGGACCACTTACCGGCGTTGTCGATGAGGTTGAGTACCGCTCGCTCGAGCGCGGCGGGACGCCCGCTCACCCACACAGAGGTCACGTCGAGCACCACCTCGATGTCGGGCATGCGGGATTCCGCCCGGGTCGCCGCGGCCGCGACCACATCGGCGAGATCGAGCACCTCGGTGCTCTCGTCGCTGATGTCACCGCGCGCCAGGTCGGTCAGCTCGGCGACCAGGGTGCTCAACTCGGACACCTGGGCGCCGAGATCGTTCAGCAGCCGGGTACGGCTCTCCGCCGGCAGGGCGCTGTCCAGGGTGCCGCGCCGATCGAGCCGGATCAGCAGCTCGACGTTGAGGCGCAGGCTGGTGAGCGGGGTCTTGAGCTCGTGGGCGGCGTCCTCGGCGAGCAGCCGCTGGGCCTGCCGGGAGTCCCGGAGCGCGGCGAGCATGTCGTTGATCGACCGGATCAGCCGCCGGATCTCCCCACCGCCCTCGTCCGGGATGTCGGCGTCGAGCTCCCGGGTGTGCGCGACACGTACCGCGGCGGCGGTCAGCCGGTCGATCGGTGCCAGCCCGGTCCGCGCCACGGTCCGCCCCACAAGAGCGCCGCCGGCCACGCAGAGCAGCCCGATCAGCAGCATGCCGAACCCGAACTGGTTGATCGGGCCGTCGTCGACGACGCGGGCCACCTGGACCGCGCCATCGCCCGCCCGCAGCGTGTAGATGGCGTAGCCCTCTTCGTCGCTGCCGTTCGACTCCAACAGGTCGGCCGACGCGCCCCGCGCCACGCGCCCGGCGTTCTCGCTGACCGGAGGCAGCGCGGGTTGGCCGGCCGGCGTCCGGATCGAGCCGTCGGGCAGGATGACCCGCACCAGTCGGCCGGATCCGGGATACGGCGGCAGCTCAACCTGCGCCGGACCGGCGCGCTCCGCGTGCGTCGCCAGGACGCGGGCATCGGCGCGCAACTGTTCCTCGACGGTGTCCCGCAGCTGCCAGGCCAACAGCTCGCTGGCCACCTGGAAGGCCACGAAGACACTCACCGCGATGGCAGTCGCCGCGATCACCGTCAGCCTGGCCCGCAGGGACCGCCGACGCCACCATCGGATCAGCCGGCGCGGCCCCCGGCCGGCGGTCCTGCTCACGGAGGGGTCTCCCGCAACGTGTATCCCAGACCACGCACCGTGTAGATCAATCGCGGTTCGCCCTCCGACTCCATCTTGCGGCGCAGATAGCTCACATAAACCTGAAGGTTGTTGGCCGTGGAGCTCATACCGAAGCCCCAGATCGCCTCGAACAGCGCGTCGCGGGTCAAGACCCGGGTCGCGTTGGACAAGAGGACCTCCAGGAGGGAGAACTCGGTCCGGGTCAGGTGCAGTGGCCGCCCGCCCCGCCACGCCTCGAACCTGTCGGGGTCGAGCCGGACGTCGGCGAACGACAGGATGTGCGACTCCTCGTCGGCCGGCGTGCGCCGGCGCAGCAGGGCCCGCACCCTGGCCAGCAACTCCTCGGTGGCGAACGGCTTGGGCAGGTAGTCGTCGGCGCCCGCGTCCAGCCCCGTGACCCGGTCGGAGACCTGGTCACGGGCGGTCAGCATCAGCACCGGCAGATCCCGGCCCGCGGCCCGCAGCCGCCGGCAGGTCTCCAGCCCGCCGAGGCGGGGCATCATCACGTCGAGGAGCAGCAGATCCAGCGTGTCACCGCCGGCCCCGACAACCTCGTCGAGCACGGCGAAACCGTTGGCGACGGTGCTGGTGTCGTAACCCTCGACCTGGAGCACCCGCTCCAGCGATTCACGGATGGCCACGTCGTCATCCGCGATCATGATCCGCACGCCGGCCCGCCCCCTTCCAGTCGATGTTTTTGCCGCTCATTGTCCGCGCTCAACCTGAGACCAGGATTAGAGCGTCGCTGGGCAGGGACCGCTCTTACGGATGCCTTACGACCGTGTCCTACGTGGTGAGGCATCGTTGCACTCAGTCATCTGGCCGCGGTGCCCTGGTCGGGGGCCTGTCGAGGCATCCGACACCCATGGGCGGCCCTGCTCACCGCTGCGGCCTGCGCCGTCCTGTCCGGCGCCGCATCGAGCACAGCGATCGGCGAGTGGGTCGCCGATGCCCCTCAGCGTGTCCCGGCCCTGCTCGGACTCCCGCCCGACCCGCTGACCGGCCTGATCCGCCCGCCTCACGCCACGACCTCCGCCTCGTCCTCCGCCTCGTCCCGGCCGCCGCGGACGGCGACGCCCTGGGCCAGGCCGGCGGCCACTTCCTCCGGGAACGCCAGGCCCCGGCCCTCGGACGAAACGTGATCGCCGTCGACGGCAGGACACTCGGCGGGTCTCGTACCAGGAAACAGCCGGCCACCGCCCTGCTCGCCACGATGACCCGATGTGGCCAGGTCCTCGCCCAACGCCAGATCTACGGCAAGAGCGACGAGACGCCGGCGTAGCTTCTGTCGCCTGCTCGGTGCCGCGTGGTGGAACTACGCCCGTGTGGCGGCCGTCTCGGCGGCCTCGATCGCCGACGTGAAGTCGGGGGTGGCCCCGATCTGCGCGAGCAACACGTTCGCCGCGTTGTAGCAGTTGAACGTTTCGACCTTCCCCTCACGGAGGTACCAGAGGTCCGCCGTTGGCACGTCGATACGGTTCCCGGTGGGACGGATGTCGCCGACCGGAGTCGGGAACGCGCCGAGATGCGTCCCCTGGATCCGCAGCTCGACGGCGACGACGTCACCGAGCACATGCACCGCGAGCAGCTCACGGTGGATGTCGGGAAAGACGCCGGCCAGCCCCGCCAGTCCCTGTGCGATCTCGTCCCCGCGGAGGGTCATCGCGTTCGGCAGGTCATTGAAGGTTCCGTCTTCGGTGAACAAGGCGCGAAAGCCGTGTCCGTCGAGGACGTTCCCTTCCGCCAGCCGGTACGCCTCACGAACGACCTCTTCGTTGCGTGTCACTTCTGCTCTCCTCGGTGCTTGGTGTCGCCGCGGGGGGCCAAGCCCCTGCGGCGCACCCGACAGATGCTGAGATCCCGCCGGATCGTCGGATCCCTGGGACGGGCGGGCCGGAACGGTGCCGCATCGGGCACGTACGGCGCTCCTGTTCGACGACCAGTTTGATGATAGGTGTCATTGGAACTTCTGTTATGATGAAGGCCGTCATCAAAAAGGTCAAGTCGGGAACGACGGCGGAAGGACTGCAATGCCGCGGATCACCAAGGAGGACAAGGCCCGCAACCGGCAGAACATCCTCGAAGCGGCGGGCCGCATGTTCCGCTCGCAGGGCATCGACGCCGTCGGCATCGCCGAGCTGATGAAGGAAGCCGGACTCACCCACGGCGGCTTCTACAACCACTTCGCCTCCAAGAACGACCTGGTGGTCGAGGTGTGCAGGGCCTCCTTCGCCGCCTCACTCGAGAGCCTGGCCGGCATCATCGAGGATGGTCAGGACAAGGCAGGCCTCCCGCTGGAGCGCGTCGTGGCCGGGTATCTGTCCACCGCACACCGTGACGCCGCGAACGGCGGCTGCCCCTCCGCCTCCCTGGTCACCGACGCCGGACGGCAGAACGAAGCGGTGCAGAGCGTGTACGCCGAAGGCGTCGAGGGCTATCTGACCGGCTTCGCCACCGAGTTCCTGCGCGAAGCGGAGGAGAAGGGCCACGAACTCGACCCGGCCGAAGCCCGTCAGAAGGCCGCCCGCCTGCTCAGCGAAATGGTCGGCGCACTGGTGATCGCCCGCGCCGTACGCCACGTCGCGCCCGGGCTCTCCGACGAGATCCTGCAGGTCGGCCGCGGTCACGCCCTCGCCTGACGCGACCTGCGGCCGCTGCGGGACGCGGAGCCGGAATGTTGGTGACAGACGGCCCGCACCGGTTGGTCGCGGAGGTGGATGTGCTGTTGCCCAAGAGGGATCGATGTTCCTCGGCGTCTTCGAGTGCGAGGGGTGTCGGTGTACAGTGGGCGGCGCCCCTGACCTGCAGAAAGCAGGCGGGGAGCCGTCTTCCAGGAGTCCAAAGTGCTGCGTACTCTGTTCAAGTCCAAGATCCACCGTGCCACCGTCACCCAGGCCGACCTGCACTACGTCGGCTCGGTGACCATCGACGCCGATCTGCTCGACGCCGCCGATCTGCTGCCCGGTGAACTCGTGCACATCGTGGACATCACCAACGGTGCCCGGCTGGAGACGTACGTCATCGAGGGCGAGCGCGGGTCCGGCGTGGTCGGGATCAACGGGGCCGCCGCTCATCTCGTCCACCCCGGCGACCTGGTGATCATCATCAGCTACGCCCAGGTCACCGACGCCGAGGCGCGGTCGCTGAAGCCGCGGATCGTGCATGTGGACGGCGACAACCGTATCGTCGCCCTGGGCGCCGACGCGTCGGAGCCGGTGCCGGGCTCGGACCAGGAACGCAGCCCGCAGGCCGTGTCGGCCTGACGTATCCAACCTGCGCGGACGAGGAGCGTGGCCGTGAGCGACATCGAGATCCGGGACGACCGGGCGGCGGGCCGTCTGGAGGCGGTCGCAGGCGGTGAGGTCGTCGGGCGTATCGAGTACTTCGGCCTGGACGCTCCCGAGCGCGCCCTCGTCCCCGTGCACACCGTCGTCGAGCCCGCCCACGAGGGCCAGGGCATCGCGGGCTCGCTCGCGCGTGAGCTGTACGCCATCGCGCGGGGCGAGGGCGTCGCCGTCGCCCCGCTGTGTCCGTACGTCGTCAAGTGGGCCGAGCGCCACCCGGACGAGGCACCCGCAGCCGATCCCGAGCTGCTGCGCGCGGCGAAGGAGTGGCTCGTGGCGCATCCCGAGCGGTTCTGAACCGAGGACGCCCGAGCACTACGGGCGCAAGTACGGGCGCCCGAGTACCACGGGCACCTACGGACGCCCGGGCACCACGGGCACCTACGAAGGGGTCGCGAGTGCTGGCGCTGCTGCACACCTCGCCCGTTCACATCCCGGTCTTCGACGCCCTGCGTGACGAGGCACACCCGGGTCTGGAGCTGCGGCATCACGTCGACGCCGAGCTGCTGGAGCGGGCGCGCCGCGAGGGGCCGGAGACCGTGACGGACGCCGTGCGGGCCGTGCTGCGGCAGGCCGTCGCCGAGGGGGCGCGGGCCGTTCTGTGCACCTGCTCGACCATCGGCGGTGTCGCCGAGGCGGCCGCCGACGGGGCCGGGGTGCCGGTGCTGCGGGTCGACCGGCCGATGGCCGCCGCGGCGGTGGCCGCCGGTCCGCTCGTCGTCGTCCTCGCCGCCCTGGAAAGCACGCTCGGCCCGACCGCGGCACTGATCGGGGAAGAGGCCCGGCGTTCCGGCCGTCCCGTGGAGGTGCGGACCCTCCTGGTGGACGGTGCCTGGCCGCGGTTCGAGGGCGACGACACCAACGGCTACCTGCGGCTGGTGGCGGAAGCGGCCGACGCCGTCACCGACGCCGACGCGATCGTGCTGGCCCAGGCTTCCATGGCGCCGGCCCGGGAACTGACGAAGGCCTCTGTCCCGGTGCTGGCCAGCCCCGCGCCGGGACTGGCCGCCGGGGCGGCGGCGGCCCGCCTCGGGCGGCGCACGCCGTCGCACCGGTCACCCGGCGCGGTGGGCCACCCGGGTCCGGCCGTTCACGCGCGGGAGTGACTGGGGAGGCGGCCGTCGGGTAGGCGGGGGACAAGTCCAGAGCCGATGTCGACCGACTGGCCGGAGGACAGCGTCATGACGAACCCGTATCCGGATCCCGTCCCGCCCGGGCCCACCCCGGGACCCACTCCCGGGCCGGACCCGGAGCCACAACCGCACCCGGACCCGGTGCCCGCCCCGGCGCCCCCGCATCCCGGCCCCGGCCCCGGTCCGGAGCCGACACCCCCGCCTCCGCCCCCGGGCCCCGGCCCGGAACCCACACCTCAGCCTCCGGGCCCCGGCCCCCAGCCGACGCCACCGCCCCCGGGCCCTCCCGAGCCCTCGCCGTCGCCGATCCCGCCGGGACCGGAACCGGTGCCCAACCCGGAGCCGGGCCCACCGCTCACCTGAGCCGCGGGCGACGGCCGCAGCACGGACCCTGCGGAGCATGGGGGGCGGGGGCGTCAGGTGACGACCGCACCGGCCGCCCGCCGCCACCGCCCGCCGTCCCCTCTACTCCCTGGTCACTGCCTCTGCTCCCTGGTCACCGCGTACGACTACGCGGTGACCTCCGACCGGTCCCCGCCCCACAGCGTGTGGAACGCACCGTCCCGGTCGGTCCGCCGGTACGTGTGCGCCCCGAAGAAGTCCCGCTGCCCCTGCGTCAGCGCGGCCGGCAGCCGCTCCGCGCGCAGGGCGTCGTAGTAGGCGAGGGCCGCGGCGAAACCGGGCGTCGGCACGCCCTGCCGGGTCGCGGCGACCAGGACCTCGCGCCAGTCGTCCTGCGCGTTGGCGATCTCCTGGGCGAACGTCTCGTCCGACAGCAGGCTCGGCAGATCCGCCCGGGTGTCGTACGCGGCGCGGATGCGGTCCAGGAAGGCCGCGCGGATGATGCAGCCGCCGCGCCAGATCGCGGAGACGGCGCCCAGGTCGATGTCCCAGCCGTACTCCTCGCTGCCCGCCGCGACCTCGTGGAAGCCCTGCGTGTACGACACGATCTTCGACGCGTACAGCGCCTGCTCGACGCGGTCGGCGAAGGCGGCTGCCTCCGATTCGCCGAGCGTCGACGCCTTCGGCCCCGCCAGTCCGCGCGAGGCCTCCCGCAGCGCCGCGTGTCCGGACAGCGACCGGGCGAAGACCGCCTCCGCGATGCCGGACACCGGGACGCCCAGATCCAGCGCGATCTGTACCGTCCAGCGGCCCGTGCCCTTCTGCTCCGCCTGGTCGACCACCACGTCGACGAACGGCTTGCCCGTCGCCGCGTCCACGTGCGACAGCACCTCGGCGGTGATCTCGATCAGGTAGGAGTCCAGGCGGCCGGTGTTCCAGGTACGGAAGATGTCGGCGATCTGCGCGGGGGAGTACCCGGCGACATCGCGCAGCAGCTGGTACGCCTCGCCGATGAGCTGCATGTCGGCGTACTCGATGCCGTTGTGGACCATCTTCACGAAGTGCCCGGCGCCGTCCGGGCCGACGTGCGTCACGCAGGGCGCCCCGTCCGCCGCCTTCGCGGAGATCTTCTCCAGCATCGGGCCGAGCGAGTCGTACGACTCCTTCGAACCGCCCGGCATGATGCTCGGGCCGTTGAGTGCGCCCTCCTCGCCGCCCGAGA
Organism: Streptomyces sp. NPDC096048; assembly: GCF_044763415.1. NCBI lineage: Bacteria > Bacillati > Actinomycetota > Actinomycetes > Kitasatosporales > Streptomycetaceae > Streptomyces > Streptomyces sp. NPDC096048. The sequence goes on from NZ_JBIWGG010000013.1 coordinate 125,038, forward strand.
TGCCGGTGCCGACGAAATGGATGCCCTGCTCGCGCAGTTCGCGTTCCCGGCGCCGGGTGTCCGCGAAGTGGGCGTTGCCACCGTCGATGATCATGTCACCGGGCTCCAGCAGCGGGGCGAACTCCTGGATCACCGCATCGGTCGGGTCTCCGGCCTTCACCATGATCACCAGCCGTCGTGGCCGCTCCAGCGCCGCCACGAACTCCTTGGCGGTCTCGGTCGCGACGAAGTCGCCCTCGCTCCCGAACTCCTCCACCAGCGCGTGCGTGCGGGACGCGGTCCGGTTGTGCACCGCGACCGTGTAGCCGTTGCGAGCGAAGTTGCGGGCGAGGTTGCGGCCCATGACCGCGAGACCCGTGACGCCGATCTGCGCTGTAGTGCTCATTGGTTTGGCTCCTAGTGACCTTGGGATCTGTGTGCCCCGTGTCCGTGATGCTCTGTGTCCGTGATGCTCTGTGTCCGTGGTGCCGTGGTGCCGTGGTGCCGTGGTGCTGTCGTGCTGTCGTGCCCGCCGGTATTGCCCGCCAGTATCGCCGGTACGTCCGCTCGACCATCCTGACGTGCCGGTACTCACGTCGCACTTTCTGGTCCGGCGGACTCCAGTACGCACAGGAGGGGCCCGGCGCCTCAGCGGGCGGACGTCGCATCCGGCCAACGACCACCCGTTCCCGGCCACTTGGCGTGACCAACCGGCCGATTGCCGTCTTGTCATGGCCTGTTAGCCGCGCTTACTTTTGCCACTCCTGACGCAATGTCGAGGGGGACCTCCATGGCCGTACGCGGCCGGCACCGCCGGTATCAGCCGAACAGGATCAACCGCGCGTCACTGACCGTCACCGCGGGTGGCGCGGGGCTGGCGCTCCCGCTCATGGGTACCGGCACGGCGCAGGCGGCCGACGTGGAGACCTGGGACAAGGTCGCCGCCTGCGAGTCCACCAACGACTGGGACATCAACACCGGCAACGGCTACTACGGCGGGTTGCAGTTCACCCAGTCCACCTGGGAGGCGTTCGGCGGCACCGAGTACGCCCCGCGTGCGGATCTGGCGTCCAAGGACCAGCAGATCGCCATCGCCGAGAAGGTACTCGACGGGCAGGGCCCCGGCGCCTGGCCGGTGTGCTCGGAGCGCGCCGGACTGGCCCGGGGTGGCGACGCCCCGGACATCCGCCCGGCCGGGGACGCGGGGCCCGGGAAGAGCCCGGAGCGGACCGCCGGGAAGTCCACCGAAAGGTCCGCCGGGAAGTCCGACCCGGTGAGGGACGTCAAGCCCCAGACCACCCCGCAGTCCCGGGCCGGCAAGGCCAGGATGTACACGGTGGTCACCGGCGACACCCTGTCCGGCATCGCCGACACCCAGCAGGTCCGGGGCGGCTGGCAGGGGCTGTACGACGCCAACCGCGACACGATCGGAACGGACCCCGACCTGATCCTGCCGGGCCAGCGTCTGGCCGTGCGCGGCGAGGCGACCGCCAAGACGTCCCGCGCCGAGCCGAGGTCGGCCGAGAAGCCCGGGACGACGGCGACCAAGCCGCAGCCGAAGCAGAAGCAGAAGCAGCCGAAGAAGTCGGCCCCGGACCGTGGCAAGGAGAAGCAGGGCGGGCAGGGCGAGAAGGAGAAGGCGGACAGGGCGGACAAGGCGGCGAGCAAGGCCGACAAGGCCACCACTCGCCGAAGTGTCGTCTCGCCGGTCGACGCCTCCACCGGCACGCCGTACCGTCAGGCGGGCTCTTCCTGGTCCAAGGGCTACCACACCGGCGTCGACTTCCCCGTGCCCACCGGCACCTCGGTCAAGTCGGTCGCGGAGGGCCGGGTCGTCAGCGCGGGCTGGGGTGGCTCCTACGGGTACGAGGTGGTCGTGCGGCACAGCGACGGCCGCTACTCCCAGTACGCGCACCTCTCGGCGATCTCGGTGAAGGGCGGTCAGGCGGTCGGCGCCGGCCAGCGCATCGGCCGCTCGGGCTCCACCGGCAACAGCACGGGCCCGCATCTGCACTTCGAGGTGCGGACGGGGCCCGGCTTCGGTTCCGACGTCGACCCGGTGGCGTACTTGCGGGCCGGCGGCGTCAGGATCTGATCCGTACCCGCTTCCGGCTGAGCACGGGCGGTGGAACGAACGGACCGCCGTAGAAGGGGCCGTAGAAGGGGCTGTAGGAGAGCGGCGTGTCGTCGCTCTCCGCCGGTTCCCGGCCCCTGGAGCGCTCCTCGTACCGCTCCTCGGCGGGGACGGTGTCGGGGACCGCCGGTGACGCCGGGGAGGGCACGATGACCTTGTCGGACAGCGGGGCGACCCGCGTCCCGACTCCGTCCCGGACCTCCTGGGCCTCCCGTACTGCCCGAACCTCCCGCCGGACCTCGCGCACCTCCCGAACCGGCGTGTCCTCGACCGGCACCGCCGCGGACGCCGCGGATCCGGTCGCCGCCGGAACGGCCACGGCCTCCTCGGCGGACTCCCGCGCGATCCGCTCCGTCGTCAGCAGGATCAGTCCGCCCGCGGCCACCACACCGCAGCTCAGGGCCAGCGCGGTACCCGTGGTCCCGTAGCGGAAGGTTTCGCCGAACATCGTGATGCCGACCACCGCGGCCACCACCGGGTTCACGACCGTCAGCGTGGCCAGCGGGGCCGCGAGACCGGCTCCCCGGTAGGAGGCCTGCGACAGGAGCATGCCCGCCGTGGCGAGCGCACCGATCACGGCGAGGGACGGCAGGTCCGCGGCCGACATCCCGCCGGCCCAGTCGACGGCGACCGTCTTGGTGAAGACCGAGGACATGCCGAAGGCTATGCCGGACGCGGTCGCCAGCAGGATGCTGCGGACCGCCGGATGCCGGTGCGCGGCCCGGCCGGCGATCATCAGCGCAACGACCACACCGCCGGTGACGAGGGCCGCTCCGACCCGCTGCCCCGTGTCCAGCGACTGCGCGTCGGACGCGCCGACCAGGGACAGCAGCCCCGCCAGACCGACCGTCGCCATGAGCGCTCCCCGCCATGCCGTCGCGCCGGCCTTGCGGCCCACGAACAGTGCCGCCATGGGCAGGGCGAACACGATGGTGAGCGCGCCCAGCGGCTGCACCAGGCTCAGCGGGCCGAGAGCGAGCGCCACGACGTGCAGCAGACCGCCGAGGCCGTTGAGTCCGACCGCCGCCCACCAGCCGGGCCGGCGCAGTGGAGCGTACTGAGCGACCGGCGAGGACGCCGCGACCTGCTCCTGCACGATCGCTCCGCCCGCGTACGCCACGGCGGAGACGAGCGACAGCAGCACGGACAACGCGAGGGCGCTCATCGGCTGCTCCTCTGCGTGAGGCGGGGGCTTACGGCCCGGCGCGGCGAACGGTCGTCTTCCATGGACAACACGATGCCGTCTCAGGGGCTTCCCGTCGTCGTCCCTGAGCACTCATTGGGTCCTACTGCCGATGGAGTACGACGGCGGTGCCGTCCTCCCCAGGGTGGGCGACTCAAGACCCGGACCCCTGACCCACGCCCCTAAGGGGCTTGATACTACTGCTCTCCGTGGACCTCGACCCAGGACTTGCCGCACTCCGCCCGCTGGGCGGCTTCTCCATCCTGCACGCGTCCCGGCATGAGTCCCGGCACGCGTCGCAGCCGTCGCCGCCCCGGCCGCTCCCCACCCTCGCACACGCGTACGCGAGGGGACACGGAGACCCGGCACCGGACACCCAGGACGAGGAGCGCGAGGACCCGGTCGCCTTCCGCGTCCGGAAGGTCGCCGCCGCCCTCCGCGCCCCCGAGAGCCGCGTCGCCGCCTCCGTGGCCCACCAGGGGCTCGCGGCCCGCCTGTGGTCGGTGGCCCTCGGATGCGCCGCCCTCTACGGCGGCGTCCCCGACCTCGCCCCGCGGCTGCTGCACTGGGATCCCGACGCCGCCGTCCCCGACGACCTGTGGCTCACCGACGTGCACCCCCTGCCCGGTGACGTCGGCACCCTCGCGGCGGTCGTGCTCGACGGCCACCTGACACCACTGACGGCGGCCCTGCACACCCGGTACCGCGTCGCGACCGGCCTGCTGTGGGGCAACGCCGCCTCCGCGCTGGCCGGCGCCGGCCGCGAACTGGACCGCTGGGCCCGCCGCCACGACCGTGCCGACACCGCCGCCCGCGCTCGTTCGCTGACCGCCGGCCTGCTCGCCCACCCCCTGCTCGCCACCACCGGCACCCTCACCGGCACCGTTTTCCGGCGCCGCAGTTGCTGCCTCTACTACCGGGTGCCAGGCTCAGGGGTCTGCGGCGACTGCTGCTTCCCCCGCCCTCCTCGATCCCCGCGGCCCCGGCGCTCTTCCCCAGGCGCCCCGTCTGGGTGACCATGAGGGGACCAGCCGCCGAGCACGGGAGGTTCCGGGTGCGTGTGGGACTGCTGACCCGGGAGTACCCTCCGGACGTGTACGGAGGCGCGGGCGTCCACGTCGAGTTCCTCGCCCGGGAACTCGCCCGCCTCGTCGACCTGGACGTGCACTGCTGGGGCGAAGGCCGCACCGACGGCGTGCTGCGCCACCGCCCCTGGACCGCGCTCGACGGCGCCAACGACGCGCTGCGCACCTTCTCCGTGGACCTCGCCATGGCCGCCGCCCTCGAAGGACGCGAACTGGTCCACTCCCACACCTGGTACGCGGGTCTCGGCGGCCACCTCGCCAAGCTGCTGCACGGCATCCCGCACGTGGTGACCGCCCACTCGCTGGAGCCCCTGCGCCCCTGGAAGGCCGAGCAACTCGGTGGCGGTTACGCCCTGTCCGGCTGGGCCGAGCGCACCGCGGTCGAGGCCGCCGACGCCGTGATAGCCGTGTCCGGCGCCATGCGCGAGGACATCCTCGGCTGCTACCCGGCGCTGGACGCCTCCAAGGTCCACGTCGTGCACAACGGCATCGACACCACCCTCTACCGGCCCGACCCCGGCACCGACGCGCTGGACCGGATCGGCCTGGACCGCGCCCGCCCGTACGTCCTGTTCGTCGGCCGCATCACCCGCCAGAAGGGCGTGCCCCACCTGCTGCGCGCCGTACGGGACATCGACCCCGCCGCGCAGGTCGTGCTGTGTGCCGGCGCCCCGGACACCCCCGAGATCGACCAGGAGTTCCGCGAACTCTTCGCCGGGCTGAGCCGCGCCCGCGAGGGTGTGCACTGGATCCCGCGCATGCTGCCGCGCCCGGAAGTGATCCAGTTGCTGACCCACGCCGCGGTCTTCGTCTGCCCTTCGGTGTACGAGCCCCTCGGCATCGTCAACCTGGAGGCGATGGCCTGCGGCACGCCCGTGGTCGCCTCCCGGGTCGGCGGCATCCCCGAGGTCGTGGCGCACGGCGAAACGGGGGTGCTCGTCCCCAAGGGCGACAACGAGGGCGACAACGGTGACGGGACCGGTGACGGCACCGCTGACGGCCGGCGGGACGACGACTTCGAGGCGGGGCTCGCCCGGGCCCTGGACTCCGTCCTCGGCGATCCGGAGACCGCCCGGCGGATGGGCGAGGCGGGCCGGAAACGCGCGGTGGACGAGTTCGGCTGGGACGCGGTCGCCCGCCGCACCGTCCGGCTCTACGAGGAGATCCTCGAGCAGGCGTAGTACGAGGAGCCCTTCAAGCAGGCTTAGGCAGCCCCGCTCCGGGGCAGCCGGGGGTGAACAAGGGTGAGGGGAGCGGCCATGCGTCGTGGAGGTCCTTCGGTGCTCGGCATCGTGCTGGCGGGCGGAGAGGGCAAACGCCTGATGCCCCTGACCGCGGACCGCGCCAAACCCGCGGTCACTTTCGGCGGCACGTACCGGCTCGTCGACTTCGTGCTGTCCAACCTGGTCAACGGCGACATCCTGCGGATCTGCGTCCTCACCCAGTACAAGTCGCACTCCCTGGACCGCCACATCACCACCACCTGGCGGATGTCCAGCCTGCTCGGCAACTACGTCACCCCCGTCCCCGCCCAGCAGCGCCTGGGCCCGCGCTGGTTCCTGGGCAGCGCCGACGCGATCCTGCAGTCCCTGAACCTGGTGCACGACGAACAGCCGGAGTACGTCGCGGTCTTCGGCGCCGACCACGTGTACCGGATGGACCCGCGCCAGATGCTCACCCAGCACATCGAGTCCGGCGCGGGCGTGACCGTGGCCGGGATACGGGTCCCGCGCGGCGAGTCGCCGTCCTTCGGCGTGATCACCCCGGGCTCCGACGGCCAGACCGTCACCGGCTTCCTGGAGAAGCCCGCCGACCCGCCCGGACTGGCCGACGACCCCGAGTGCGTCTTCGCCTCGATGGGCAACTACGTCTTCACCACCAAGGCCCTCATCGAGGCCCTGCACCGGGACGCGGAGGACGAGAACTCCGTGCACGACATGGGTGGCTCGATCCTGCCGCAGCTCACCGACCGGGGCGAGGCCGCGCTGTACGACTTCAGCGCCAACCACGTGCCGGGGGAGACCACGCGGGACCAGGGCTACTGGCGGGACGTCGGCACCCTCGACGCCTACTACGACGCCCACATGGACCTGATCGCCGAGCGGCCCGCGTTCAACCTCTACAACCGGGACTGGCCGATCTACACCCACTCCACCCAGCTCTCGCCCGCCCGCTTCAACGCCGGCGGCATCGCCAGCGAGTCGATCATCAGCGCGGGCTGCCTGATCCGCGGGCAGGTCACCCGGTCGGTGCTCTCGCCGGGCGTGGTGGTCGACCCGGGGGCGGTCGTGCAGGGCTCGGTGCTGCACGACAACGTGCACATCGGCCGGGGCGCGGTCGTGCGGGGGGCGGTGCTGGACAAGAACGTCGACGTGCCGCCGGGCGCGACGATCGGCGTCAACCCGCAGCGGGACGCCGAGCTGTACACCGTCTCCAAGGGCGGCGTGATCGCGCTGGGCAAGGGGCAGCGGGTGCCGTGACGGCGGGTGACGGCCCCGGGCGCACGGGGTGCCCGGGGCCGTTGTCATGTCCCTGGACGCCAAGCGGAATCCGTGTTGTCATGCCTCTGCATCGCTGCTGTTACATCGATGTATGACATCGATGTCCTGAGCCATCGGCCACCCGTTTCCACCTGTTCGAGGAGAGGGTCAGTGCGCACCAAACGACTCAGAGACCGACTGGCGTTACTGCTCGCCGCCGCACTCGGCGTCGCCGGACTCGCCGCCGTGCCGAACGCGAGCGCCGCCGCCGACGACGACGCGGAGATCCACGGCCTGAAGGGCGAGTACTACACCCAGTCCGCCCCCGGCGCCTTCGACTTCCACGAACTCAAGGCCACCGGCTTCGACCCGCAGCTCGACTTCACCACCCTGGAACCGCGGCTGAACTTCGCCACCGGGCGGTCGGACGACGTCAGCGTCCGCTGGACCGGCAAGCTGGTGCCGGAGCAGACCGGCGCCCACACCTTCTCGATCACCGGCGACAACGGCTTCCGCCTCTGGATCGGCGGAGAACTGGTCATCGACCACTGGGTCGACGACTGGGACCGCGAACAGACCGCCCGGCCCATCGAACTGACGGCAGGCCAGGCCTACGACTTCAAGCTCGAGTACTTCGAGCACTACGGAGGCTCCAACCTCCACCTGCGCTGGACCGAGCCCGGCGGCAGCAAGGAACCGGTGCCGCAGTCGGCGTTCCGCCTGCCCGACGGCTTCGACTACGACGGCGCGACGGCGACCACCGTCCAGGCCACCGGCCGCACCCTCAGACTCGACTTCCCGCGCCCGCTCGCCGCGGCCCCTGCCGGCCTCACCGACCACCTCGAAGCGGTGATCGGCGGCGCCAAGTGGCCCCTTGGCGAGGCGAAGGTCGACCCGGCCGACCCCACCGCCCTCCTCGTCGCCCTCGACCAGCCCGTCGTCGGCAACAAGAACGGCGACGCACCCGGCACCGCCGACGTCCGCTACGACGGGGACGGCGGCCTCACCGACGCCGAAGGCAACGTTGTCAACGTCTTCTGGAGCAGCGGCGGCAACGAGTCCACGTACGAGCTGCGCACCGACTGGGCCGAAGAGGTCGGTCCGGACAACGCCCATCCTGAGTACCCGCGCCCGCAGCTGACGCGGGACGCCTGGCGCAACCTCAACGGCCGCTGGCAGTTCGCCGCCGCCGAGGCGGGCGAGCAGCCGCCGGTCGGCAAGAACCTCGAGGAGCGCATCCTCGTCCCGTACCCGGTGGAGTCCCAGCTCTCCGGCATCCAGCGGCACGAGGACCGCATGTGGTACCGCCGCACCTTCACCGTGCCCCGCGACTGGCACATCGGCTCGGGCCGGCGGCTGCAGCTCAACTTCGGCGCCGTCGACTGGCAGTCCGAGGTGTACGTCAACGGCACCAAGGTCGCCGACCACAAGGGCGGGTACGACAAGTTCAGCGCCGACGTCACCGACGCGCTGAGGCCGGGCCGCACCCAGGAGCTGATCGTCGGCGTCTACGACCCGACCGACGCGCGGGACGGCGAGAACCCGCCGGTCGGCAAGCAGAGCCTGGACCCGAGCGGCATCTGGTACACGCCCAGCTCCGGCATCTGGCAGACGGTCTGGATGGAACCGGTCGCCCGGGACCACGTCGACTCCCTCGAGCTCACCCCGTCCATCGACGCGAACGCGGGCACCCTGACCGTCGAGCCGAAGGGCGTGCGCGACGGCGTACGGATCAGGGCGACGGCGTACGCCGGACACCGGAAGGTCGCCACGGCGAGCGGACGCACCGGCGAGCCGCTGACGCTGAGGATCCACGACCCGCGCCTGTGGTCGCCCGACGACCCGTTCCTGTACGACCTCGAGGTCACCGTCGGCCGCGACCGCGTCGAGAGCTACTTCGGGATGCGCTCGATCGCCGTCGAGAAGGTGAACGGCGTGCCGCGCACCATGCTCAACGGTGAACCGGTCTTCATGATGGCCACTCTCGACCAGGGCTTCTGGCCGGACGGCCTGCACACCGCGCCCACCGACGAGGCCCTCGCGTACGACCTGAGGCTGCACAAGCAGCTCGGCTTCAACTCCGTGCGCAAACACATCAAGGTCGAGCCGGACCGCTGGTTCTACTGGGCCGACAGGCTGGGCCTGATGGTGTGGCAGGACATGCCGTCCATGACCCCGGGGGTGAACCCGAACGCCGCCTCCCGGGCCGAGTTCGAGCGTGAGATGAAGGAGATGATCGACGAACACGTCAGCCACCCGTCGATCATCATGTGGGTCACCTTCAACGAGGGCTGGGGCCAGTACGACATCAAGCGCGTCGCCGAGCAGGCCAAGGCCTGGGACCCGACCCGCCTCGTCAACAACCAGTCGGGCCTGAACCTCGGGGCCGACGGAGGCGCCGGCGACATCATGGACGAGCACGGCTACCCGAGCCCCGCCCTGCCGCCCTCACCGGACGGCGAGCGCGCCTTGGTCGCCGGCGAGTACGGCGGGCTCGGTCTCGCGGTGCCGGGACACGCCTGGTCGGTGCAGCAGTCGTACGTCGACGTCGACCCCCGGACGTACACCGACGACTACCTCACCAAGCTCGACGAGGTGCGGGCCCTGGTCTGCCGGGGCGGCAACGGCGCGGTCTACACTCAGATCTCCGACGTCGAGGGCGAGCTGAACGGCCTGACGACCTACGACCGCAAGGTCCTCAAGCCGGACGTCGAGCGGGTGAGGGCCGCTCACGAGGCCCTGATCCACGACGCGTCCCAGCCGACCCCCGCGGGATGCCCGAGCGCCTGACACCGGGCGAGCGGCACGGCACGCCACCGCCCACGAGAGGCACCCGGCGTCTGTGCCGGTGCCCGTGCCGGTGCGTGTGCGTGGCCGGGGTGGTCGCAGCGTCCGCGCTGCGACCACCCCGGCCCCCTTCGCCCTTCGCCCTTCGACTCCTCGACCGGTCTCCTCCGCACTCACGACGCCTCCGGCGCCTTCGCGGGCCCGTCCGCTCCGGTCTCCGCCGTCCGCTCGGGTGCACGGTCGGCCCGCACCCGTCCGGGTGGGGAACGCCACCGCGGGCGGCGCCACCTCCGCCGACCTGGGCACAGGTGTCCCATGAATCCCGGGAGTCCCGCCCCGCTCGCCGAAGGCGTGACTTTAACCTGCTGTTAACTGTGCGTAGCTTGATCGTACTTGACCGTAATCGTCGGAGGGCGATTGACTGCTTGTTCACCCGTCGTCCTTGCGAGGCAAGCCCTTGACTTCCGATCCGCTCGCTCCCCTCGACCTGGCGTTCTGGAACATCGAGTCCGCCGAGCACCCCATGCACCTCGGCGCACTCGGGGTCTTCACGGCCCACTCGCCCGCCGCGGGTGCCCACGCGGCGGACCTGCTCGCCGCCCGCGCCCCTGCGGTGCCCGGCCTGCGGATGCGGATCCGGGACACCTGGCAGCCGCCGCTCGCCCTGCGCCGGCCGTTCTCGTTCGGCGGCGCGACGCGTGAGCCCGACCCCGGCTTCGACCCGCTCGACCACGTCCGGCTGCACGCCCCGACGACGGACTTCCACGCCCGGGCGGGACGCCTCATGGGACGCCCGCTGGAACGCGGCCGGCCGCCGTGGGAGGCCCATGTGCTGCCGGGCGCGGACGGCGGCTCCTTCGCGGTGCTGTTCAAGTTCCACCACGCCCTCGCCGACGGCCTGCGGGCCCTGACCCTCGCCGCGGGGATCCTCGACCCGATGGACCTCCCCGCACCCCGGCGCCGGCCCGAGGAGCCCGAGCGCGGGCTCCTCCCGGACGTGCGCGGACTGCCGGGGAGACTGCGCGGGGCCCTGTCCGACGCGGGCCGCGCCCTCGACATCGGCGCCGCCGCGGCCCTGTCCACCCTCGACGTGCGGTCCTCGGCCGCGCTCACCGCCGAATCCTCCGGCACCCGCCGCACCGCGGGCGTGGCCGTCGACCTCGACGACGTGCACCGCGTGCGCAAGACCGTCGGCGGCACCGTCAACGACGTCCTGATCGCGGTCGTCGCCGGTGCCCTGCGCCGGTGGCTGGACGAGCGCGGCGACGGCAGCGAGGGTGTCGCGCCGCGCGCCCTGATCCCCGTATCCAAGCGCCGCCCGCGCACCGCCCACCCGCAGGGCAACCGGCTCTCCGGCTACCTGATGCGGCTTCCGGTCGGCGATCCCGACCCGCTGTCCCGCCTCGGCGCGGTCCGCGCCGCCATGGACCGCAACAAGGACGCGGGGCCCGGGCGGGGCGCCGGTGCCGTCGCCCTGCTCGCCGACCACGTGCCCGCGCTCGGTCACCGGCTCGGCGGGCCGCTGGTCGGGCAGGCCGCCCGGCTCTGGTTCGACATCCTGGTCACCAGCGTGCCCCTGCCCAGCCTCGGCCTGCGGCTCGGCGGCCACCCGCTCACCGAGGTGTACCCGCTCGCCCCGCTGGCCCGCGGCCACTCCCTGGCGGTCGCCGTCTCGACGTACCGCGGGCAGGTCCACTACGGCCTGGTCGCCGACGCGAAGGCGGTGCCGGACCTCGACCGGTTCGCCCTGGCCCTGGCGGAGGAGGTGGAGACATTGCTCACCGCCTGCGGTCCCTGAGGCGGACGGGTTTGGCTCCATGCCCCGGCGCTGAATAAAATCCGCTGTTCGAAAGCGGACGCGTCTCGGAGCGCCGCGACGGTGACCAGGGAACGGCAGCGGCGATGACGGTGACACAGGACGGTTCGGCGACCACGGACGAGGTGGTGCACGAGTCCGGAGACGCGGCGACGGCGTACGCGGCCGGTGACGAGGCGGCGTACGGCCCCGGCATCGATCCCGAGCGGCTCGCCGTCTGCCTGAGCGTGCTGGAGGAACTCGACGGACTCGACGTCGACCACCCGGACGCGATCCGGGTCCGCCGGGCCACCTCGCACATCTACCGGATGGTCAAGCAGCGCCGCCGCCAGGATCGCCGGGCCGCCAAGACCGCTCACGACAAGGCCGTCACGGAGGCCACCGCCACCGGATCCGCCGAGCGCATCGACGACGAGACCGAAGGCATCCTGCCCTCCTCCCGCACCGAGGAGGGCAGCATCGCGGGGATACTCCAGCGCCCCCGCTCCTGCTACATCTGCAAGCAGCGGTACGTCGAGGTCGACTACTTCTACCACCAGCTCTGCCAGAGCTGCGCCGCCGAGAACCGGGCTCGCCGCGACGCCCGCGCCGACCTCACCGGCAAGCGCGCGCTGCTCACCGGTGGCCGGGCCAAGATCGGCATGTACATCGCGCTCAGGCTGCTGCGCGACGGCGCGCACACCACGATCACGACCCGCTTCCCCAAGGACGCCATCCGCCGTTTCAAGGCCATGGACGACTCCGCGGACTGGATCCACCGCCTGGAGGTCGTCGGTATCGACCTGCGCGACCCCGCCCAGGCCGTGGCCCTGGCCGACCAGGTCACCGAGCAGGGCCCGCTCGACATCCTGATCAACAACGCCACCCAGACCGTGCGCCGCCTCCCCTCCGCGTACGCCGCGCTCGTCGAGGGCGAGAGCGCCCCGCTGCCGGCCGGTGAGCTGCCCGCCCACCACGTCATCGGCGCCTTCAACTCCGGTGCGGTGGACGGCCTGGCCGCGCTGCCCGTCGGCGCCACGGGCCTCGACGCGCAGAAGGTGGCCGATCTCGCCCTGGTCGCCGGCAACGCCAGCGTGGTCCGGCACCGCGAGGGCACCGCCATCGACGCGGGCGGCCTGGTCCCCGACGTCGTCGACACCAACACCTGGGTACAGACCATCGAGCAGATCTCTCCGGTCGAACTGCTCGAGACCCAGCTGTGCAACTACACGTCGCCGTTCATCCTCATCAGCGCGCTGCGGCCGGCGATGGCCGAGGCCGCGCGCAAGGCGTCCGCGGGGCGCGCCTACGTCGTCAACGTCTCGGCGATGGAGGGCGTGTTCGCCCGCGGCTACAAGGGCGCGGGCCACCCCAACACCAACGCGGCCAAGGCGGCCATGAACATGGTGACGCGGACCAGTGCCCAGGAGATGTTCGACACCGACGGCATCCTGATGACCTCGGTCGACACCGGCTGGATCACCGACGAGCGTCCCCACTACGACAAGCTGCGCCTGGCCGAGGCCGGGTTCCACGCCCCGCTCGACCTGGTCGACGGCGCCGCGCGCGTCTACGACCCGATCGTGCGCGGCGAGGCGGGCGAGGACCTGTACGGCGTCTTCCTCAAGGACTACGCGCCCGGCAAGTGGTGACGGCCCACCGAGCCGTCCGCGGTGGGCCGCGTCGACAGCGGTCATCACCTCAACGGCGGTGATCCGCTGGTCCGTCGGCGCGGCGTCGACCTGCTCCGGGACGAGCGCCGGTGTGCCCGGTACGCCGGTCGCGCGTACTTCGTGGTTCGAACCTTCGTGGTTCGAACCCGTACCGGCCCATCCCTTGGGCCTGCCGCCGGTCGGGGGGCACCGCGCGGCCTCCTGGACCTCGGGCACGGCCTCCTGGTCCTCGGGCACACCCGGCCAGGCTCAGTGCACCCTCCGCACGGGTGCCTCAGTCGACGGCGCCGAGCCGGGAGTTCCGCGCCGCCGTCAGCTCCAGCACCGTGCGCCAGTCCTCGAGGACCCCGGCGTCGAAGGCGGCGGTACGGGCCTCCTCGTCCGCCTGGCGGAGGCTGACCAGGTCGTCGTCGTGGGCCCAGGCCTCCGGGTGGGCGTGCCGGCGCAGCAGGCGGGCGACGCGTGCGCCGAGCAGCGGCCGCACCGCGTCGGCGGTCCGGCCGGCCGGATTGCCGGGCCACAGCAGCCGGCCCACGGGCGACACCAGACCGGCGACCTGGAGTTCCTTGTCGGCGGGGCGGCGCCGGCGCAGCAGCGCGGCGGTCCGCAGCGCGTGCCCGTGCAGGTCCACGGGTCCGCCGCCGTGCCCGGCGGCGGACCGTTCGCCCCGGCAGGCGTACAGCAGGTCCATCAGCTCCTCGACGCTGCGCAGTTCCATGCCTCGGTCCTCCCACGAGACAGCCGTTGCCGACCGGCAGCAGACCATGGCGAGCTTGCGCCGCAGCCAACGGCGACTTAACTGCGCGACCCGTCGCCGACGGCAATCGAAGGTACGGTCGGCGATGTGGGCCGAATGGGTGAGTTGCGTACGGTGCGGATGCGGGCGATCCCGGGCAGACTGGGGCCAACTGCGCGCGGAACGAAGGGCAATGGTTCCCCCATGTTTTGAGCCCCATAGAGCGCGCCCCCGCTCATTTGGTTAATCTGGAGCGGACGGGCGGCAGCACAGGGCACTACCCACACCCAAGGTCCGTCATGGGACAAGCCGGTTCACAACGGCCTGCTCTCGCACGAGTGACCGGCGCCACCGCGTCCTAACTGCATTCGACTCATACCCGAGCGGGCGCCGGGTGCCGGACGGGAGACTGGCCGACAGGCCCCGAGGGTGATCCGACACATAAGGAGTGCGCGGTGACACCGGAGACGACGACGAATCCAGAACAACGCCCCAAGGAACGCACCGAGCGTGCGGGCCGCCGGCCCGGAGAGATCGGCAGCCTCGACGTGTGGGCCCGGTCCGCCCCCATCCGTCTCGCGGGCTACGAGGAGGACCTCGCCGAGCCCCACATCCTGCCCAGCGTGGACTGACCCGCGACGCCACCCGCGGGGGCTGCCGGACGCATGGGCGTGCGAGACTCACGCCCATGCTGATCAGGGAAGCGACGGCCGGCGACTGGCCGCACATCTGGCCCTTCTGGCACCGCATCGTCGCGGCCGGCGAGACCTACGCCTGGGACCCGGACACCTCCGAGGAGGAGGCCCGGGCCCTGTGGACGAATCCCGCCAAGCGTGTCTACGTCGCCGAGGACGACACCGGCACCGTCGTTGCCTCCGCCTACGTCACCCCCAACTACGGCGGCCCCGCCGCCCGCATCGCCAACGCCGGCTTCATGGTCGACCCGGACCGGGCCGGCCGCGGCACCGGCCGGGCCCTCGCCGAACACATCCTGACCGCCGCAAGGGCCGACGGATACCGGGGCATGGTCTTCAACGCCGTCGTCGAGACCAACCCGGCCGTGAAGCTCTGGACCTCCCTCGGCTTCACGATCCTGGGCACGGTGCCGGACGCCTTCGACCACCCGCGCCACGGACGGGTCGGCCTGCACATCATGTACCGCGCCCTGTAGGGACCCTCAGGCCGGCGGGGCCGTCCGCCGCCAGGGGCGCAGCGCCTCGATCCGCGCCGCCAGCTCCAGCAGGGCCGCCTCCGACCCCGGGCGCCCCACCAGCTGTACGGCGCAGGGAGCGCCCGAGGGCAGGGTGCCGACCGGCACCGTCATCGCGGGCCAACCGGTCAGGTTCCACGGCGGGGTGAAGGGCGAGTACGCCGAGTTGGCCAGGATGTTGCGCAGCCAGCCCCGCTCGTGCCAGGGCCCCGCCTTGGGGGAGCGGCGGGCCAGCGCCGGGGTGAGCAGCACGTCGTACGCGGCGAAGAACGGCTCCAGGCGTTCGCGCAGCCCCCTTCGGCCCTCGCCGGTGGCGACCGTGCGTTCGAAGAGCCGTCCGAGCGCCGCGTGCACCCGCGTCCGACGGGCCAGCAGCCGCCGGTCCAGTTTCCGGGCGTCCACGGACGTACCGGCCGTCCAGTGGGTCAGGGCGGTCAGACTCAGCGTCGCCGGATAGGGTGGGTCCGCCCGCCGCACCTGGTGCCCCGCCTTCATCAGCACCCCCGCCGCCTCGCGGACGGCGTCCTGGTACGGGCGGGAGACGGGGACGCCGGTCAGGGGGCTGCGCAGGGACGCCGCGACGCTGAGGGTGCCGGGCTCCGCGCGGCGCGGCGGCTCTCCGTCCGCGAGGTCGTCCGCCAGCACCGCCAGCATCAGTCGCGCGTCCTCGACCGTCGTGGCCAGCGGCCCGTTCTCCGACATGCCGAACCAGCCGCCGTCGCCGATCCCGGCCGGGACCACACCGTGCCCCGGCTTGATGGTGACCAGACCGCAGTTGGCCGCCGGTATCCGCAGCGAGCCCATGCCGTCGTTGCCGAGCGCGATCGGCACCATCCCGGCGGCGACCGCGGCGGCGCTCCCGCCCGACGAACCGCCCGCCGAGCGAGTCGGGTCCCACGGGTTGCGGACGGTGCCGTGCACGCCCTCGCTGGTGCCGAACACGCACAGCTCGGGCACGTTCGTCAGTCCCACCACCACCGCGCCGGCCGCCCGCAGCCTGGCCACGGTGACGTGGTCGTCCCCGGCAGGCGTGCCGGGCGTCGCGGCGGAGCCGACGCGAGTGGACTCACCGCGCACCGCGAGATTGTCCTTGACCGCCACCGGCACGCCGGCCAGCGGCAGTTCACCCAGATCACTTCGGGCACCGACCTCCTCGGCCTCCGCCAGCGCCGCCTCGGCGCGTACCGTGCGGAAGGCGCCGACGCGGCCGTCGAGCCGCTCGATCCGGGCCAGATGCCCGGCCACCACCTCGCGGGGCGTGGCCCGCTTCTCCCGTACGGCGGCGGCGATCTCGGCGGCGGTGCGGCCGGCCCAGTCGGTCATGGAGGGCTCCTCGGGGGCGGTGGGAGGTGGTTACTGGCGAGTACGCAGGGAGCACTCTGCCCTTCCGGCGTCTCCGCGTCGAGAGTCCGGACCCGCGGACCGCCCCGTTCAGGCCGATCGTCCCCCTTCACCCCGCTCCAGCCGGGCACCCGCTCCAGCCGGGCACCCGGTTCCAGTCGCCCTGCGTTCAGGCCACCGCCCTCCGCTCAGGCCGCCCCCGTTCAGGCGCAGCGCCCCGTTCAGGCCGACCGCGCCGGCCCCGTGCTGTCCCGTTCGATCAGCCGCGGCACCGGTACCCGCACCGTCCGCGCGGGGCCGCCGTCCAGCAGGGCGGTCAGTTCCGTCGCCGCCGTGCGGCCGAACTCCACGCTGTCCCGGGACAGCGCGGACAGCCACGGCTTGACCATGCGGCACAGCGCCGAGTCCTCCCAGGCCACCACGGAGACGTCCGCCGGTACCGAGAAACCGAGTTCGGCCGCGGCGGCGACACCGGCGACGGCCATCACGTCGTTGTCGTAGATCAGGGCGGTCGGCGGAGCGGGGGCCTCCAGGACGCGTCGGGTGACGGCGGCGCCCTCCGCGTCGGAGTAGTCGGTGGTCACCGACTGCACCTCGGTCAGGCCGCAGCGCCCCGCCTCGGCGCGCAGGGCGCGGATGCGGCGCTCGGTGTGGGCGAGGCCCGGCAGCCCCGCGATGTGCACGATCCGCCGGTGGCCGAGCGCGTGCAGCCCGTCCACCAGCGCCGCCATCGCGCCCGCGTCGTCCGCCCACACCGACGACAGCCCCGGATGGCGTTCGTCAGGCGCCCCGCCGATCACCACGGCGGGCAGACCGAGTTCGTCGAGCAGGTCCGGGCGCGGATCGTCGGTGCGCGGGTCGACCACCAGGACACCGTCCACACGGTGCTCGGCCCACCAGCGCCGGTAGACCGCGCACTCGTCGTCGACGTCCTGCGCCACCTGGAACAGCAGACCGAGATGACGTCGCGCCAGCACCTCCTGGATACCGGAGACCAGCTGGAGGAAGAAGGAGTCCACGCCGAGGGTGTGCGCGGGCCGCGCCAGCACGAAGCCGACCGTCGCCGCGCCCTCCCCGGACAGCGCGCGGGCCGCGGTACTGGGCCGCCAGCCCAACTGCTCGGCCACCCGACGCACGCGGTCCCGGGTGATCTCGGAGACCCCCGGCCGGTCGTTCAGCGCGAAGGAGACCGCGCTCTCGGAGACCCCGGCCCGCCGCGCGATGTCCTTCATCGTCGGCCGGCGCGCGGCAGGCCGCTTGGCCGACATGCACGCTCCCTTCCCTGCGTGAGCTAAAGCGCTTGAGTGGAAAGATCCTAAAGCGCATTAGTCCATTGGGCAAGTAACTGCTCATGCCGCGCTGACCTGCACTAATGCTGTCTGGAGTTCTTTAGTTCCAGTGAATCCATTGACTTTCCGCGAACGCGCCGTGCATGGTCGCTGGCATCCAGCCGCCGACGTCCTCCAGGGAGACGTGTCACCGTGCCCACTTCGCGCAGAAGCTTCGCTGTCGCAGCCGTAGCCGCCCTCGTCCTGCCGCTCAGCGCCTGCGGATCGGGAGGGGACGGCGGCTCCTCCGACGCCTCCGGCAAGGTCGAGGGCGACATCACCTTCCAGACCTGGAACCTGCGGGCCAACTTCAAGCCGTACTTCGAGGGCCTGATCGCGGACTTCGAGAAGAAGCACCCCGGCACCCACGTCAAGTGGATCGACCAGCCCGCCGAGGGCTACGCCGACAAGATCAGCGCCGACGCCGCCGGCGGCACCCTGGCCGATGTCGTCAACGTCTCCCCGGACCTCGCCGCCCCGCTCGCCCAGGCCGGCCTCGCCCTCGACCTGGACCAGGCCGCCGGGCAGTACAAGAAGGACTACCTGGAGGCCGCCTGGGCCAGCCAGCAGGTGCCGGGCATGGAGGGGACCTACGCGTTCCCCTGGTACCTCAACACCGGCCCGCTCTTCTACAACAAGTCCCTGTTCGAGAAGGCCGGTCTCGACGCCGACAAGCCGCCGACGACCTACGACGAACTCTTCGACACCGCGCTGCGGCTCGCCCGGAAGACCGACGGAGAGGTGGCCACGCTCGCCAACGTGCCCACCATCGAGGACTTCGGCCGCTATGGCGTCCCGCTCATGAACGACGAGGGCACGGCCTTCGCGTTCGACGACGCCAAGGGCGTCGAACTCCTCACCCGCTACAAGGAGCTGTACGACGCCGGCGGCCTGGACTCGCAGGCGCTGACGGCCACGCCCGAGTCGTCCGGGAAGAAGTTCCTGACCGGTGCCGTCGCCATGAACCCCGGCAGCGCGCTCGACCTCGCCAACTTCAAGAAGCAGGCCCCGAGCCTGTACGAGAACATCGGCATCACCGACCAGATCACCAGCACCGGCCACGTCAACATGTACGTGATGGGCCTGCTGGTGAACTCCCGGAGCGACCGCAAGCCCGCCGCGGTCGCCTTCGCCCGCTTCGTCACCGACGCCGCCCACCAGATGTCGTTCGCCAAGCAGGTCGCCGTCTTCCCCAGCAGTGCGGGTTCCCTGGACGACCCGTACTTCACGGAGGAGGACGGGACCGACGAGACCCGGGTCCGGGTGGCTGCCGCCAAGTCGCTGAGGACCGCCGTCAACTACACGCCGGTGCTGTTCAGCGAGCAGATGAAGACCGAGCTGCGCAACGAGGTCGCCAAGGCGCTCCAGGGCAAGCAGAGCCCGAAGGAAGCTCTTGACAACGCTGTCAAGGCATGTGACCGGCTCCTGAAGCAGCAGGGCTGAGCGTCATGGCGAGTTCCACCGTGTCCTCCGGCCCGCGCCGGGTGCGCCGCCAACTGCCCAGCAGCCCCTGGCTGTTCGCCGCCCCCGGGCTGCTGATCGCCGGCGCGTTCATCCTCTATCCGTTCGTCTCGACGCTGGTCAACTCCTTCACCGACCGCCGCACCCTGGTCCCGGGCGAGTTCGTGGGCCTCGCCAACTTCCGCGAGCTGCTCCACGACGACATGTTCTGGATCGGCCTGCGCAACAGTGCCCTGTACGTCCTCGGGGTCGTGCCCGCGCTCGTCCTGCTGCCGCTGCTGCTCGCGATGCTGGTGCAGAAGAGCATCCCCGGCATCTCCTTCTTCCGGTCCGCCTTCTACACCCCGGTCGTCGCCTCGATCGTCGTGGTCGGGCTGATCTGGGTGTGGATGCTGGACGAGCGCGGCCTGGTCAACTCGGTGCTGGAGACCATAGGCGTCGGCCGGATCGGCTTCCTCAGCGACCAGTGGCTGATCCTGCTCAGCGCCATGGCCGTCACGGTCTGGAAGGGCCTCGGCTACTACATGATCATCTACTTGGCGGCGCTGGCCAACGTGCCCCGCGAGCTGCACGAGGCCGCCGCCGTGGACGGCGCGGGCGCCCTGCGCCGCTTCGTCACCGTCACCATGCCCGCCGTGCGCTCCACCATGGTCCTGGTCGCGGCCCTCGCCTCGGTCGCCGCGTTCAAGGTGTTCTCCGAGGTGTACCTGATGGCGGGCCCGGACGGCGGTCCCGCGGGCGAGGACACCACCCTCGTCATGCTCGTCCAGCGCACCGGCACCGGCCTGACCGGCCGCGTCGGTTACGCCTCGGCCATCTCCGTCGTCGTCTTCGTCGTCACGCTGGTCCTGATGCTGCTCGTGCTGCGCGCCGACCGGAAGGAGGAGTCGTGAGTGTCGTGGAGAAGGTCCGGCCCGCCGCCAAGCAGCCGGCTCCGTCCCCGACCCGGAACCGGGAACCGGGGATCACCGACGAGAACGGCCGACGGGTACGCGTCTGGGAACTCGTCCTGCGCTACCTGCTCCTGCTCGGCGTGCTCGCCCTGACCATCGGCCCGTTCGTCTGGCAGCTGTCGACCTCGCTGAAGGGTCCGACGGAGGACATCTTCAGCTCCCCGCCGAAGTTCCTGCCCTCCGATCCCACCCTGCACAACTACGAGCGGGTCGCCGAGACCATCCCCGTGTGGGACTACGCGCTGAACTCGCTGAAGGTCGCCGTCGCCAACGTCGTGACCAACTGCGTCGGCGCCGCGCTCGCGGGCTACGCCCTGGCCCGGCTGCGCTACCGCGGCCGCCGCGTCACCACCCTGGTCTTCATCCTGACCATGCTCGTCCCGGTGGAGGGCATCATCATCGCCCAGTTCACCACCATGCGAGAGCTGGGCCTCAACAACACCCTGGTCGGCGTCCTGCTGCCCGGCTGCGTCAGCGCCCTCAACGTCCTCCTGATGCGCAACGCCTTCCTCAACCTGCCCTACGAGATCGAGGAGGCGGCCTACGTCGACGGCGCCAACGTCTGGCAGCGGTTCTGGCGCATCGCCCTTCCCGCCGTGAGGGGCACCCTGGCGGTCGTCGCGATTTTCGCCTTCATGGGCGCCTGGGACGACTTCCTGTGGCCGCTGATCGTGCTGAGCGACCCGTCCAACTTCACGCTGACCATCGGCCTCAACTACCTGCACGGCACCTTCGCCAACGACGAGCGCCTCGTCGCCGCGGGCACGATCATCGCCGTGGCGCCGCTGATCGTCCTCTTCGCCTGCCTCCAGCGGTACTTCTTCCGCGGGGTCGGCGAGGGCGCCGTCAAGGGCTGACCCCTCCACGCCGCCCGCCATCAGGGCCGATACCCCGACTTCCCCCCTCACAAGGACACCGCATGTCTCCTGCCGTGCGCTTCGGCGTCAACTACACGCCCAGCGACGGGTGGTTCCACTCCTGGCTCGACTTCGACGCGGACTCCGTACGCGCCGACCTCGACTCCATAGCCGCGCTGGGCGTGGACCACATCCGGGTCTTCCCGCTGTGGCCCTACTTCCAGCCCAACCGCACCCTGATCCGCGAGCGCGCGGTCGGGCACCTGGTGGAGCTGGTCGACGCGGCCGGCGAACGCGGTCTCGACGTCAACGTGGACGGCCTCCAGGGCCACCTGAGCAGCTTCGACTACCTGCCGGCCTGGACCCGCACGTGGCACCGGCGCAACCTGTTCACCGACCCCGAGGTCATCGACGGCCAGGCCACCTACCTGCGCACCCTCGCCGCCGCCCTCGCCGGGCGGTCCAACTTCCTCGGCATGACCCTCGGCAACGAGGTCAACCAGTTCTCCGCCGGGCCCCACCCCGACCCGGACCGGGCGAGCGCCGACCAGATCGACGCCTGGCTGGAGCGGATGCTCGCCGCCTGTGAGGAGGGCGCCCCGGGACGGATGCACCTGCACGCCGAGTACGACGCCACCTGGTACCAGGACGACCAGCCGTTCACCCCGGCCCAGGCCGCCCGGCGGGGCGCCGTGACGGCCGTGCACTCCTGGGTCTTCAACGGCACCGCCCAGCGCCACGGCCGCACCTCCGTGCCCAGCGAGCACCACGCCGCCTATCTGATCGAGCTGAGCAAGGCCTGGGCCGACGACCCGCACCGCCCGGTGTGGCTCCAGGAGGTGGGCGCCCCCGCCCCCCTCGTCCCCGCCGAGCACGCCGCCGCCTTCACCGAGGCCACGATCGCCAACGCCCTGGACTGCCCCGGCCTTTGGGGCGTCACCTGGTGGTGCTCCCACGACGTGTCCCGGGCACTGGCCGACTTCCCGGAACTGGAGTACGGGCTGGGCCTGCTCACCAACGACCGCCGCCCCAAGGACACGGCACAGGTCCTGGCCCGCGCCGCCCGCGAGGGGCGTGCGGGATCCCACCCCGCCCCCGCCCCGCGCACCACCGCGCTGGCCGTCCCCGCCGACCCGGCCACGCGCTCGGCCTGCGCCCCCGGCGGCGCGTTCTTCGACGCCTTCTTCCGGCTGGTCGCCGACGGCGCCCGCCCCACCACCGTCCTCGACACGCGCGCCGCCGACACCGAGCACCTCGCGGCCCGCGGCATCACCGAGGTCGTCACTCCCGGCCAGGTCCTTCCCACCCCGCACGGACCCACCGTCCGCCAAGGAGGCACCCGCTCGTGAAGCCCACCCGACGCACCGTCCTGCTCGCGGGCGCCGCGGCAGCCCTGTCGCCCGCCCTGCCCGCGACCGCCGCCCCGGCCGCCGCCCCGCAGGGCCCGGCCCGGGCCGCCGCGGCGCTCCAGCCGTACGCCTCCTACTGGTTCCCCGACTCGCTGCCGTCCGGTACCCCGGGCGACGGGATCACCTGGCGCAGCCTCAAGGACTGGCGCGCGGCCCACGACCGCGACCTGGCCTTCAACGCCGCCTCCGTGCCGCTCGCAAGCCGCTTCACCCCGACGCCCGCCAACGCCACGGCCCGCGCCGGACAGGCCCGCATCCAGTCTCTGGTCTCCTTCGGGAACACCGCGGCCAACCCCTCCCAGGGCTCGGCCACCGCCGACTACTACGCCCTCACCCACTGGGCGTACGTCGACGAACTCGTCTTCTGGGGCGGCTCCGCGGGCGAAGGGCTGATCCTCGCCCCGAACGCCCCGGTCGTGGACGCCGCGCACCGCCACGGCGTGCCCGTCCTCGGCAACGTCTTCCTCCCGCCCGTGGGTCATGGCGGGCAACTGCGATGGACCCGCGACCTCGTGCGGAAGGACGCCGCCGGGCGGTTCCCGCTCGCCGCGCGACTGGTCGCCGTCGCCGAGGCCCACGGCTTCGACGGCTGGTTCGTCAACGCCGAGACCGAGGGAGGCGACGCCGCGCTCGGTGCGGACATGCTCGGCTTCGTGCGGGAGCTCAAGACCCTCGCCCAGGCCAAGGGCCAGCGGGTGACCTGGTACGACGCGATGACGGTGGACGGGACGGTCACCTGGCAGGGTGCGCTCGACGACCGCAACGAGGCCTTCTTCGCGCACGCCGACGGCATGTTCGTCGACTTCCGCTGGACCGCCGACCGCCTCGCCTCCTCCGGTGAGCGAGCCGAGCGGCTGGGCCGCGGCCGCTACGAGCTGTGGGCCGGCGTGGACGTGGAGGCGAACGGCTGGAACACGTCCGAGAACTGGGACGCGATCGTGCCGCGGGACGCCGCGCACATCACCTCGGTCGGCCTGTACCGGCCCGAGTGGACCCGCAACCACCTGCCCGCGGACCGGCGGACCCCGGGCGACTTCCACGCCGCGGACGACCGGTTCTGGACGGGGGAGTCGCTCGACCCCTCACGTCCGGCCGGCGGGGACGGCTGGCGGGCGCCCGCCGTGTCGGTCGCCGACCGGTCGACCGTCACGTCCCTGCCGTTCGCCAGCGTCTTCAACTCCGGGCACGGTCTGCGGTGGTACGAGGAGGGCACCGTGACGTCGGACACGCCCTGGAACCACCTCGGTCTCCAGGACCGGCTGCCGTCACGGCGCTGGGTGGTGCGAACGCGAGGCGCGCGCCCGGCGGTCTCCTTCGACTTCGCCGACGCCTGGCGGGGCGGCAGCAGTGTGCTGGTCGACGGTGAACTCGACGAGCCGGCCGTCCTGGACCTGTACGCGACACGGCTGCCGCTGGGCGACGACACGGTCGTCGAACTGACGCACCGCACGGACGCGGGCGCCGTGACCGTCGAACTCGCCGTCGCCACGGCCGACGCCGGTGAACCGGGTGCGGCACCGCCGTACCGTTGGCTGCCCGTACCGGCTGCCACGGCGGAGTCGGCCAACGGCTGGCGGACGGTCACCGTGCCGCTCACCGGCATGTCCGGCACCCTCCACGCGATCGGCGTGCGGCTCACCGCGACCGAAGGCCCCGTGCGCTGGCGGGCCGGCTCGCTCGCCGTCCGCACGGGCCCGGCGACGACGCCCGCCGCGCCCACGGCCCTGCGGATCACCGGCGCGACCGGCGGCGACCTGCGCTTCGCCTGGAACCACGCCCACGGTGACGATGTACGCCACTACACCCTCCACCGCGTCCTGCCCGACGGTACCCGCCGCTTCCTCGGCGGGACCTGCCAGCGCGCGTGGTTCGCCGGCGGGCTGCGGCCCGAGCCGGGCGAGCGGACCGCGCGATTCGAACTGCGCGCCGTGGGGGAGCTGTACACCACGTCCGCGCCCGCGACCGTGACCCACCCCTGGTAACCGCCCGCCCCACCGAACCCGGAGCACCCGCATGCATGACGACCGCGACCTGGTCGAAGCCCGCCTCAAGCGCGTCCTCGACGAGCGCATCCGCCCCGCCGTGTACCCCGAGTCCGTGCCGCTGGACGTCGCGGTGTGGAACGCCCCCGGCGAGCCCGTGCCGGTCGCCGAGGGGCTCGCGTCCGACCCCGCGCCCATCGAGGTGGGCGCCCGCTGGGGCGCTCCCTGGGGCACCAGCTGGTTCCGCGTCACCGGAACCGTCCCCGAGGAATGGGCCGGCCGGACGGTCGAGGCCATCCTCGACCTCGGCTTCGACGAGAACATGCCCGGCTTCCAGTGCGAGGGCCTGGTGTACCGGCCCGACGGCACCCCGGTGAAGGGCCTCAACCCGCGCAACCAGTGGGTGCGGATCGGCGCTCCCGTGGCGGGCGGCGAGGAGGTGCGCCTGCACGTCGAGGCGGCCTCCAACCCGGTCATCCTCGACTACCACCCCTTCGTGCCCACGCGGCTCGGCGACCAGGACACGGCGGGCGGTGAGCCGCAGTACACGCTCACCCGCATGGATCTCGCGGTCCTCGACGAGACCGTCTGGCACCTCGTGCTCGACCTGGAGGTGCTCGGCGAGCTGATGGTCGAGCTGCCGGTGGAGTCGCCGCGCCGCTGGGAGATCCTGCGGGCGGTGGACAAGGCGCTCGACGCCGTCGACCTCCAGGACGTGAACGGCACGGCCGAACAGGCCCGTTCCCACCTCACCGGGGTACTGTCCGCCCCCGCCGTCCCCTCCGCGCACCGCATCAGCGCCGTCGGCCACGCGCACATCGACTCGGCGTGGCTGTGGCCGCTGCGCGAGACCGTGCGCAAGGTGGCCCGCACGACGTCGAACATGACCGCCCTCCTGGAGGACGAGCCGGACTTCGTCTTCGCCATGTCGCAGGCCCAGCAGTGGGCGTGGGTGCGCGACCACCGCCCCGAGGTGTGGGCCCGCGTGAAGAAGGCCGTGGCGGACGGCCGGTTCGTGCCGACCGGCGGCATGTGGGTGGAGTCGGACACCAACATGCCGGGCTCGGAGGCGATGGCCCGGCAGTTCGTGCACGGCAAGCGGTTCTTCCTCGACGAGTTCGGCGTCGAGAACGACGAGGCGTGGCTGCCGGACACCTTCGGCTTCGCGGCCGGGCTGCCGCAGATCATCAAGGCGGCCGGCACCAAGTACCTGCTGACGCAGAAGATCTCCTGGTCGCAGACGAACAAGTTCCCGCACCACACCTTCCGCTGGGAGGGCATCGACGGCACCCGGATCTTCACGCACTTCCCGCCCGTCGACACCTACAACTGCTCCATGAAGGGCAGCGAGATCGCCCACGCGGCGAAGAACTTCAAGGACAAGGGCGTCGCCCGGCACTCCCTCGCGCCGACCGGCTGGGGTGACGGCGGCGGCGGCACCACCCGCGAGATGGTCGCCAAGGCGGCCCGGCTGCGCGACCTCGAAGGCTCGGCGACGGTCGAGTGGGAGACCCCGCGGGCCTTCTTCGAGAAGGCCGAGGCCGAGAACCCCGAGCCGCCCGTCTGGGTCGGCGAGCTCTACCTCGAACTGCACCGCGCCACCCTCACCAGCCAGGCCAAGACCAAGCAGGGCAACCGCCGCAGCGAACACCTCCTGCGGGAGGCCGAGCTGTGGGCGGCCACGGCGGCCGTGCGCGTCGGGTTCCCCTACCCGTACGACGACCTGGACCGCGTCTGGAAGACGGTCCTGCTGCACCAGTTCCACGACATCCTGCCCGGCTCCTCCATCGCCTGGGTGCACCGCGAGGCGCGCGCGACGTACGACCGGGTCGCCGACGAGCTGAACCGGATCATCGACGCCGCCCAGCGCGCCCTGGCCGGCGAGGGCGAGACCCCGCTGGTCTTCAACGCCGCCCCGCACCCCCGGGCGGGCGTCCGGGCGGGCGCCGCCGCCGGCCCCGCCACCGAGGGCCGCACCGGCCTCACTCCCCGCCCCGGCGGCGGACACGTCCTGGACAACGGCCTGCTGCGCGTCGAGATCGACGACCGGGGGCTGGTCGTCTCGGCGTACGACATCGAGGCCGACCGCGAGACGATCGCGCCGGGCGCGGCGGGCAACCTGCTCCAGCTCCACCCCGACTTCCCGAACATGTGGGACGCCTGGGACGTCGACGCGTTCTACCGCAACACGGTCACCGACCTCACCGACGCCGACGAGGTCGCCCCCGGCGACGGCGGCGCCTCGGTGCGGATCGTCCGCTCCTTCGGCTCCTCCCGCGTCACCCAGGTGCTGACGCTCGCGCCGGGGGAGCGGCGGCTGGAGGTGGACACCGAGGTCGACTGGCACGAGACGGAGAAGTTCCTCAAGCTCGCCTTCCCGCTCGACGTGCACGCCGAACGGTACGCGGCCGAGACCCAGTTCGGGCACTTCCACCGGCCCACGCACACCAACACCAGCTGGGAGGCGGCCAAGTTCGAGGCCTGCAACCACCGCTTCGTCCACCTGGAGGAGCCCGGCTGGGGCGTGGCCGTCGTCAACGACTCGACGTACGGCCACGACGTCACCCGGACGGTCCGTACCGACGGCGACGCCGGTACGACCACCACCGTCCGGGTGTCCCTGCTGCGCGCCCCGCGCTTCCCCGACCCCGAGACCGACCAGGGCGTGCACCGGTTCCGGCACGCGCTGGTGCCGGGCGCGTCCATCGGCGACGCCGTGCGCGAGGGCTGGCGGATCAACCTGCCCGAGCGGCGCGTGACGGGCGCCGGGGAGGTCGCGCCGCTGGTCTCGGCCGACCGGGACGCGGTCGTGGTCACCGCCGTCAAGCTCGCCGACGACGGCAGCGGCGACGTGGTGGTCCGCTTCCACGAGGCCCACGGCGGCCGGGTGCGGGCCACCCTGACGGCCGGCTTCCCGGTCGCCGGCGTGGCGGTCACCGACCTGCTGGAGCGTCCGCTCGCCGAGGAGGAGTCCGCGGTCGAGACCGACGGCGACCGGGTCGCCGTACGGCTGCGCCCGTTCCAGCTGATGACCCTGCGCCTGAAGCGAGCGTAGCGCTCGGGACGGGCCCGGCTCGCTCGGAGGGCCGGGCCCGTCCGCCCGTCACGGTCACCGGACCGTGCCCACCAGCCGCGTAGGCGGCAGGTACTCCCGCACATACGTCCGCTCCCAGCACGCGCCCGTCTCCCGCAGCTCGCGCCACGTCGTGTACCGGTAGCGGAACAGCCGGGCGCGGACGAAGCGCGGCGGCGCGTCGGGCGGGAACGGGGAGCGGCGCAGCAGCTTCAGCGTGGCCCGGTCGTTCTCCAGCAGCCGTTCCACCAGGGTGCCGAACCAGGACCCGGCGTACGACGGCGACAGCGCGGCGAACCACATCAGCCAGTCCAGCCGCAGATGGTACGGCGCGAACTGGCGCGGCCAGCGCCGCAGATCACCGGGCTTGCCCTTGAACTCGTACTCCCGCCAGTCCCCGTCCTCGCGGGCCACCTCGTCGGCGGTGCCCTCGATCACCACCTCGTAGCGGACCCGGCTGACGGTCCCGAAGGCGCCGTAGGTGTTGACCAGGTGGAGCGAGTCGAAGGACCGGTTCATCACCTGGCTGCGGGAGAGCATGTTGCGGACCGGCCGGTGGCTCAGGAACACCAGCAGCGCCGCCACCGCGAGGACCACGACCTCGTACCAGAGCGGCGCGGCGGACACGGACGGCGGATCGGCCGGGAACCGGACCGCCGACAGCGCCAGCACGATGGTGATCCAGTTCAGCCAGGAGAAGTTCCCCGACAGCACCAGCCACGACTGGGTCACGATCATCAGCGCCGCGGCGGCCGTCGCGACGGGCTGCGGCGTGAACAGCAGGAAGGGCACGAGGAGCTGTGTGACGTGGTTCGCGGCCACCTCGACGCGGTGCAGGGGGCGGGGAAGGTGGTGGAAGAACCAGCTCAGCGGGCCCGGCATCGGCTGGGTCTCGTGGTGGTGGTCCAGGCAGGTCAGCCTCCGCCAGCACTCGTCGCCGCGCATCTTGATCAGTCCCGCCCCGAACTCGACCCGGAACAGCAGCCAGCGCAGCAGGAACAGCACGACGATCGGTGGCGCCACCTCGTCGTTGCCGAGGAACACGGCGACGAACCCGGTCTCCAGCAGCAGCGACTCCCAGCCGAACGAGTACCAGGTCTGCCCGACGTTGACGATCGACAGGTACAGCACCCACGGCACCAGCCACAGCGACATCGCGCCCCACAGCGGCAGCAGCGAGTCAAGCCCCGCCACCAGCGCCGCCGACACCGCGCAGCCCGACCACGCCACGACCGCGAAGAGACGGTCCGAGTAACGCAGCTGGAACAGGCTCGGCGCCCGCTTGAACGGTACCCGCTCGACGAACCGCGGCACGGGCGTCAGACCGCGCTCGCCCATCAGCGCTCGGAACTGGAGGGCCGCCGTCAGGAACGCGACCAGGTACATGACGGCCAGGGCCCGCTGGAAGACCAGTCGGCTCAGCCAGTACTCGGGTGCGGTGAACCACTCCACGTGCCGCGCTCCTAGGGTGCGTCACTCTTCGTGCGTCACTCTTCGTGCGTCGCCGTTCCGGTTGCGTGACCGGAGTGAGCGAAGCAGACAATAGTGCTCGATTGTCTTGATTGTTATTGATCGTTCTTCTCCGAACGACAGGAGCGCGCGGTGCGGACAGCTCTCGGCCCCTCCGTCTCCGCCTGCCTGCTGTCGGTGGCGCTCCTCGTCGGCGCCACCGGCTGCGGTGTCGCCGGTGCCGACGGCGACCCGGCCGCCGAAACGGGTGGAGTACTCCACCTCCAGCCGTCCGCCGCCCAGGGCCCGGACCCGTTCACGGAGTCCACGGCCGTCTCGACGGCTACCCCGCCCCCGGCCGTCCGAACGCCGCGGTCCGTGCCCGCGGGCGCCACGTCCGTCGCGCTCGACGGGCTGCGTCCCCTCTCGGGCGGGACGCCCGGCCTCTACGGCGGCATCCGGCACGTCGGCAGCTGCGACGTCACCCGGCAGATCGGCCACCTGGCCGCGCGGCCGGCCCGGACACGCGCCTTCACCGAGGTCGCCGGGGTCTCCGCGGCGGCGCTCCCCGACTACCTGCGGGGACTCACCCCGGTCGTGCTGCGCGCCGACACCCGGGTCACCAACCACGGCTACCGGGACGGCAGGGCCGCCGGATACCAGGCGGTCCTCCAGACGGGTACCGCCGTCCTCGTCGACGACCGGGGCGTGCCGCGCGTGCGCTGCGCCTGCGGCAACCCGCTCAAGGCGCCAATCGCGTCCGGCGACGAGTCCGTCACCCGCGGCACGCCCTGGCCCGGCTACCGGCCCTCCGAGGTGATCGCGGTGACCCCGGCGCCCCGGGCGATCACCGGCCTGACCCTCGTCAGCACCGTGGACGACACCTGGATCGGGCGGCGGCTCGGCCACGACACCCGCCACGACCGGCCCGTCCCCACGCCCGCGTGGGCCACCGGCACACCGACTCCGGCACCGTCCTCGCCTCCCACCACCCCGGCGGCCGACCCGCCCAGCGCCGCGCCGAGCCCGAAAGAGGTGAGCGAAGAGGTAAGGCAAGGGGCCCCCGAGGAGGTGTTCGAGGAGCCGTCCGAAGAGGTGTACGAGGAGCCGTACCGAGAGGCGTACGAGGAGCCGTACGAGGAGCTGTACGAAGAGGCGCACGAGAAGCCGTACGAGGAGCCGTACCCGGCCGGCGCACCCACCGACGACGCGACCGAGTCCGGCCCCGAGGCCGCTCCGGACGCTCCCGACCTGCCCGACGGCGGCACTCCCGCGGATGTCTTCTGACAGCGCGAAGAAGCCGAACAAGTCGAAGAATCGGGCAAATCCTGGCAAGGTGGGGCCCATGGCTGATCGGGGAGCGAGTGCCCCGTCACTCCCGGACGACTGGCCCGCCCACCCGGACCCGATCCTGGCGCTCAACCGCATGGGCAGCTTCGACTGGGACCTGGACACGGGACTGTTCCACATGGACGCGCAGGCCTACGAGGTGTTCGACCTGCGCCCCGAGGAGTACGACGGGCGCCCCGAGTCGCTGGCGATGCGCGTTCCCGCGGCGGAGGGGAGCCGCCTGGACGCCCTGGTCGCCCAGGCCATGAAGGACGGCAGCGAGAACTACGGCACCTACTTCCGCCTGCGCTGCCGCGACGGCACCCTGCGCTGGACCCGCACCCAGGGCTACATCCGGCGCGACGAGACCGGCCGCCCCCGCCGGATCATCGGCATCGTCCGCGACGCCACCCAGGAGGTCGCCGACATCGAGGCCCGCCGCGAGCAGGCCGCGCAGGACGAGGCCCGGCGCCGGCTCACCAACGTCGTCCAGCTCGCCACGGCCGCACTGGCGCACGCCCGTACGGTGGACGACGTCATCGAGGTCCTGCGGGACACCCACGGCCTCACCCGCCTGGGCGCCACCAGCCTCGTGATGGGCCTGGTCGAGGCCGGCCGCATCCGGCTGGTCGCCGACGGCCCCGACAACAGCTTCGTCCCCGGCACCCGCGTCACCCGGATCGACGAGCCGTACCCGATGAGCGAGGCCGTGCGGACCCTCAGCCCCCGCTTCATCGAGTCGCCGGAGGACTTCGCGGAGCGCTATCCCGGCCTGTGGCAGAGCATCACCCACCTGAACATCACCGCTGCCGCCTACCTGCCGCTGATCGCCCAGGCCCGGCCGATCGGCGCGATCGGGCTGCTCTACAGCGACCGGCGCGGCTTCTCGGCGGAGGACCGCAACGTACTCGTCGCGCTCGGCAGCGGCATCGCGCAGAGCCTGCAGCGGGCCATGCTCTACGAGCAGGAGATGGACCTCGCCGAGGGCCTCCAGCAGGCCATGCTCCCGCGCTCCATTCCCAGCGTGCCCGGCTGCGACGTCGCCGTCCGCTACCGCGCGGCAACCATCGGCGGCGCCCTCGGGCGCGACATCGGCGGTGACTGGTACGACCTGATCCCGCTGCCCGGCGGCCGCGTCGGCGCCGTCATCGGCGACGTCCAGGGCCACGACACGCACGCCGCCGCCGTCATGGGACAGCTGCGCATCGTGCTGCGCGCCTACGCCGCCGAGGGCCACCCCCCGGCCACGGTGATGGCACGGGCCTCCGTCTTCCTCCACGAACTCGACACCGACCGCTTCGCTACCTGCCTGTACGCGGAGGCCGACCTGGGCACCGGAGTGGTCCAGATGGTCCGCGCCGGGCACATCGACCCCCTGCTGCGGCGAGGCGACGGGAGCTGCCGCCGCGTCCCCGTCGAGGGCGGGCTGCCGCTCGGCCTGTCCGCCGAGTTCGGGCGCCTGGCCTATCCCGTCTCCACCGTGGAGCTGGACCCGGGCAACACCCTGCTGCTGTGCACCGACGGTCTGGTCGAGCAGCCCGGCGCCGACCTCGACGAGGGGATAGACGTCCTCACGGCGCTGGTCGCCTCCGGCCCGCAGGACGTGCGGGACCTGGCCGACCGGCTCATCGACGTGGCCGAGGAGCGCCGCGGCGACGACGACGTGGCGCTGCTCCTGCTGCGCCGCCACGGGACGCACGTACCCCGGACCTTCGGCCGGCTCCAGCAGCACGTGTCACCGGGCGACCCCGAGGCCCTCACCGAGGCCCGGCACATGGTCCGCGCCGCCGTCCGAGCCTGGGGCGCCGCAGGTCAGAGCGACGAGATCGAGCTGGTCGCCGACGAGCTGGTCACCAACGCCCTGATGCACACCGAGGGCTCCGCGATCGTCACCCTGCGGCTGCTCACCGGCACCGACCGCAGGCTGCGTGTCGAGGTCGAGGACACCTCCAGCGCCCTGCCGCGCCGCCGCGACGCCGGGGACGCCGGTGTCTCGGGACGAGGTCTGCTCCTGGTCGACGCGCTGGCCGACGAATGGGGCGTGGAGGCGCGCGGCGGCGGCAAGTGCGTGTGGTCCGAGTTCGTGGTGTCCCACCGCGCGGGCTGAAACCCCACTGGCACTGTCGGTCCCCGGTGGCACCCTGGACGTATGCCAGAACTGCCCGAGGTCGAGGCGCTCAGGGACTTCCTGACCGAGCATCTCGCCGGCCGCGAGATCGTCCGTGTACTGCCCGTGGCGATCAGCGTCCTGAAGACGTACGACCCTCCGCTCACCGCCCTGGAGGGCCACCAGGTGACCGCGGTGCACCGCCACGGCAAGTTCCTCGACGTCGAGACCGCCGGCGGCCCGCATCTGGTGACCCATCTGGCCCGCGCGGGCTGGCTGCACTGGAAGGACAGCCTCCCCAGCGGCCTACCCCGCCCCGGCAAGGGGCCGCTCGCCCTGCGCGTCGCGCTGGATACCGGCGCCGGCTTCGACCTGACGGAGGCGGGCACGCAGAAACGGCTCGCCGTGTACGTCGTGGCCGACCCGCGGCAGGTGCCCGGCGTGGCCCGGCTCGGCCCCGACCCGCTCGCCGCCGACTTCGACGAGGCGCGCTTCGCCGCCCTCCTCGAAGGCGAGCGGCGGCAGCTCAAGGGCGCCCTGCGCGACCAGAGCCTGATCGCGGGCGTGGGGAACGCGTACAGCGACGAGATCCTGCACGCGGCGAGGATGTCCCCCTTCAAACTCGCCGCGTCCCTCACCGACGAGGAGACCGCCCGGCTGTACGCCGCCCTGCGCGACACGCTCACCGAGGCGGTCGAACGCTCCCGGGGCATCGCGGCCGGCCGGCTCAAGGCCGAGAAGAAGAGCGGGCTGCGCGTGCACGGCCGCACCGGCGAACCCTGTCCGGTGTGCGGCGACACCGTGCGCGAGGTCTCCTTCAGCGACTCGTCGCTCCAGTACTGCCCGACCTGCCAGACCGGCGGCAAGCCGCTGGCGGACCGGAGGCTGTCCCGGCTGCTCAGATAGCGCCGCCCGGTTCATCGGGAAAAACAGCTGTTCCGGCCGCGGTCCGGCGCCCCGCGCCCGACACCCCGGACGCCGTCACCGCGGCCTTCGCCCGTCTCGCCGTACGGGACGACGGCCCCGAGAAGGAGCGGTCGCGGCCGCTCGACGGGAGGTGGCCACTCAGCCGGCGGGCAGCGTCACCAGGTGTTCGCCGTCCGCGGTGCGCACCTCGTAGCGGGCGATCTGGTCGGGATGCAGGGCGGCGCCGCCGTGCATGGTGTTCGGCCGGGCGTCGTGCCCGGGGACGCTCCAGCTGGTGACCGTCTGCTCCGTGCCGTCTAGTCCGACGGCGATCAGCCGGCAGGAGCGCGGCCCCGCCCCGTCCTTGACCTCGAGCTCCACATCGGTGCCCCAGGCCTCGTCCTCGGTGGTGACCCGCGCCCACACCCCGGACCGTTCGTCGGTCGCGGTGATCCGCACCGCCGGGTCGGCCTGTCCCGCGAAGATGACGACGCCGGGACCGGCCACGGCACACACGACCGCGGCTGCCACGGCGTACAGCACCCGCCTGCGGCCGGCCCTTCGGCGCGTGGTCACCTCGGACAGCAGGCGGTCCAGCAGTCCCGGGCCGGGCCTGGTCATGGGGTGGACGAGGCGTGGCGTCGCCCGCCGGTACAGCATCAACTGGCGGGCGGCGGGGCCGAACTCGGTCACCTGCGCCGCGCACCGGGGGCACTCCATGAGGTGGTCCTCGAAGCGGAACGCTTCCGCCTCGTCCAGCACGCCGAGCGCGTAGGCGCCGACGTCACGATGCCTTTCCAGGGACCTCATGCCGAATCCTCGTGCCGTTGGGTGTGGGTGGGGTCACTCCTTGCTCCCACCCGTACGCACCGGACAGCCGAATCACTCAAGCCACGGACAGAATCGCGACCAAGGGGTTCGGAGCGGTCGGGCCCGTGGATTGGTCGGCCCGTGAAGAAGTTCGTGAGACCGGCCGGGCACCCGGGAAACCGGCCCGGCGCCTAGAAGAGATGGATGGCCAGGTGGCCGAGCGGCAGCCCCAGCTGCCACGCCGGGGTCCACACCTTCGGTCCCTCGTCCTCCCCGGTCACCGCCCCGCCCGGGACCGCGTTCAGGTCCGGGGCGAGCAGTTCGGTCTCCTGGAGCCAGCGCCAGGCGTCCCGCGCCAGCTCCAGGTCCGCCGAGTGCCGGCCGGCGGCGATCGCGTCGGCCGTGACCTCGGCCAGCCGCACCCGCACCCACTCGTGCCACGGCTGGTCGTAGGCGGTGAGCGACAGCCAGGTCTCCAGCCGGGTGATGACCCGGATGCCGCCGAGCTCGTCGTCGGTGTCGGACAGGAAGACGGTCAGCGCCAGGGCGTCGCGCCCGGCGCGGAACTCGAAGGACGTCGGCGGCATCAGATCGCCGGTCCGCAGCAGCTCGTCGGCGATGTACTCGGCGTACAACCACGCCATGGGAACGGCCAGTTCGCCCCCACCGGTGCCGTCCGTGCTCTCTTGCCCTCTGTGCAGCATCCCTTCCTGCCTTCCTCCGGTGCGTACGCGTCGCCCGACCCGGGTCATGGACCCCCGTCCGGAACACGGATGAGGACAGCCGATTACTCAACCGGGGTCCCGGGCAAGGCGCTTTACGGAGGTTTGACCATACGGTCGGTTTCACCGCAGGTCGGCGGCGTATCCCGGTAGCACCCTGCGCAGGGCGCGCAGCGCGTAGTACGCGCGCGACTTCACGGTACCGGGTGGGATGCCCAGGGCTGCCGCGGCTTCCGCCACACTCGCCCCCTGGAAGTACACCAGCACCAGGACTTCACGGTGCTCCGGAGTGAGTGTCTTCACAGCCTCGCGCACATCCAGCGCCGCTGCGGCGCTTTCGGCGTGATCGGCGCAGACCCGTGCGTTGTCCAGTACGGCGTCGCCGACCTCCGCGGGCCGCGCCTGCCGGGCCCGGCGCGCGTCGATCGCGAGTCGCCGGGCCACGGTGAGCAGCCAGGGCCGTACGGAGTCGAAGTCGTCGGCGCGCAGCGCCTCGGGATGCTGCCAGGCGCGGACCAGGGTCTCCTGCACGAGGTCCTCGGCGCGTTGCCGGTCGCCGTCGCTGAGCCGCAGCAGCAACGCGAAGAGCGGCCGGCCGTGCTCGCGCTGCAGTGCGGCGAGCTCGTGCTCGGCGGTCGTCCCGTTCGTCCTGTCCGTCAGGGTGATTCCGGCCGTCATGGCCGTATGGCACCGCAGGGCGCCGCCCGGGGACAGGGCGCGCGCACGGGTGTGCGACGGACGGTCGATCGCGTCGACGAACGGTTCGACGAACGGTCGGTACGTCCGTTCGACCGGTGGGCGCACCCCGTTCGCGCACGCCGGACGGGCTAATGAGCGTGTCGGAGTCGCCCGGGACGCCGCGAGCCTCATTACCTGTTTGTAAGTAAATGTGACTATTCATCGGTGTGTGCGACCCCAGCGGAGTGAACGGATGATCACACGCAGTCGGCAGGTGGCCCTGGCCCTGACCGCCCTTCTCACCGTGGGCGCTGCCTGCCAGGCCAGCGACCACGAACCGCCGAAACGGCCGGCCCCGGCCCCGTCCGCCGCGGACACCGGCGTCTTCACCCTGGTCGCCTCCGGCGACGTACTGCCGCACGACTCGATCATCGAACGGGCCCGCTTCGACGCGGGCGGCACCGGCTACGACTTCCGCCCCATGCTCGCCGGCGCCGAACCGGTCGTCTCGCGCGCCGACCTCGCCCTGTGTCACATGGAGACCGTGTACGGCGCGAACGGCGACTACAGCGGCTATCCCCTCTTCAAGTCCCCGCCCCAGGTGGCCGAGGCGCTGGCCGCCACCGGCTACGACGGCTGTTCCACCGCCTCCAACCACAGCGTCGACGACGGCGCCGACGGCATCCGCCGCACCCTGGACGCCCTCGACCGCGCCGGTGTACGGCACGCCGGTACGGCGCGCACCGAGGCCGAGGCGCGCACCGCGACGGTTCTGCGCGCGGGCCGCGCCGACGTCGCCCACCTCGCCTACACCCTGCACACCAACGGCCACCCGGTTCCCGAGGAGCAGCCCTGGGCGGTCGGGATGATCGACGAGGAGCAGATCCTCACGGACTCCAGGGCCGCCCGGGAGGGCGGCGCGGACATCGTCGTCGTGTCCCTGCACTGGGGCACCGAATGGCAGGACGAGCCCGACGAGGACCAGTTGACCCTGGCCCGGAGCCTGACCGCGGCCAAGACCGGCGACCGTCCCGACATCGACCTGATCCTCGGCACCCACGCCCATGTCCCGCAGGCGTACGAGAAGATCAACGGCACCTGGGTGATCTACGGGATGGGCGACCAGATCGCGGGAGAGATGATCAACGACGAGGGCGCCCGCGATCCGCGCGGCAACCAGTCGAGCATCGGCCGCTTCACCTTCGCCCCGCCCGCCCGGCCCGGTGAACGCTGGCGGGTGACCAGGGCCGAGTTCGTCCCGCAGCTGTTCGACGTCGACGCCGGCCGGGTGGTCAACCTCAACCGCGCGCTGGAGCAGGGCGCCGATACGCGTGCCGTGCGCGACCGGATCCGCGACGTCGTCCTCAGCCGGGGCGCGGCCGAGGACGGGCTGGTGATGGGGGAGTAGGCCGGGCTGACGGCGCGCCAGCTCCGACTTCAGGTACGAGTAGCCGAAGTAACGGCAATCGGCTGACGGTGGATCATGATGACGCACACCCGCCCGCGACGGCGGCCGCGACGTACGCACCGCACCCGCCGGCGCTACGGCACCACTGTCACGGGCCAGCGCCCCGCCTTCACCAGCCGCACCGCGACGGAACCGACGATCCGGTGTCCGGCCTGCTCGGAGGCGCCCACCACCACGGCGTCGGCCTTCAGTTCGTCGGCCGCCCTGACCAGCCCGCTGTAGGGGTCGCCGCGGAAGGTGTGGAACTCCCAGCGCACGTCGAATATCCCCTTGGACCGCTCGGTCGCCTCGCGGATCTGGGCCACCAGGTCCTCGGCGATCTCGTCGGTCGTCTCCGTCACCGGCGCCCCGAGCGCCGCGCCCGACGCCAGCACCGGCTGCACGTACACCACGGCGAGCAGCGCGCGCTGCCGCCGGGCCAGACCTCCGGCGTACGCCGCCGCCCGGAGCGAGGAGTCGGAGCCGTCGACCCCGACGACGATGACCTTCGGCCCGTCCGTGCCCCGTTCGAACCGCTGGGAGTGCTGTTCCGTCACGCCGCGAGGCTATCCGGTCGCTCGTGGTCTTGGGCCGTGCGGGTGGTTCCGTGCCGCCGCACCGGTGTTGCTCAGGTGCGCCGGACCGTGGCCGGGCGACTGATGAGTCATGAAGAAGGATCAGTTGCTGACACGACGCCGCGCCCTGCTGGCCGGCGCCGCGGCCGTGGGAGCGGCAGGCACCGCCGGCGCGCTCGCGGTGACCCTGGGGGACGGCCCGGCCCGGCCGGTCGCCCCCGCCCCGGGTTCCCCGGCGCACCGCCCGCTCAAGCCCTCCGCCTACCGCCTTCAGCCCTTGACCGGATACGGTGCGCCGCGTGCCGCGCCCGCGCGGACCCCGGTGCGCAGCGAGCCGATCCTGCGCGTGTCGGGCCGGGGCCGCACCATGCTGCTCACCTTCGACGACGGGCCCGACCCCCGCTACACCCCGGACATCCTGGACACGCTGGCGAAGTACGACGTGCGCGCGACGTTCTTCGTGTGCGGCGAGATGGCGGACTACAACAGGGACCTGCTGTCCCGGATGGCCGACGAAGGGCACGTCGTCGGCAACCACACCTGGTCCCACCCGCTGCTGACCAGCCTCGGCCGGCGCCGTATCCGCTCCGAGATGGAGCGCACGAGCGAGGTCGTCGAGCAGGCCTACGGCGAGCCGCCCCGGTGGTTCCGGGCCCCGTACGGAGCGTGGAACCGCGCCGCCTTCCAGCTCGGTGCCGAACTCGGCATGGAACCGCTCGCCTGGACCGTGGACACCCTCGACTGGACCACCCCGGGCACCGGCACCATCGTCGACCGGGTCGAGGACGGCGCCGCCCCCGGCGTCGTGGTGCTCTCGCACGACGCCGGGGGCGACCGCTCGCAGAGTGTCCGCGCCCTGCGCTCCTACCTGCCGGCGCTGCTGGACTCCGGCTACCACCTCACCGTCCCCCGGCGGCGTCACGTCTGACGCCCGCGACGCCCGCCCGGCCGGGGTGCGCTCAGCGGACCCCGGTCATGCGGGCGAAGGCGACGACGTTCCCCTCGTAGCCGTTCTGCTTGGAGAAACCGCCACCGCAGGTGATGACCCGCAATTCGGGGCTGCCCTTGGAGGCGTACACCCGGTCGCCGGGGAAATTGTCCTTCTCGAACACCTCGATGCCGTAGATCTCGAAGACCGCCGTCTTTCCGTCCTGGCGGTGCACGTCGACCTTGTTTCCCTTTTTCAGCGCCCCGAGCCCGTAGAAGACGGCGGGACCCTGTTGGTTGTCGACATGGCCCACGACGACCGCGGTGCCCTTTTCCCCGGGGGTGACCGCGCCGGTGAACCAGCCCGCCAGATTCGGGTCCTCGGGCGGCGGCGCGCCGACCCAGCCGTCCGCGTCCAGGCCGACCGGCATCATCGGCGCGTCCACCTGGATGGCGGGAATGCCGACCCGGTCGGGCACCGAGTACGGCAGCGGCGTGAGGCCCGCGGCGGCGCCGTCGCCACCCGCGACGCGGGTGTCCGAGGCGGCGGCCGACGCCGGCTGCGGCGGGCCCGCGTCGAATTCCCCCGAACCGTTCCGGATGAGCGCGAGCCCGGTCAGCAGAACAAGCGCTATCACGCCCCAGGGAGCGCGCTTCCTCCGCCGCTCCTCCTCTTCGGCCCACTCGGACGCATCCATTCGCCATCCCCTCTCGACCCGGCCGTCGCCGTGCCATTCGCGCATACGAGAACGCTAAGCGCCGTGCGTCCGACCGGCGACGGGGCGGCGGCGAACGGGTGGCACGCACGCCCTTCCGTGAGCCATCCGGGATTTCCCCGACAGGAAATTTCTGACGGTCCGTGACCTGCGGCGATATCCACTCGCGCGCCACCGGCCCGGTATGCCCCTCACCAGGACGGACCATTCCCGAAATGCGGCTCCGCGCAGGTCAACTGAGGGTCTTTCTGGGAGGCGCTTTCTCGCCGATCGACCGGGGACGGGACCCGGGGCGTCTTCCGCGGAGGATCACATGCGAAACACT
Organism: Streptomyces sp. NPDC096048; assembly: GCF_044763415.1. Classification (NCBI taxonomy): domain Bacteria; kingdom Bacillati; phylum Actinomycetota; class Actinomycetes; order Kitasatosporales; family Streptomycetaceae; genus Streptomyces; species Streptomyces sp. NPDC096048. Next base: position 164,495 of record NZ_JBIWGG010000013.1, read on the forward strand.
CGTGCCCTCGCGGCAGCCGGCGCCGCGGTCGCTGTCCTCGGGCTGGCCGCCCCCACGGCCACCGCGGGCGGCGACCACAACCAGCCGTCCAACATCGTCGCCCTGCCCAGCGTGATCGCCCGCGGCGGCCAGATGACCGTCACGGTCGACGGCTGCCCGCAGGGCGGCACGATGACCTCGGACGCGTTCCGGACGACCCACCTGACCCCGGTCAAGGGTGCCAACGAGACCTCCAAGGGCACCGCCACCATCAAGGAGGACGCCCGGCCGGGCTCGTACGACATCACCGTCAACTGCTCCGGCAGGCGACTGACGCGTCCGGCCGCCTTCACCGTCATCGGCGGCGTCCGCGGCGGCATCGGCGGCAGCAACTCCAGCGGGGCGACCCCGACCGACATCGCGATCGGCGGCGGGCTCGTCGCGGCGGCCGTCGCCGGTGGTGGCCTGTTCTGGATGCGCCGCCGGGCCGAGCGGCGGATCTGAACCGTCCCCGCCCGTCTCGTCCGGCACCGTACGGGCTCGCCTTCACGGGCGGGTCCGTACGGCCGGCCCCCTTCGGACCGCGCGCCGGCGTCGCACGGCCGGATCGCGTGGCGCACGTCGACAGGGCTTCGCCCCGGACCCGTTGCGGGTGGTCCGGGGCGAAGCTCTGTCCGGTGTGCGGGGCAGGGAGTTGTCAGGCGCCGTCCTCGCCGGAGCGGCGGCGCGAGAGGTGGTAGGCCGCGCCGACCGAGCCCGCGATGAGCAGGGCGCCCAGCCCGATCTCCTTCACGTCGAACCCGGCGACGCTGCCGCCCTCGCCGGCGTGCACGCCCTTGGAGGGGTGGCGGGGTTCGTGCGTGGGGTGGTCGGAGTGGTGGCCCGCGATGGTCAGGTTCACGGTGCCGGTCTTCTTGGCGCAGGCGAACGTCACCTGGTAGACCGCCCCACGTGTGGCGTCCCGGTCGACCTGTGCCGTCGCGGACGACTCGTGCCGCGGGATGGTGACCGTGTCGAACACCGCCGACGAGACCGTGACGCGTCCCCGGCAGCCGTCGGCACCGCGGCCCACGCCCAGGGTGACCTCGCCGCCCGGCGCGACCGTGGCGGGGTGGACGGTGAAACCGAACGTCGAACTGCTGCCCCCTACGGCGGCCCCGGCCGGTACGCAGGCGGAGAGGGCGGCGACGCCCAGCAGAGCGACCGAGGCGGCGGGTATCGCGCGCATGGTGATTCCTCCGGGTCCCCGAGGAGCGGCGGCGGACCTGTTCCGCTCGCGCCAGAAACGCACCTCGATGTCCGAAACGCTAGGAAGCCGGGCGCGTCGGCGCGATCGCAGTCGCGCGAATGGGGCAAGTGAGTGGGCCGCCCAGGGGACGGTGACGGCGTGTCGGGCGTCCCCCGGCGGCGCCCGGTGCAGGGCCGCCGGGGGACGCCCGCAGGGGGCCGTCCGCGTGGACGCCTCAGTCCTTGGCCTCCGGGAAGAGGTTCAGGAACGGATCCGTCGACGCCGCGACGCCGCGGCTGAACGGCGCGTCGAAGTCCCAGATCAGGAAGAGCAGGAAGGCGATCAGAGCCGAGAACAGCCCGGCGAGGATCAGTTCGCGTGCCGTACGCCGGATCTGGAGGGCGAAGACCATGCCGACCGTGACGACGCCTCCTGTGACGAGCCCGAACCACACCACGCCCGGCATGGTCGCCCCGGTCGACTCCGCCCGGGAGATGCGGGCCTGGTCCGCCGCGGTCACCTGGTCGACGAGCGGCTGGTACGCCTGGGCCTCGAAGTCCGTCCTCGGCTCGTAGTCGGTGACGTCCGCGCGGACGCGGTCGAGGAGTTCGGTGCCGCGTTCGGTCACCTCGCCCCGGTCGGCCATGGTCTGCCACTCGGTGGTGACGACGTGTCCGACATAGGCGTTGACATCCTCCCGGATGCGGTCACGGACGTCGGGCGGATAGACCCGGACGCGTTCCGAGATCTCGTGCAGCGCGACCGCCTCCGCCTGTACGTGATCCTGGGCGGCGCTGCGTGCCTCCCAGACACCGGCGATGGCCAGGCCCAGGACGATGGCGTACACCACGCCGATCCACATCGTCATGTACTCGATGACGTCCGGGGTCTCGGTGATGTCCTCGTCGTCGGACGCCCTGCGGTGCCGTACGAGGGTGATGATGACGACCACGACACAGGCCGCCAGCATCGCGAGGGTGAGAACAAGCCATTCCGGCAAGAGGGGCTCCAGAAGATCAGCGCGCACGGAGCGCGGCGACGGCGACCACCGCGGGCACCGTGATGAGCAGGACGAAGACGAGCGGCGATGTGGTCCCGCGCGAGGACCGTTGTTGCGGCCGGACGGCGCGGTAGCGCGGGTAGTGCACCGGGCTCAGCGACGGCCGCGGCGTGGGCGTGGCCGACGACGGGGCGGGTGCGGGAGGCGCGGGGCGGATCGGCGGCGGTGTGGGGGCGGGAGTCGGTGTCGGCGTGGGCCGGGCCGGGGGCGGCGGAGGCGGAGGCGGCGGCTCGGGCTTCGGGTCGGGCGGCGTCGGCCGGGGAGGCTTCGGCGCGGGGGGTGGCGGGGGAGTGGGCTCCGGCGGAGGTGGCGGTGGCGGTGGTGGTGGCGGCGGAGGCTTGGGCGGCGGGGTCGGGGTGGGCGTCGGGGAGGGCTCGGGGCACGGCGGGAAGGTGGGCCAGGAGCCGCTCCCGGCGACGGCGACCGCGTCGGTGCCGCCTGGTCCGGTCGACGCATACGCGCAGGCGTCGGCCTGCGCCGGGCCGACCGGTGCGCCGACGAGCGTGAACGTCAGCGTCACCAGGGCCAACACCCGTCCGGCAGAGGCGGATCGGGTCGTTTCGGGTCCATGCACGACGCAGATCATGGGGCCTGACACGGCGGGCCACGCCCGATTACCGCATGATTGCCCCGAAAGGGGGACAGGGGCCGACCTGCGGCTTGACCGCACACTCGCGCGCGTCCGGACTCGCACCCGCGTACAAGGGGGAGCGGGCGGGGCCCGGAAGCCTCCGAGCCCTTCGCCGGTGCCGCGGCTGGGGGGCGCGCACTCGATGCCGCGGGCGCGGGCGGTTGCTCGGCGGCCGGGCGGGGAGGTACCGCGCGGTGAGCGGTACGCCGTTCGTTCGAGGCGTCCGGCGAGGATGGGGCGGGGCAGGTGGTCGTGGTCGCCCGCGGATGCCGTGCCGGGCGTCGTCTCGCGCTCTCGACGCCGTGCCCGCGGCCGGCCGGTGGCCGGGCGGGCAGGCCGCGGGCGGCGACCGGTGCGCCGCTTGTCCGCCGCAGCGCTGGTGACCGGGCGGCCTCGCGGCAGCCGGTGGGCGCAGACGCCGTCGGGCCGGCATCGGGACCCGCTCCGCGCGGGAACCGCCGGGTGTCCCGCCAGGCCTCCGCGTCCGGGGGCCGCCCGGCCGGGGGCAGGACCCGGCGCCGGGCGGAAGGGCCGGCGGGCGGCGGTGCCACCGGCATCCCCGCGACCGTCGGAGTGCGGCGCCCCCGGCCCGGCACGGCGCCGCCGCGTCCGGGCCGGGAAAGAAAACCGCGTCCCCGTTGAACACAACCGGCCGCGCCGTGCGTACCCAGTGTCGTGCGGCGGCGCAGCGGCCGCCCCAACACCTTCGTGACGATCGGGGAATGACGATGAAGACCTCCTGGCGGAGCGCCTCACTCGTGGCGAGCGCCGCGGTGGTGCTGGCGCTGACGACGGCGTGCGGCCAGGACGGCGGCGGCGCCACCGGCAGCCAGAACGTGGGCGCGACGGCCGCGCCCGGCGACGTCGGCGACATCCAAGCAGGGGCCGGGGCCGGCGACGGACTGGGAACCGGCACGGGCGGCGCCAAGGCGTCGGCGAGCCCGCCGGAGTCCGCGGGCAAGCTGTCCGTCTCCACCAACGCGGAGATCGGCGAGCTGGTGACCGACGGAGCGGGCCGCACCCTCTACCGCTTCGACGCGGACACCGCCAAGCCGCCCAAGACGACCTGCGAGAACGAATGCGCCACCGCCTGGCCGCCCGTGGCCGCGGACGACGCCCTCGCCGGCGAGGGCGTCGACAAGGCGCTGCTCGGCGAGGTCACCCGCCCCGACGGCACCAAGCAGCTGACCATCGGCGGCTGGCCGGCGTACCGCTACGCCAAGGACACCGCCGCCGGGGACGTCAAGGGCCAGGGCGTGGGCGGCAAGTGGTTCGCGCTCGCCGCCGACGGCAAGAAGGCCGAGGCGGCCGACCAGCCAGGACTGTCCACCCGCGACGATCCGAAGCTCGGCGAGATCGTCGTCGACAAGAACGGCATGACCGTCTACCGCTTCATGAAGGACGAGGCCTGGCCGAAGCCGGTGTCGGCCTGCACCGGCGCCTGCCTGGAGAAGTGGCCGGTCGTCGCGCCCGTGGAGCCGAACGACACCGAGGGCGTCGTCAAGAAGGACCTGATGACCTTCACCCGGCCCGACGGCGCCGAGCAGCAGACGGTCGACTGCTGGCCGATCTACACCTTCGCCGGTGACAAGAAGGCCGGCGACACCAACGGCCAGGGCGTCGGCGGCACCTGGTACGCCGTCTCGCCCGACGGAAAGCCGGTCGGCGCGCCGAAGAAGTAGCGGCTCCCGCCTGCCGGCCCTCAGCGCGCGACCGCGGACCGTCCCCTCCGTACCCAGGCGGAGGGGGCGGTCCCGTTCGCGCGCTTTGGTGTGCCTTGGCAGGCGGCACGTGCCGCAGGCAGTGACCGGGAACGGACGGTCAATTTCCGTTTGGGCTCGCCCGTTTGGCAGGCGATCAGTAGCCTCAGCTCGAACACCGGATCGCCAATGCCTTGGAGAGCTAGATGGAGCGTCCCGCCTGGGCCCCTCGCAGCATCGACATCTCGGTGCCCAGCGTGTCCCGGATCTACGACTTCTACCTGGGCGGTTCGCACAACTTCGAGGTCGACCGGGAAGCGGCCCGCAAGGCCATGGAGTTCATGCCGGGACTCCCCAAGATCATGCAGGCCAACCGGGCGTTCATGCGCCGCGCCGTGCGCTTCGCGGCCGGCGAGGGCATCGACCAGTTCCTGGACATCGGTTCCGGCATCCCCACCTTCGGCAACGTCCACGAGGTGGCCGCGCGCAGCCGCCCCGGCGCCCGCGTCGTGTACGTCGACCACGACCCGGTGGCGGTCGCGCACAGCGAGGCCGTCCTGGCGGGCAACGACGACGCGGACGTCGTGGCCGCCGACCTCCTCAAGCCCCGGGAGATCCTCGCCAGCCCCCAGGTGGAGCGGCTGATCGACCTGAATCGGCCGGTGGCCCTGCTTCTGGTTGCCATACTGCACTTCGTGGAAGACGCGGACGACCCCTATGCGGCGGTGGCCGAGCTGAGAGACGCGCTCGCGCCCGGCAGCCTGCTCGTCCTGACGCATGCCTCGTACGAGGGAATCCCGCTGCCCGCCGAGCGGGCAGGGGGCGCGGTGGACGTGTACAAGGAAATCCGCAATCCGCTGATCATGCGTTCTCGCGAGGAGATCGCGCGGTTCTTCGAGGGGTACGACATGGTGGAACCCGGACTGGTTCCGATGCCGCGCTGGCGGCCCGGGGAGGCGCCGGAGGACGAGGACCCGTATACGCTCTCGGGGTTCGCCGGCGTGGGGCGTACGGCGTGATCGCGGAGCCGGACGGGCCGGAGGACAGACTGCGCCGGTACGCGACGATCTGGAGCCGGGCGGTGTACCCGGTGACCTCGACGTCGTCGACCCGGCCCGAGTTCGAGGAACAACTGCTGCCGCTGGCCCGCCGGCTGAGCGAGGTACTGCGGGCGCGGAACTTCGACGCGGGCGAGGCCAGGGCGGTCGGTGCCGCGCTCGTCGACTCCCACTGCACCGACCCCGAGGCGCTCGCCCGGACGCTGGACTGCGTCGACGCCTACCTCGTGCTCTACTGCGGCGAGGACGGCGACTCCGAGGACCTGCGGGCCCGTTCGGCACGGATGCAGCACGCCATGGCGGCCGGGTTCGCCGCGGCTCTGCGCGCCCGGACCCTCGCCGAACAGGAGGCCATCGCCCAGGCCGCCCTGCGGGCGCAGGGCGTGGTGGCCGAGGCCCTGCACGACAGCGAGGCCCGCTTCCGCGCGGTCTTCGAGGGGGCCGCCATAGGCATCGGCATCGCCGACCTGGACGGCAACGTCCTCCAGGTGAACGGGGCGCTGATGCGCATGTTCGGCATCGCCGACCCGACGCTGCGCGGCGGCAACGTCAGGGAGTGGTCGCACCCCGACGACGCGCCCCAGACCTGGCGGCTCTACGACGAGCTGGTGCGCGGCGAGCGCGAGGCCTACCACCTGGAGAAGGCCTTCTACCGGCCCGACGGAACGGTCCTGTGGACCAACCTGACCGTCTCCCTGCTGCGCGACGCCGACGGCACCCCGCAGTACCAGCTCGCGCTGATGGAGGACACCACCGAACGCCGGCTGCTCAATCTGCGGCTGCGCTACGAGGCCACGCACGACGCGCTCACCGGCCTGCCCAACCGCAGCTTCTTCTTCGAACGCCTGGAGAAGGCCCTGAGCGCGGGCCCGGGACAGCGCTTCGGCCTGTGCTACCTGGACCTCGACGGCTTCAAGGCCGTCAACGACAGCCTCGGCCACGCGGCCGGCGACCGGCTGCTCGTGGAGGTCGCCGACCGTCTGCAGGCCTGCGCCACCGCGCCCGGCGAGATGGTCGCCCGGCTCGGCGGCGACGAGTTCGTCGCGCTGACCACCGGCCCCGGCACCCGGCACGAGGTCGACGAACTCGCGGGCCGCATCATGAACGCGCTGCTCGCCCCGATCAGCGTCGACGGCCGTGAGCTGACCGTGCGCGGCAGCATCGGCATCGTCGAGGGCCCGGCGGGGGAGCGCAGCCCGGCGGAGGTGCTGCGCAGCGCCGACATCACCATGTACCGGGCCAAGTCGGCGGGCGGCAACCGCTACGAGCTGGCCGATCCGGAGGCCGACGCCCGCGTCATCACCCGGCACGGCCTGACGACCGCGCTGCCGGCCGCTCTGGAGCGGGGCGAGTTCTTCATCGAGTACCAGCCGCTGGTGCACCTCGGCGACGGCAGCGTGCGCGGTGCCGAGGCCCTGGTGCGCTGGCTGCACCCGCAGCACGGGGTGCTCGGCCCCGACCGGTTCATCCCGCTCGCCGAGCACACGGGACTGATCGTGCCGCTGGGCCGGTGGGTGCTGGAGCAGTCGGTGCGGCAGGCCCGCGTCTGGCGCGAGCGGTACGGCGAGACGACCGCCGCCGGCCCGCTGCGCATCAACGTCAACCTCTCGCCCTGCCAGCTCACCCACCCCGGCCTGGTCCAGGACACCGTCGACATCCTGGAGCGGACCGGGGTCGCGCCCGACGCGCTGTGCCTGGAGGTGACGGAGTCGGCGCTGATCGGTGCCGACGACGACCTGCTGAAACCGCTGCGCCGGCTGGCCGAGATGGGCGTCGACATCGCCCTGGACGACTTCGGCACCGGCTACTCCAACCTCGCCAACCTGCGCCGGCTCCCGGTGAGCGTCCTCAAGCTGGACCGCTCCTTCACCCAGAGCATGCAGCAGTTCCCGGCCGACCCCGTCGACCTCAAGATCGTCGAGGGCATCGTCGCCCTGGCCCACAGCCTGGACCTCACGGTCACCGTGGAGGGCGTCGAGACCGGCGCCCAGGCCGAGCAACTGCGCATACTGGGCTGCGACACGGCCCAGGGCTGGTACTACGCCCGCCCGGGCCCACCGGAGCGCCTGCACGAACTGGCCCTGGTGGACGCGACGGCGTAGGGAACACGACGAGGTGAGAAGGGTGCGGGCAACGCCCTGAAGGGGCGCGGGGCCGTTTCCGTGCGCGGCTCCGCCGCGTGGGCGCGCCAAGCCACAGCGCACCCGCACGCACCCGCACCCGCACGCACCCGCTTCCGCATCCCCGAACGAACACCGCACCCCCACGACGCGACCGGGCCCCTGCCCGCACCCCCGGGGCGGGTCACCGCTCGAGCAACATCCGCTGCAGCTCCCGAGCCGCCCGAGGCGGAGCCACATCGCTGCGATGGGCGAGTGCGATCGTCCGGTGCAACCCCGGCCGGGCCAGCGGAGTGACCCGCAGCCCCCGCCCCGACCGCGCCGCCACCATCCGGGGCACGACCGCCATCCCCAGCCCCGCCCGCACGAACCCCAGCACCGCGTCCATCTCCCCGCCCTCGACCGCGAAGTCCGGCTCGAAGCCCTCCGCGCGGCACGCGGCCACGGTCAGCTCCCGCAGGTCGTAGCCGTGCCGGAACATCACCAGCCGCTCGCCCTCCAGGTCGGCGATGCGCACCGCCCGCCGCCCGCCGCCCGGCCGGGGCGACTCCGGGGACGACACCACGACCAGATCCTCCCGCAGCAGCTCCACCGTGGTCAGCGCCGGTGACGCGGTGGGCAGCGGCAGCACCACCAGCGCCAGGTCGAGCGCGCCGCGCGCCAGCTCCCGGACGAGGTCGTGGGAGCCGCCCTCCTCGATCATGAGCTGGATGCCGGGATAGCGGTCGTGGAAGGCGCGCAGCACGTCCGGCAGCAGACCGGTGCACAGACTCGGTGTGGCGCCCAGCCGCACCCGCCCGCGTCGCAGCTGCACCAGCTCCAGCACCTCGTGGCGGGCCGTGTCCGCGTCGGCCAGGATGCGCCGGGCCAGCGGCAGCAGGGCCTCCCCTGCGTCGGTGAGGGTGATGTTGCCCCGCGCCCGCTGGAACAGGTCGGCGCCCAGCTCCCGCTCCAGCGCCTTGATCTGCTGGGACAGCGACGGCTGGGCCACGTGGACCGTCTCCGCGGCCCGGGTGAAGTGCCGGGTCTCGGCGACCGCCACGAAGTACTGGAGCTGCTGCAACTGCATACCCCGAGCATACGTGCCCGATAGTTACAGCCTATGGAAACCAGGCGTACCATGTCTTGGACCGATGGGGCCTCGGCCCCGTAGCGTCCTGTGACATGGCTCTGGCAACGCGGACGGACCGACGGCCGTCCATGGCGCGCACCGTGTGGGACTCGACCGTCGGCAAGAAGACAGTGATGGCGGTCAGTGGTCTCGTCATGCTGCTCTACCTGGTCGCCCACATGATCGGGAACCTGAAGATCTTCTTCGGGACGAGCGAGTTCAACGAGTACGCCCACTGGCTGCGCACGGTCGGCGAACCGTTCATGCACTACGAGTGGACGCTCTGGCTGATCCGCGTCGTGCTGGTCGTCGCCGTCGTCGCCCACGCCGTGTCCGCGTACCAGCTCAGCCGCCGCGACATCAAGGCGCGGCCCAGCAAGTACGTGCACGAGAAGAAGCGGGCCAGCTACGCGACGCGCACCATGCGCTGGGGCGGGATCATCCTCGCCCTGTTCATCGTCTGGCACATCCTGGACCTGACCACCGGCACCGTGCACCCCGGCGGCTTCGAGACGGGCAAGCCCTACCAGAACGTCGTGGACACCTTCTCCACCTGGTACGGCAACGTCGTCTACATCGTCGCGGTGCTCGCCGTCGGCATGCACATCCGGCACGGCTTCTGGAGCGCCGCCCAGACCCTGGGCGCCGGCAGCCGCACCCGCGACCGCGCCCTGAAGACCGTCGCAGGCGTCCTCGCGCTGCTGCTCACGGTCGGCTTCGTCGCCGTACCCGTGGGCGTCATGACCGGAGTGGTGAGCTGACATGACAACCTACGCCGACTACACGACCGGCGAGCCGGTCGCCGACGCCAAGGCCCCCGCCGGACCCGTCCACGAACGCTGGGACACCCGCCGTTTCGAGGCCAAGCTGGTCAACCCCGCCAACCGGCGCAAGCAGACGGTCATCGTCGTCGGCACCGGACTCGCGGGCGGCTCGGCCGGCGCGACCCTCGCCGAACAGGGCTACCGCGTCGTCCAGTTCTGCTACCAGGACTCCCCGCGCCGGGCCCACTCCATCGCCGCGCAGGGCGGCATCAACGCCGCGAAGAACTACCGCAACGACGGCGACTCCATCCACCGCCTGTTCTACGACACCGTCAAGGGCGGCGACTTCCGCTCCCGCGAGTCCAACGTGCACCGCCTCGCGCAGATCTCCGTCGAGATCATCGACCAGTGCGTGGCCCAGGGCGTGCCCTTCGCCCGCGAGTACGGCGGCCTGCTCGACACCCGCTCCTTCGGCGGCGTCCAGGTCTCCCGTACGTTCTACGCCCGCGGCCAGACGGGGCAGCAGCTGCTGCTCGGCGCCTACCAGGCGCTGTCGAGGCAGATCGCGGCCGGGAACATCGAGATGCACCCGCGCACCGAGATGCTCGACCTGATCGTCGTGGACGGCCGGGCGCGCGGCATCGTCGCCCGGGACCTGGTCACCGGGAAGATCGACACGTACTTCGCGGACGCCGTGGTCCTGGCGAGCGGCGGCTACGGCAACGTCTTCTACCTGTCGACCAACGCCATGAACTCCAACGCCACCGCCGTGTGGCGGGCGCACCGGCGCGGTGCCTACTTCGCCAACCCCTGCTTCACGCAGATCCACCCCACCTGCATCCCGCGCACCGGCGACCATCAGTCCAAGCTGACCCTGATGAGCGAGTCACTGCGCAACGACGGCCGGATCTGGGTGCCGAAGGCCAAGGGTGACGACCGTCCGCCGAACAAGATCCCCGAGGACGAGCGCGACTACTACCTGGAGCGCGTCTATCCGTCCTTCGGCAACCTGGTGCCCCGTGACATCGCCTCCCGCGCCGCGAAGAACGTCTGCGACGAGGGCAGGGGCGTCGGCCCCGGCGGCCAGGGCGTGTACCTGGACTTCGCGGACGCCATCAAGCGCATGGGCCGCAAGGCCGTCGAGGCCAAGTACGGCAACCTCTTCGACATGTACCAGCGGATCACCGACGAGGACCCGTACCGGGTGCCCATGCGGATCTACCCCGCCGTGCACTACACGATGGGCGGACTGTGGGTCGACTACGACCTCCAGACCACCGTCCCCGGCCTGTTCGCCGTCGGCGAGGCCAACTTCTCCGACCACGGTGCCAACCGGCTCGGCGCCTCCGCGCTGATGCAGGGCCTGGCCGACGGCTACTTCGTCCTTCCGGCCACCATCAACGACTACCTCGCCCGCAATCCCCACAAGGACGAGGTCGACGACGGGCACCCGGTGGTGCAGGAGGTGCTGGCCGAGACCGAGGACCGGCTCAACCTGCTCCTCTCCGTCGACGGCGACCGCACCCCCGACTCCTTCCACCGCGAACTCGGCGAGTTGATGTGGGAGTTCTGCGGCATGGCCCGCACCGACACCGGGCTCCGCAAGGCCCTGGAGCGCATCCCGCAGATCCGCGAGGAGTTCTGGCGGCGCATCAAGGTCCCCGGTACCGGCGAGGAGTTCAACCAGTCCCTGGAGAAGGCCAACCGCATCGTCGACTACCTGGAGCTCGCCGAGCTGATGTGCCTCGACGCGCTGCACCGGGCCGAGTCCTGCGGCGGTCACTTCCGCGAGGAGTCCCAGACCCCCGACGGCGAGGCGGCCCGCAGGGACGACGAGTTCGGGTACGTCGCCGCCTGGGAGTTCACGGGTACGGGCGAGGCCCCGGCCCTGCACAAGGAAGACCTGGTCTTCGAGTACGTCCACCCCACTCAGCGGAGCTACGCATGAAGCTCACCCTGCGCGTCTGGCGGCAGAAGAACGCCGATGCCGACGGCGCCATGTCCACGTACGAGGTGGACGGCATCTCCCGCGACATGTCCTTCCTGGAGATGCTCGACACCCTCAACGAGGAGCTCATCCTCAAGGGCGAGGACCCGGTCGCCTTCGACCACGACTGCCGCGAGGGCATCTGCGGCGCCTGCTCGCTGGTCATCAACGGCGACGCCCACGGCCCCGAGCGCACCACCACCTGCCAGCTGCACATGCGGTCCTTCCAGGACGGCGACACCATCGACATCGAGCCGTGGCGGGCGTCCGCCTTCCCGGTCGTGAAGGACCTGGTCGTCGACCGGTCGGCCTTCGACCGGATCATCCAGGCCGGCGGCTACATCACCGCGCCCACGGGTGCCGCGCCGGAGGCCCACGCGACCCCGGTGCCGAAGCCGGACGCCGACTTCGCTTTCGAGCACGCGGAGTGCATCGGCTGCGGCGCCTGCGTGGCGGCCTGCCCGAACGGGGCGGCCATGCTGTTCACTTCCGCGAAGGTCAACCACCTGGGCGTCCTGCCGCAGGGCGCGCCCGAACGGGAGACGCGGGTGCTGGACATGGTCTCGCAGATGGACGACGAGGGCTTCGGCGGCTGCACCCTCGCCGGCGAGTGCGCGACGGCGTGCCCCAAGGGCATCCCGCTCTTCTCCATCACCAGCATGAACAAGGAATGGCTGCGGGCCACGCGCAAGGTGGCCAAGCGCTAGCGCGGGCCCGACCGAACGTTCGCCGAAAGGTGCGGACGGACGGGGCCGGGGGAGGTGCTCCTCCCGGCCCCGTCTCGCTTTCGCCCCTGGCATTCAACAGCCCAACATCCACTCTCCCGGCCCAGGTCACGCACCGGCCAACCGGCAGCGGAAGAACAGGGGCGGCGGACCGTACACCGTCGGCCCGCCGTCACCGCCCCGCTCGTGACCCAGGAGAGTGCCATGACCGGCGTACTGACCGCGGACCGCCCCCCGAAGCCCGCCGCTCCCCACCGCTACACCGTCGCGCTGGCCCGCGACGAGGAGGACGTGCGGGCCGCGCAGCGGCTGCGGCACGACGTCTTCGCCGGGGAGCTGGGTGCCCTGCTGGCGAGCCCGCAGCCCGGGTACGACGTCGACCCCTTCGACGCCTACTGCGACCACCTGCTGGTGCGGGAGGAGACGACCGGGCAGGTCGTCGGCACCTACCGGCTGCTGCCGCCGGAGCGCGCGGCGGTCGCCGGGCGGCTGTACGCGGAGAGCGAGTTCGACCTCGCGGCGCTGGACGCGATCCGCCCCGGACTGGTCGAGGTCGGCCGGTCCTGCGTGCACCCCGACCACCGCGACGGTGCCGTCATCGGACTCATCTGGGCCGGCATAGCCCGCTACATGACCGACCACGGCCACGAGTGGCTGGCGGGCTGCTGCTCGATCCCGCTCGCCGACGGCGGCACCCTGGCCGCGGGCGCCTGGGGCCGGGTGCGGGCCAAGCACCTGGCGCCCGAGGAGTTCCGGGTACGTCCGCTGCTCCCGTGGATCCCGCGCACCGCGGTGCCCGCCGCCCGTACCGAACTGCCGGCCCTGCTGCGCGGCTACCTCCGCCTCGGCGCCTGGGTCTGCGGGGAGCCCGCGCACGACGTGGACTTCGGCGTCGCCGACCTCTACGTGCTGCTGCCGATGAGCCGGGTCGACCCGCGCTATCTGCGGCACTTCCTCTCGCTCGTCCCGGCCTGATGAGCGCCTGGCTGCCCGCCGCGCCCTGCACCCCCGGGGCGTGCGTGGAGCCGTCCCGGGCGGCGGCCGCCGTACCGCGTGCCGTGCTGCGGCTGACGGCGGTCGCCGTTCTGCTGCTGGCCGGGATCGCGATCGTGCTGACACCGCTCGGCGGGCGGGTTCCCGCGGCGGTGGTGCGGCGCTGGTGCCGGTGGATCGTGCGGGCCGCGGGCGTCCGGGTCCGCGTCACGGGCGCCGCCGCGCCCGTCGGCGGGCTGCTCCTCGTCGCCAACCACGTCTCCTGGCTCGACATCCCGCTGCTCGCCGCCGTGCGTCCCGCGCGGATGCTGGCCAAGAGCGAGATCCGGCGCTGGCCGGTGGCCGGGCCCCTCGCCGCGCGCGGAGGGGTCCTGTTCATCGAGCGGAACCGGCTGCGGGCCCTGCCGGACACCGTCGCCGTGCTCGCGCGGGCCCTTCGTGCGGGCGCCGCGGTCGCCGCCTTCCCCGAGGGCAGCACCTGGTGCGGACGCGCCCAGGGGCCTTTCCGCCGGGCCGTCTTCCAGGCCGCCCTGGACGCCGGGGTGCCGGTCCAGCCGGTCCGCATCCGGTACCGGGCCGGGGAGCGGGCGGTGAGTACGGCGCCCGCGTTCGTCGGGGAGGACACCCTGCTCGCCTCCCTGTGGCGGGTGGCGTCGGCGCGCGGGCTGACCGCGGAGGTGGAGGTACGGCCGGTCATCGGGCCGGGCGGCCACGCCGACCGCCGCTCGCTCGCCCACGCCGCCCAGGGGAAAGCACCTTCGAAAAGTACGTGGCATTTGTGACGTATGGTGCGGTTCCGTACGTTTCCGTACCTCTGATGCGGACATCCGGAAGGCAGGCACTCCGGAAGGAGGGTGATGCCAGATGATCACCCGTGAAGAGATCGCCAACGTCCTGGACCATCCGGTCTATGACGGTGACGGCAACAAGATCGGCGACGCCAAGCACGTCTTCTTCGACGACATGACCGGCCGCCCCGAGTGGGTGAGCGTGAAGACGGGCATGCTCGGCTCCAACGAGTCCTTCGTGCCCATCCGCGACGCCGCGCTGGTGCAGGACCACCTCGAGGTCCCTTACCGCAAGGACATGGTCAAGGGCGCGCCAAGCGTCGACGTCGACGCGGGCGGGCATCTGTCGGAGTCCGAGGAGCACCGGCTCTACGACTACTACGGCATCAACTGGGACAGCGTCCTCTCGGAGGCCGAGCGGACCGACGACGGCCGCTGGGCCGCCGGGCCGGGCACGGCCGGGGCCGCCGGTGCGGCGGGCATGGCCGGCACGGCGGGCGGCAGGACCGGCGAACAGGGCGCGCCGGACCGGACGGGCATGCGCGGCGACGACGCCATGACCCGCTCGGAGGAGCAGATGCACGTAGGCGTCGAAAGGCGTGAGTCGGGCCGGGCCAGGCTGCGCAAGTACGTGGTCACCGAAGAGGTTCAGCAGACCGTTCCAGTGAGCCACGAGGAAGTGCGGGTGGAGCGCGAGCCGATCACGGACGCCAACCGTGACGAGGCGCTCTCCGGGCCGGAGATCAGCGAGGACGAGCACGAGGTCACGCTGCACGAGGAACGCCCCGTCGTGGAGACCGAGACGGTGCCGGTGGAGCGCGTCCGGATGACCACGGAGGAGCACATCGAGAACGAGACCGTGCGGGGCCGGGTCCGCAAGGAGCGGATCGACGCCGAGACGGAGGAGTACACCGACGACGACCTGCGCAAGGGCCGCGAGTAGCCGCCCTGGGCCGTCACCAGGAGGGTCCGCGCCGGTGAAGCGCCTTCACCGGCGCGTCCCGCCGTCCACGGCCCTGGCCAGATACGGCGCGGTGGCACTCCCGCGTGCCCGTGCCACCTCGGCCGGCGGCCCCGCGGCGACGATCCGGCCGCCCGCCTCGCCGCCGCCCGGCCCCAGGTCGATCACCCGGTCGGCGCCCGCGACCACGGCCATGTCGTGCTCGACGACGACCACCGTGTGCCCGGCGTCGACCAGGCCGTGCAACTGGCGCATCAGCACCTCGACATCGGCCGGATGCAGACCGGTCGTCGGCTCGTCGAGGAGATACAGGGTGTGCCGGCGGCGCCCACGCTGCAACTCGCTCGCCAGCTTGATGCGCTGCGCCTCGCCGCCGGACAGCTCGGTCGCCGGCTGGCCGAGCCGCAGATAGCCCAGCCCGACATCGAGCAGCGCGGCCAGGCTGCGCGACGCCGTCGGAGTGTCCGCGAAGAACTCCGCCGCCTCCTCCACCGTCAGGTCCAGTACGCCGGCGATGTTCCGGCCCCGGTACGCCACTTCGAGCGTCTCGGGGTTGTACCGCGCCCCGCCGCAGTCCGGGCACGGCGCGTACGTACTCGGCAGGAACAGCAGCTCGACGCTGACGAACCCCTCGCCCTGGCAGGTCTCACAGCGCCCACCGGCCACGTTGAAGGAGAAGCGGCCGACGCCGTAACCCCTCTGCCGCGCCTCGTCGGTGGCCGCGAACACCTTGCGCACGACGTCGAAGAGGCCCGTGTACGTGGCCAGGTTGGAGCGCGGGGTGCGTCCGATGGGCCGCTGGTCGACGGAGACCAGGCGGCCCACGCCCGGCAGGTCCTCGGTGATCTCGCCGACGAGCGTCGACTTCCCCGAGCCGGACACGCCCGTCACCGCGGTGAGCACACCGAGCGGGAACTCGGCCGTCACCCCGCGCAGGTTGTGCCGCGTGACCGGACCGACCGTCACCGTGCCCCGCGGGGGCCGCACCGCACGGGCGGGAGCGGGGGAGCGGTCGAAGAGGTGGCGGGCCGTGGCGGACTCCCCGACCTCGGCCAGCCCGGGGACCGGACCGCTGTACAGCACCCGCCCGCCGTGCTCGCCCGCCCGCGGGCCGACGTCCACGATCCAGTCGGCGCCGCGCATCACGCCGAGGTGGTGCTCCACCACGAACACCGAGTTGCCGGCCGCCTTCAACCGCTCCAGCACCGTCAGCAGCGCCTCGGTGTCCGCCGGGTGCAGCCCCGCGGACGGTTCGTCCAGGACGTACACGACCCCGAACAGCCCGGAGCGCAGCTGGGTCGCCAGCCGCAGCCGCTGCAGCTCGCCCGCCGACAGGGTGGGCGTCGGGCGGTCGAGGCTCAGGTAGCCGAGCCCCAGCTCGACGACGGGCGCGATGCGGGAGGTGAGGTCCCCGGTGAGCACCCGGGCCGTCTCGCCGCCGGTCGGCAGCATCCCGGGGAGTTCCTTGAGCGGCAGCGCGGCCAGCTCGGCGATGGTGTGCCCGCCGACGGTCACCGCCAGGGCCTCGGGCCGCAGTCCGCCGCCGCCGCAGCCGGGGCAGGGCGCACTGGTGAGGAAACGCTCCGCCTTCGCCCGCAGCGTCGCGCTCCTGGAATCCGAGAACGTCTTCATCACATACCGTCGGGCGCTCATGTACGTGCCCTGGTACGGCCGCTGGATGCGGCCCGCGTCCCGCACGGGGTGCACCGTGACCACCGGCTGTTCGTCCGTGAACAGGATCCACTCCCGCTGCCCGGCGGGCAGCTCGCGCCACGGCCGGTCCACGTCGTACCCGAGCGCGTCGAGGACGTCCCGCAGGTTCTTGCCCTGCCAGGCCCCCGGCCACCCCGCGACGGCGCCGTCCCGGATCGACAGGGACGGGTCCGGGACCAACAGCTCCTCGGTCGTACGGTGCACCCGGCCGAGTCCGTGGCACTCCGGGCACGCCCCCGCCGCCGTGTTCGGCGAGAACGCGTCGGAGTCGAGCCGCGGGGCGCCCGGCGGACGGTCACCGGCGCGGGAG
Organism: Streptomyces sp. NPDC096048; assembly: GCF_044763415.1. NCBI lineage: Bacteria > Bacillati > Actinomycetota > Actinomycetes > Kitasatosporales > Streptomycetaceae > Streptomyces > Streptomyces sp. NPDC096048. Next base: position 181,623 of record NZ_JBIWGG010000013.1, read on the forward strand.
AACAGCATCCGCAGGGAGTTGGAGAGGTTGGTGACCGTGCCGACCGAGGAGCGGGACGTGGGCGCCGAGCGGCGCTGCCGCAGCGACACGGCGGGCGGCAGCCCCGTGATCTCGCCGACCTTCGGGGCGCCGACCTGGTGGATCAGCCTGCGGGCGTACGGCGCGACCGACTCGAAGTAGCGCCGCTGGGCCTCGGCGTAGAGCGTCCCGAACGCCAGCGACGACTTCCCCGAGCCCGACACACCGGTGAACACGGCCACCACGTCCCGGGGAATGTCCACGTCCACGCCCTTGAGGTTGTGCTCACGGGCGTCGCGCACCCGGACGTAGGGGTCGTGGGGGCTGTGCATCGCGGGGAACTCCGTACGGTCTTCGACGACGGCCGGTGGGGCCGGTGGGGCCGGTGGGACAAACCCCGCGATTCTACGCCGCGGCGGTGGCCGCCCCGGCGCCGACGACCCGGGCGAGCCGCGCGTAGGAGTCGAGCAGCGCCTCGCGGTCGTACGTGCTCGTGGTCACCAGGACCTCCTGCGCGCCCGTGTCCCCGAGAAGCGACTCCAGCTCCTCGGCGACCTGTTCCTCGGTGCCCGCGATGTGCCCGGTGAGACCGGAGTCGTACAGGTCGCGCTCCTTGGCGGTCATCGTCCGGGCCTCGACCTCCTCGGCCGGCGGCAGGGGAGGGAAGGAGCCCCGGGTGCGGGCGTGGGTCATGGACCAGGCCTCCGGGAGCAGGAGCCGCCGGGCCGCCTCGGGGGTGTCGGCCACGGCGACGGTCCCGGAGACCACGACGTACGGCTCCCGGTTCCACTCGGAGGGGCGGAAGTCGGCGCGGTAGCGGTCGATGCCGCGGCGCATCCGGTCGCGGTCGCGCAGGTCCCCGATGACCATCGGCAGGCCCGCCCGGGCGGCGACGGCCGCACCCTCGCCCATGGCCAGCACGAACGGCGGGACGGCCAGCCCCTCCGTCGGCCGGGCGTGCACTCCGGTCGGGGAGGTGCCCCGGAACCAGCCCAGCAGCTCCGCCAGTTGGGCGTCGAAGTCCTCGGCGTCGTCCTTGTCCCGGCCCAGCGCCCTGCGTACGCCGTCGGTGAAGCCGACCGAGCGGCCGAGCCCCATGTCGATCCGGCCGGGGAAGAGCGACTCCAGTACGCCGAACTGCTCGGCGATGACCAGGGGCCGGTGGTTGGGCAGCATCACGCCGCCGGTGCCGACCCGGATGCGCCGGGTGGCACCGGCGACGGCGGCGGCCAGCACGGTCGGCGCCGAGCCTGCCACTCCGGGCACGCCGTGGTGCTCCGACACCCAGAACCGGTGGTAGCCGAGCCGCTCCGCCGCCCGCGCCAGCTCCACGGTGTCGTGCAGCGCCTGCGCGCCGGTGTGGCCCTCGCGGATGCGGGAGCGGTCGAGGACGGAGAAGCGGGTGGTCGCGGTCACTGAGCTCACACGGTGTTCAACGTCCGGGCGGCGTCAGGATTCCCGGTACGGAGTTCTAGGGTGGACGGGTGACCGACAGCAGCAGGCCCCCGCTGGCCGTGTTCGACCTGGACAACACCCTCGCCGACACGGCGCACCGGCAGCGGTTCCTGGAGCGCCGGCCGCGCGACTGGGACGCCTTCTTCGCCGCCGCGCCGCACGATCCGCCGCTCGCGGAGGGCATCGCACTGGTGCGGAAGAGCGCCGAGGAGTGCGCGATCGTCTACCTGACCGGGCGGCCGGAGCGCTGCCGGCGCGACACGCTCGACTGGCTGACCGCGCACGGCCTGCCCGAAGGCCCGGTGCACATGCGGGGCAACGCCGACCGCCGGCCCGCCCGGCGGACCAAGCTGGAGACCCTTCGGCGGCTCGCCCGCACCCGCGAGGTCCGGGTCCTCGTGGACGACGACGAGCTGGTGTGCGACGACGCCGAGCGGGCCGGATTCAACGTCGTCCGGGCACGGTGGGCGGCCCGCTCGGCCGAGCTGCGCGTGGCACAGGAGCGCGAGGGGCGTACCTGACCGTCACGGTGAGCCCCTGAGCGCCCCCGGGGCCGTCAGTCCGACTCCTCCAGGCGGAAGCCGAGCTTCAGGCCGACCTGCCAGTGCGCGACCTCCCCTTCCTCGATCTGGCCGCGTACCTGGGTCACCTCGAACCAGTCCAGGTTGCGCAGGGTCTGCGAGGCGCGGGTGATGCCGTTGCGGACGGCCTGGTCGACGCCGTCGGGCGAGGTGCCGACGATCTCGGTGACCCGGTAGGTGTGGTTCGACATGCGGGTGCTCCTTCCGCGGGGCGGCGGTGTGCCGTGCGTCACTCCAACCGTGCCCCAAGCCGCGACGGAGCGCGAGGTGTCGGGGGCCCGGCAGGGTAACCGCCCGTCACCCCTTGACCTCGGCATTGGTCCATACCAAAATCCCAGACACCCGTTCGAGCCTCGGGCTCGTCCCCCACGTCGGGTCTCCTTTCGCGTGCGCAGGACCTCCCTGTCCGCTCCGCCCCCCTGTCCGTCAGACAGAAGGACCCCTCGTGAGACGTCGTCTGCTCGCCCTCGTCTGTGTGTCCGCCTCTCTGCTCAGCGGCTGCGGCCTGATGCCGCAGGACGGCGGGGGCGAGCGGCGCACCGTCACCGTGTGGCTGATGAAGGACAGCGCCTCGCAGGACTTCCTGCGGCGGTTCACCGAGGAGTTCGAGCGGGAACACCCCGACCTCGACCTCGACGTCCGGATCCAGGCGTGGACCGGGATCGGCGACAAGGTGCAGACCGCGCTGAAGGCCGACGGCACGGACGGGCCCGACGTCATCGAGGTCGGCAACACCCAGGTCCCGCAGTACGCGGAGGGCGGCCGGCTGCAGGACCTCACGCTGGAGTCGATGCGTGACTGGGGCATCCGCGACTGGCTGCCGGGCCTCGCCGAACCGGGCCAGTGGATGTCCCAGCAGTTCGGCATCCCCTGGTACGCCGCCAACCGCGTGGTCATCTACCGCAAGGACCTGTTCGAGCAGGCCGGAGTCACCGAGCCGCCCCGCACCCGCGAGGAGTGGCTCACCGTCACCGAGAAGCTCGACTCGGGCGGTGACCAGGGCATCTACCTGGCCGGGCAGGACTGGTACACGCTTTCCGGCTTCATCTGGGACGAGGGCGGTGAGCTGGCCACCCAGGAGGGCGGCACCTGGGCGGGCGCCCTGGACTCGGAGGCCGCCCTGCGCGGCATGGACTTCTACCGCGAACTCCAGGCCCTGGGCGACGGTCCGCTGGACGCCGACGAGGAACACCCGCCGCAGGCCGGCGTGTTCGCGAAGGGACAGGTCGCGCAGATCATCGCGGTACCGGGCCTCGCCCAGTCCATCGTGCGCGAGAACCCCGAACTCAAGGGCAAGCTGGGCTTCTTCTCCGTGCCCGGCAAGAAGGCCGGCCGGCCCGGCGCCGTCTTCACCGGCGGCTCCGACCTCGTCGTCCCGAAGAACACCGACGAACGGGAAGGCGCCCTCGCCGTGGTCGAGGCGCTCGTGGGCACCAAGTGGAACACCGACCTGGCCCGCACCATGAACTACGTCCCGAACAAGAAGTCGCTCGCCGAGGCCGTCGCGGACGAGGAGGGGGTCGCCGCCATGGCGGCCGGCGCCGCGCAGGGCCGGGCGACCCCCGGCACGCCCCGCTGGGGCGCGGTCGAGGCGGACAACCCGATCAAGGAATACATGACGAAGGTGCTCACCGGGGGCGACGCGGAGTCGGAGGCCCGCAAGGCCTCCGACCGCATCACCGAACTGCTGGACCTCGACGCGCGCTGACGCGCCGCGGTGTCAGCGCACCAAACTCACCGTACGACGCTCATCGCGCCACGCTCAGCGAGAGCGCGAACCGGTCCTCGCCGTCCGTCCACCAACGGGCCAGCTCCAGGCCGGCCGCGGCCAGTTCGGCCCGCACGCCCTCCTGCCGGAACTTCGCCGACACCTCGGTACGCAGCTCCTCCCCCTCGGCGAAGTCCACGGCCAGGTCGAGCGCCTGGACCTTGACCGTCTGCGCGGTACGCGAGCGCAGCCGCATCTCGATCCACTCCCGTTCGGCGTTCCACAGCGCCACGTGCTCGAAGGCGGCGGGCGCGAAGTCGGCCCCCAGCTCCCGGTTGAGCACGGACAGCACGTTCTTGTTGAACGCGGCCGTCACCCCGGCCGCGTCGTCGTACGCCCGGACCAGCACCCGCTCGTCCTTGACCAGGTCCGTGCCCAGCAGCAGGGCGTCGCCCGGGGAGAGCAGGGCCCGGACGGCGGCCAGGAACGCGGCACGCTCGCCGGGCAGCAGGTTGCCGAGCGTGCCGCCGAGGAACGCCACCAGCCGGGGGCCGGGCGTCTCGGGCAGCGTCAGCCCTCCGGTGAAGTCGGCGATCAGCGCGTGCACCTGAAGCTCTGGCCGCTCGGCGACGAGCGCCTGGCCGGCCTGCGTGAGGGCGCTCCCGCTGACGTCCACCGGCACGTAGCCGCGCAGTTCCGTCAGCGCGTCGAGCAGGAACCGCGTCTTCTCCGAGGAACCGGAGCCCAGCTCCACCAGGGTGCGGGCGCCGGTCGCCGCGGCGATCTCGCCGGCCCGGTCGACGAGGATCTCCCGCTCGGCCCGGGTCGGGTAGTACTCGGGCAGCGTGGTGATCTCCTCGAACAGCTCGCTGCCCCGAGCGTCGTAGAACCACTTGGGCGGCAGCCACTTGGGTGTGCTCGTCAGGCCCGCCAGGACGTCGGCGCGCAGGGCGGCGCCCGTGGCGTCCTCGGGCAGCGTGCGGGTGAGACGGAACGGGCTCACGTGCGGGGCTCCTTCGGGGAGACGAAAGCGTCTGCGAGGGCGTTGTCGCCCGGGTCCTTGAGCGGAGTGAGCTGTACGTCCGTGCGACTGGCCACGAGCAGGGTGCGGTCGGGGACCTCCTGCCAGCGCGGGTCGTCGTCGTACGGCTCCGAGGCGACCGCCGTGCCCCCGCCGGGGCGGGTCAGATACCACAGGGTGTCGCCCCAGGTGGTGGCCGTGATGGTGGCACCGCCCGTGAGCAGCAGGTTGAGCCGGGAGGCGGGGGCCGCCGCCGCGACCTCCAGCACCGTCTCGGCGAGCGCGCGGCCCTCGTCGTCCCCGGCGCGCAGCCGGGCCAGGACCAGCGCCCACACGAGCGCCGAGTCGTTGCGGGCCTCCAGCGACAGCAACTCCTCGGGCGGCAGCGTCCCGGCCACCCGCGCGAGCGAACCGGGCCAGCCCGCCACGGCACCGTTGTGGCTGAACAGCCAGGCCCCCGAGGCGAACGGCGCCGCCGCGGCCTCCGCGTCCGCACCCGACAGCGTCGCGTCCCGCACGGCGGCGAGCAGCGCGCCGCTCCGCACCACCCGGGCCAGGTCGGCGAAGGACTGATCGGCCCAGATCGGCCCGGCCCGGCGGTACCGTGCCGGCACCGGGTCGCCCTCGGCGTACCAGCCGACGCCGAACCCGTCGGCGTTGACCGTGCCGTAGCGCTGGTGCCTGGGCGCCCAGGACTGCCGGTACAGGCCGTGCGGCGGCGCCACGAGGAGCCCGCCGAGGGGTTCCTCGGGGCCCACGTAGGCGAGGTGACGGCACATCAGCAGCCCTCCGCGGTCCTGGCGGTGCGGAACCCGGAGAAGATCTGCCGCCGGATCGGGTAGTCCCAGTTGCGGAAAGTGCCCCGGCAGGCCACCGCGTCCACGGCGAACGAACCGCCGCGCAGCACCTTGTAGTCGGGCCCGAAGAACACCTCCGAGTACTCCTTGTACGGGAACGCCCGGAAACCCGGGTACGGGGCGAAGTCGCTGGACGTCCACTCCCAGACATCGCCGATCAACTGCCGTATGCCGAGCGGCGATTCACCGGCCGGGTAACTGCCGGCGGGTGCCGGGCGCAGATGTCGCTGGCCGAGGTTGGCGTGCTCGGGGCCCGGGTCGGCGTCGCCCCACGGGTAGCGGGCCGAGCGGTCGCCGGCCGGGTCGTACCTGGCCGCCTTCTCCCACTCGGCCTCGGTGGGCAGCCGCCGCCCGGCCCAGCGGGCGTACGCGTCCGCCTCGTACCAGCACACGTGCACCACCGGCTCGTCGGCCGGCACCGCCTCGGTGATCCCGAAACGGCGCCGCAGCCACTGGCCGCCGTCGCGGCGCCAGTACAGCGGGGCGGTGAGGGAGTGCCGGCGGACGTGGTCCCAGCCCTCCGGAGTCCACCAGCGCGGGTCGTCGTAGCCGCCGTCGTCGATGAACGCCCGGTAGGCGCCGTTGGTCACCGGCGTGGTGTCGAGGTAGAAGGGCGCCACCTCGCGCCGGTGCGCCGGGCGTTCGTTGTCCAGGGCCCACGCCTCGGTCGACGTGCCCATCGTGAACGGGCCGCCGGGCACCAGGACCTCGGCCGGGCCGGTGAACAGCGGCACGGGATCCGGGTCCGGGGCGGTCAGGGCCTGCGGACCCTTGCGGAGCTGGTGCGTGATCAGCATGGTCTCGTCGTGCTGCTGCTCGTGCTGGGCGATCATCCCGAAGGCGAAGCCCGCCTCCGTCAGCCGCGTTCCGTGGAACGCGGTGCCCTCCAGCACGTCCAGCGCCCGGCCGCGCACGTCGGCCGCGTACCGACGGGCCTCGTCCGGCGACAGCAGTGGCAGCTTGGGCCGCTCTGCGCGCGGATGCTCGAAGGCGTCGTAGAGGCTGTCGATCTCGGGCCGTATCGCCTCCTGCCCGGCGACGGCGCGCAGCAGCCACTGCTCCTCCTGGTTGCCGATGTGCGCCAGGTCCCACACCAGCGGGGACATCAGCGGCGACACCTGGTCGGTCAGGTCGGGACCCTCCACGCAGCTGGTCAGCAGCGTGGTGCGGTCCCGGGCCGTGACGAGCGTGGCCAGGGCCCGCTCGCGCAGGGTCTCGGCGTCGACGGCCGATTCGCCGGCGGTGGCGATGCCGGTGTCGGTGTCGGTGGCGGTCTCCATGGCGGGGTCGGTCATGGGCGGGTCTCCCTCCCGTGCGGGCCACGGCTCGCGCCGTCCGGCATGTCCAGCAGGTCGTCGGCGGGGCAGCGGCCCCTTCGCACGTAGCGCTCCAGGTACTCGGCGACGGCGTCCGTCACCTCGGTCGTGGCACCGACCCGGGGCAGGGCGCCGAGCGCCGCGGTGAAGCACGTGACGGCCGCCTCGCGCAGCTCCGGATCGGCGAGGGCGTCGCGGGCCGCGTCCTCGTACAGCGGGTTGTGCGGGGCGGGCAGCCCGAGCGTGCGCTCGGCCAGGGGCTTCACGGCCCGGTAGGCGGTCTCGGCGGCCTCCGGATCGTCGAACAGCGCCGCCGTCACGGCGAGCGGCACCATCCAGCCGTCGTCCCCGGGCTGTGCGTCGATCATGCGCAGCTCCAGGTGGCCGCGGGGCCTGACCGGTGGGAACAGCGTGGTGAGGTGGTAGTCGAGATCCTCCCGGGTCGGCGGCCTCGGCGCCCCGGTCCTGGTCCACTGCCGGAAGGACATGCCCTCGGGCACGTCCCAAGGCCCGCCGTCGCTGCGGACGCACATCACCGGGGCGTCCAGGACGTGCCGGGTCCAGGCGCCGCGCGGGTCGGCGTCCAGCGGGGGGCCGCCCGCCCGGCCGGTGCCGATCTGCGTCCACCGCAGCTGCCGGGTGGACCGCCAGCCGGTGGGCCGGCCGCCGGCCAGCGGGGAGTTGGCGAACGCGGCCAGCAGCACCGCGCCCAGGTGATGGGCCAGCCACCAGCGGCGTACGTGGCCGAGGGGGCCGGGCTCCTCGTGCCCGGCGTCCAGGCACACCTGCACGGAGGCGGAGGTGCACATCATGAAACGGCCCGCGGGGCCGGTGCGGTCGAGGCAGGCTTCCATGGCGTCGTAGCGCGGCTGCCGTAGGAAGCGGCGGGGCGCGTGCCAGGGGTCGTGGCCGAGGCCGACGAGGGCGAGACCGTCCTCGCGGAGCACGGCGCGGACGGCGTCGAGGTCGGCGGAGACGGTGGCGACGCACTCCGTCAAGGAGGCGGCGGGGAGCGAGCTCAGCTCCAGTTGGCCGCCGGGCTCGACGGTCAGCGCCGACCTCAGGGGCACGGCCCGCAGTGCGGAGTAGACCGCTTCGAGCCGTTCGGGTGACACGGGGAGCCGCGGCGCGCGCAGCTCGTGGACGAGCCATTCCACCTCGACACCGAGGCGCCTCGGCGGACCGGTCTTGAAGCAGATGCCGTGGACCAGCGCCTCGACCTCGGCTTCGGTGACGGTGGTGCGTGGCCGAGTACAGCCACTTACCGTATCGGACATGTCGGGATCCTCCTGAGATTCCATCCATGCCGCCGACCCTCTTGCGGTGGGCCGGGTCGGCACACTCGTCCCACCCAAGACCCTCGTGTCGCTCCGCACAAGGGTGCATAACAGGACGTTCCAGCTCGGTAATCTCCGCGACCCGTTCGTTTCCGGGGGCTTTCCCCCTCGTTCGCCGGTCGGGAAACTCCGTTGCACCGCATCACCAGCATCACCCAGGATTCCCGCATGAGCACGACGAGGGAGGCCGCGCGGCGCGCGGTCACGGCGTCCACGGGGGTGGCGCCGTGAGCGCGCGCTTGCGGGGTATCGCACAGCGGACGGAACAGATCGTGACGGCGGGGTCCTACTGTGCGCCCGACGGGCGCGAGGTGGCGATCGCGGCGGCGGTCGAGGCGGCACGCGACGGTACGCGGATGTACGGACCCGAGCCCGTCGAGCCCGCCCCTTCCGCTCCGGTGCGCACGGTCTTCCAGGTCACCGGCGAGAGCAGCCTGGAGGCCGCCCGCCGCCTCGGCGGCGAGGTCGCCGTGCTGAACTTCGCCTCCGCCCGCAATCCGGGTGGCGGCTACCTGAACGGCGCCCAGGCGCAGGAGGAGGCGTTGTGCCGGGCCTCCGCGCTGTACACCTGCCTGCTGCAGGCGCGCGGGTTCTACGATCACCACCGCGCCCACCGCGACCCGTTCTACACGGACCGCGTCATCCACTCGCCCGCCGTGCCCGTCTTCCGCGACGACCGCGGCCGCCTGCTGGACGAGCCGTACACCGCCGGTTTCCTCACCTCCGCCGCGCCGAACGCGGGCGTGGTGCTGCGCACGGCCCCGGAGCGGGCCGCCGAGCTGCCCGGCGCCCTGGCCGCACGCGCCGAGCGGGTGCTGGAGACCGCCGCGGCCCACGGCTATCGGCGCCTGGTGCTCGGCGCCTGGGGCTGCGGGGTCTTCCGCAACGACCCCGCCCAGGTCGCGGGCGCGTTCCGGGGACTGCTCGGGCCCGGCGGACGGTTCGCGACGGCCTTCGAGCGGGTGGCGTTCGGCATCCTGGACCGCACGCCGGGCGGCACGGTCCGGGAGGCGTTCGAGCGTGCCTTCCCGGACCGGGCCGACAGCCCCCCTCAGCTCCAGCCGTAGCGCTCCCGCAGCCGCTGCCGTACGAGGTTGAACCGCATCCGGTCCAGGGCGCACGCCTCGCGGCGCATACCGGCGTCGTGCAACCGCAGCACCCGGTCCACGTCGACCCAGGACTCGCGCCCGGAACGGTCCCAGGGACCGCTCCCGATCGGTACCCACTCCCGGTCCCCGTCGTGGCGCTTGCTGGACAACCGCACGGCCAGCAGCGTGCCGGCGGCCTCGCGGGCGACGACGAGCACGGGCCGGTCCTTGCCCCGGCCGTCGTTCTCCTCATAGGGCACCCACGTCCAGACGATCTCGCCGGGATCCGGGTCCCCGTCGTGCGCGGGGGAGTACTCGGTACGCACCCGGCCCACGTCCCGGGGGTCGGCCTCGGTAGTGGCGGTGGGGCCGTAGCGGCCGGGGACGGTGTTGTCGGTGTCGTCGGTGAAGGCGCTCACGGCCGTACCGTACGGGACGCGCGGGCTCGGCCCCGCGCGTGCCGGCCCGCGTCGCGGAGGCGCCGACCCGGTGGACGGCCACCGGTCCCGGCCCGCCGGACCCGACCGGCGCCGCCCGCCACCGGATGGCAGGCTGATCACCGGGTCCCGCACCAGGGACCCCGGCGATCGACCCGAGAGAACGAGCACAGAAAGCCGACTTCATGACCGACCAGCTCACCGTGAGCGTCCTGGGCACCGGCATCATGGGTGCCGCCATGGCCCGCAACCTCGCCCGGGCCGGGCATACCGTCCGGGCCTGGAACCGCAGCCGGGACAAGGCCGAGCCCCTGGCCGCCGACGGCGCGCACGTCGCGAGCAGCCCCGCGGAGGCGGTGCGGGGCGCCGACGCCGTCCTCACCATGCTGTACGACGGTCCGGCAGCCCTCGACGTCATGCGGCAGGCCGCCCCCGGCCTGCGCCCCGGCACCGCGTGGGTCCAGTCGACCACCGCCGGCGTCGACGCGGTCGCCGACCTGGCGGCATTCGCGCAGGAACACGACCTCGTCTTCTTCGACGCGCCCGTCCTCGGCACCCGCCAACCCGCCGAGGCCGGACAACTGCTGATCCTGGCCGCCGGGCCGGCCGACGCACGGGACGTGGTGGCACCCGTCCTGGACGCCGTCGGCTCCCGCACGGTGTGGACCGGCCAGGACGGCGCCGCTGGCAGCGCCACCCGGCTGAAGCTGGTGGCCAACAGCTGGGTTCTCGCCGCCACCAACGCGGCGGGCGAGGTCCTGGCGCTCGCCAAGGCACTGGGCGTGGACCCGGACGGCTTCTTCGACGCCATCGCCGGCGGCCCGCTCGACATGGGCTACCTGCGCGCCAAGACCGCGATGATCCGCGACGGCGCGCTGACACCGGCCCAGTTCGCGGTCACCACCGCGGTGAAGGACGCCCGGCTGATCGTCGAGGCCGGCGAGGCGAACGGCGTCCGCCTGGACGTGGCCGCCGCCGGCGCGGAACGCCTGGCGCGCGCCGCCGCGCAGGGGCACGGCGACGAGGACATGGCGGCGGCGTACTTCGCCAGTTTTGACGGGAAGCCGTCCGACTGACGGCGCGTGGGGTACCCGGGGGGAACAACCAGGAAAAGAACCAAGGAACACAAAGAAGGGAATCAAGTAACACCGGTAAGGAACCACGTGGCACGAGAACATAAGCAGAGAACAGAGGAGCCCGCATGTCCAAGCCGCCGCTGCCGTCCGAGGCCGTCGACCTGCTGCGCCGTCCCAACCCGTGCGTCATGGCCACCCTCCGCTCGGACGGCGCCCCCGTCTCCACGCCCACCTGGTACCTGTGGGAGGACGACGGCCGGGTCCTGATCAACCTCGATGAGGGCCGGGTACGCCTGGGGCACCTGCGCCGCGATCCGCGCGTGACCCTCACCGTCCTCGCGGGCGACGACTGGTACACCCACGTCACCCTCATCGGCCGTGTCACCGAGACCCGCGACGACGAGGACCTCACCGGCATCGACCGCCTCTCCAGGCACTACACGGGCAACGCGTATCCGGACCGGGTCCGTCCCCGGGTCAGTGCCTGGATCGAGGTGGAGCGCTGGCACGGCTGGGGCGCGATGAAGGACAGCGACCAGGCATCCCCCTGAGGGAACGACCGCGATCTCGGGCGAAGCCCTCCCGGAGGGTATGCCGCCGCCTCTCGCGTTCCTGCGCGTCACCGGCGAACGGGGCTCGCAAACGCCCGCGTTCGCCCCACGCCCTGACCCCCGAGGTACACCAGGCGGGCGGCGCCGGCCGGTTCGAGTGCGGGAAGGCGACGGCCGACCGCTCGACGACCGCCCCGACGCCCAGAGGGAGGGCGGCGACGAGGACGTAGGCGCCGGGCCTGTTCCCGGTCGGCGAGCGGCCGGTCGGGGGCGCCGTGGCGCCATGCGAGCACGGGTCCCGCACCGCGTCGCACGGGATTCCGCCAGGTGTCGACACCTCGTGCCGCCTTGTCTAAGATCCCCAGCGCGGCATCGCGTGTCGGTCACCGTCCGGGTGAGGCATGGAGGCGCCGCGGAGATGCCCGTGGAGGCATTGACCCGTGTCAGTCGAGTTCAACCACACCATCGTTCTCTCCCGTGACCGGGAGAAGTCCGCTCACTTCCTCGCCCAGACCCTGGGGCTGGAGGTCGGCGAGCCGGCCGGAGTCTTCCTGCCCGTGACGACCGCCAACGGCGTCACCCTCGATTTCGCCACCGTCGACACCGACATCCCCGTGCAGCACTACGCGTTCCTCGTCTCCGAGGGCGAGTTCGACGCGATCCTCGCCCGGCTCGTGGCGGGCGGGGTGCCCATTCAGGCCGACCCGCACGGCCGGCACCCGCGCCGGATCAACCGCAACGACGGCGGGCGGGGCGTGTACTTCATCGACCCTTCCGGCCACGCCATGGAGGCCTTCACCCGCCCCTACGGCAGTGACCCGTCCTCGCCGTTGAACGGCGTCACGGAGGACGTTCCCGGGGCGCGCTGACCGGCGTCCGCACCCCCGTCGGCGCACTCGTCGCCCGGCCTGTTGTCAGACCCCCTCCGCATACTGGTGGCCCCAGGGAGTCGGACGCGATCAGGGGGCGGTCATGCGGAGGGTGTACAGCGGTGAACTGGCGGCTGCCCACGGGTGGTTCCACGTGGACAGCCACCGGCGCCCGCTCGGTCCGGGACCGGCCAAGGCCTGTGCCGGAGACGTCGACGGTCCGTGCGGTGCGGCCGTCCCCGGCCGACTCCTCCTGGGCGCCGGCCTGCGTACCGGCAGAGTCGGGCTGACCGTCGAGGTGCACGGGGCCGCTCCGCCGCTCGACGACGGCTGGGACGACGTGGTGGAGGCGTCCTTCCGGCCCGTCTCCCCCTCGACGGCCGTCCTGCCCTGCGGTCACGGGGTGCTGTGCGAGGTGGACCTGCCGCCCGCCGACCACCGGGTGCGCTGCTGCGGACGTGGCACGGACCGTAGGGAGGAGACCGAGTTCACCGCGGCCGGGGTCGCCGGGCCGGTCGGCCACTATCTGCTGCAGTTCTGGCCCGCACCGCCCGCCGCGGACCGGGTCGTCCGGCAGACGTCACGCGGCGCGGAGGTCCGGCATCGGCACGGGCGCAGCCTGCCGCCGCTCCCTCCCGGGCAAGGCACCGCGCGGGACCGCGCGGAGACCCTGTCCTGGGGCGGCCGGCTGCCCAGCCCGCGCGTCCGGGAAGTCGGCGGCGACGCCCGCGGGCTCGTCCCACTGGACCGGGAGCTGCTCGACGCCGTCGACGCGGTGTGTCCGGCGACGCAGCGGAGCCTCGCGCGGTGGGCCGCCCACCGGGCCTTCACCGCGGCCGGGCTGGACGACGTCGACTGGATCACGCCCGCGCTGGCGGCGCTGGACCGAGGGGAGCCCCTGCCGGCTCCGTTCGACGACCCCCGGCGGGCCTGGGAGCGCTTCTTCACCGACGACCGCATCACTCGCACCCCGTCGGACGCGTCCGACAAATGCCACGGCAACCCGCTGCGACAGGCCATGGCCATGCCCGCGCTGCGTGCCGCGGCCGAACCGGACCCGCTGCGCGCCGCGCTGGGCGCCCTCTTCGCCGCCGCGGTCACCCACGGCACCGACTACCCGGCCCTGTTCGCCGAGGCCCGCCGGGAGTTCCCCGCCCTCGGCCGGGGCGTGCGGCGGCCGCGGTAGCGAGCAGTGCGTTCCGCACGGGAGTCGGGGCGGGCGATCGCCTCGACGACAACGACCGCCGGGGTTTCACCGGTCACTGGCCGGCTCCACCAGGGCTCGGCCGGAGACCTGCTCCTGCCGCGGCAGGAGCAGCGGGGTCGCGAGGAGCAGTACGCCCGCGAGGGCGACGGCCGCACGTGTTCCGGTCAGGCCCGCCAACAGGCCCCACACCGCGGTCAGTCCCGCGGTCGCCAGCTTCCCGCTGACCGTCCAGGCGGACAGGGTGCGCGCGACCCTGTCCGTCGGCGTCAGGTCCAGCCGGCGGGTGGCGTACACCGGGTTGAACACGCCGATGGACGTGATCAGCCCGAACTCGACGACCATCACCAGGACCAGCCCCGAGGTGCCGGGGCCGACGAAGGCCAGCCCGACGGGCCAGCACACGCGCAGCACGCCGCTGGTGACCAGCACCCGGTGCTGTCCGAAGCGCGCCACGAGTGTCCGGGCCAGCCGTGAGCCGACCAGCCCGCCGGCGCAGGGCACCGCGAAGGCGAGACCGTACTGCCAGGGCGCGAAGCCCAGATCGCCCAGCATCAGCACGGCGAGCAGCGGTGTGGTCGCCATGATCAGGCCGTTGACCATGACCGTGTTGAGGAACAGCGGACGCAGACCCGGCGCGGCGAGGACGTACCGCCAGCCGTCCAGCAGGTCGCCGGCCCGCAGCCGGGGCACGTCGGCGCGCCGCGGGCATGGTTCTCCGCCGCCGATCGCCCGGATCTCGAGCGCCGACAGCAGATAGCTGACCGCGTCGACCGCCACCGTCACCACCGGCCCGAAGACCCCGACCGCGGCCCCGCCGACCGGGGGCCCGAGCATCGTCGCGGTCCAGGCCGTCGCCTCGAACCGGCCGTTCGCGGTCAGCAGGTCCCGCGGCCGTACCAGTGCCTTGAGACAGGCACCGGCGGCTGCCCTGAAGGTGATGTCGGCCGCGGCGACGACGACCGACACGATCAGCAACTGGGCGAAGCCGAGCCTGTCGAACGCGTACGCGAGCGGCACACTCAGCAGCACCACGCACCGGACCAGGTCCATCGCGACCATGACCGGCCGCTTGCGCCGGAACTCCACCCACGGCCCCAGCGGGACCGCCACCAGTGCTCCCACCGCGAGACCGGCCGCCGCGAGCGCCGCCACCCGCGCCGTTCCGGCGTCCAGCACGACGACCGCGATCAGCGGAAAGGCGTCGAACGCCAGCCGCGTACCGAACGTGCTGACGGAGTACGCGGCCCACAGCCACCCGAATCGCCGCCCCAGCGACCCGCTGCCCACGCCGCCCGACTCCGTCACGCCCGACTCCGTCACGCCCGACATCAAAGCGAGTGGCGGCCCCACCGATCAAACAACCGCCCGGGAACCACGCACAACACGCCGTTGTACGCCGGTCCGCCGGCGCCCGGCCCGCCCGGGCCCCTACCGCCTCAGCAGCTCCCGCAGGGCCCCGACGACCTCGCCGGGCGCCTCCTCCGCCATGAAGTGGCCGCAGTCGACGGTGTCGTGCCGCAGGTCCGGGGCCCAGGCCCGCCACAGCGCGGCGGCGTCGTAACCGAGGGCGGCGCCCCAGTCCTGCTGGAGGACGGTCACGGGCATCCGCAGCCGGTTGCCGTCGGCGCGGTCGGCCCGGTCGTGGGCGACGTCGATGCCGGCCGAGGCACGGTAGTCGGCCACGATGGACGGCACCGCCCCGCGGGACGCCTTCAGATAGGCGGCGCGTACTTCGGCGGGCAGGGCGTCCGGGTCCCGCGTCCAGCCGTCGAGGAAGTGACCGAAGAACGCGTCCGGCGCGGCACCGATCAGCTCTTCCGGCAGTCCGGGCGGCTGCGCCATCAGGTACAGGTGGAAACCCACCGCCGCGGTGGTGCCGTGCAGGACGTCCCACATGTCGAGGGTCGGCAGCACGTCCAGCGCGGCCAGGTGCGTCACCGCGTCCGGATGGTCGAGTCCGGCCCGCACCGCGACGAGGGCGCCCCGGTCGTGCCCGGCCAGCGCGAACCGCTCGTGGCCGAGCGCCCGGGCGAGGGCGACGACGTCGGCGGCCATGGCCCGCTTGGCGTAGGCGGTGCCGTCCGGGTCGGCCGGCTTGTCGCTGGCGCCGTAACCGCGCAGGTCGGGACAGATGACGGTGTGGTCGGCCGCGAGGTCGGCGGCGACGTGCCGCCACATCAGATGGGTCTGCGGGAAGCCGTGCAGCAGCACGACCGGGCGGCCGGAGCCGCCGACGGCCACGTGCAGGGCGACGCCGTCGGCGACCGTCACGCGGTCGTGGGTGAAGCCCGGGATGGTGGGTTCGGTCGGTTCCATGGTTGGTCTGTACCTTTCTGGTCACATCAGGCCCGCTCACATCGGTTCTGTTCGCGTCTCGCTGATGACGCCTTCGAGCCTGCCGGGCCTCGATCAGCAACCGATCAGCACGCGTACCGTGGTGATCGCACGAGCGGTGGCGGAATCGGAGCGGACGGAACATGGAAGCGGTCACGTTCGGTGTGCTCGGACCGGTCACGGCCGAGCGCGCGGGCGACGTCCTCGCCCTCAAGGGCCCCCGGCACCGTGCCGTGCTGGCCCGCCTCCTCCTGGCCCGGCGGCGGGTCGTCCCGCTCGCCCGCCTGGTCGAGGACCTGTGGGACGAACCACCGCCGCGGGCCGTGGGAGCGGTGCGCACCTTCGTCGGGGATCTGCGCCGCGCCCTGGAACCCGACCGCCCGCCGCGGGCCCCGGCCCGGCTGCTGGTCACCGAGGGACCCGGGTACGCCCTGCGCGCGGCACCGGAGGCCGTGGACGCGTGGCGCTTCGAGGCGGCCGTCGCCCAGGCCGACCGGCTGCCGGCCGCACAGGCGCCGGACCGGTTAAGGGCAGCGCTGGGGGAGTGGCGGGGCCCCGCCTACGCCGAGTTCAGCGGGGCGGAGTGGGCCCGCGGGGAGCGCTCCCGGCTCACCGAACTGCGGCTGCGTGCCGTCGAACGGCACGCGGAACTGCTCGTGGAGCTGGGCCGCGCCGCCGAGGCGGTCCCCGACCTGGACGGGCACCTGACCGAGCATCCCTGGCGCGAGGAGGCCTGGCGCCTGCTCGCCCTGGCCCTGTACCGGACCGGACGCCAGGCGGACGCCCTCGCCGTGCTGCGCCGCGCCCGCGCCCTGCTCGCCGGACACCTGGGCGTCGACCCCGGGCCCCGGCTGCGCCGTCTGGAGGCCGGCATCCTCGCCCAGGACCCCGGCCTGGACCCGCCCAGCGAGCCGGCGGAGGCGGCGGCCCGGCTGTGGGCCCGCGCCACCGAGGCGTACGACCGCACGGTCGCCGCCGGTGCCCACGCCCGCCTGGAGTCGACCGTCGGCCTGCTGCGCTCCCTCGCGGTCACCGGCGGCGGCGGACTGGAGGCCGCCCGGGAGCACCGTATGACGGCCGTCGCGGCGGCGGAGGAGACGGGCGACGCGGAACTGACGGCCCGGGTGATCGGCGCCTACGACGTGCCCGCCAACTGGACCCGCGGCGACGATCCCGAACGGGCCCGGCGGATCGTCGCGGCGGCCGAGCGCACCCTCGCCGCCCTGCCGGACGACGGCACCGCCGAAGCGGACCGCTGCCGCCTGCTGGCCACCGTCGCCCTGGAGTCCCGGGGCGTCCGGTCCCCGCACGGACCCCGGGCGGCGGACGCGGCCGAGCGGATCGCCCGCCGCCTGGACGACCCCGCGCTGCTCGCCTTCGCCCTCAACGGCGTCTTCATGCAGTCCTGCACCACCGCCGGACTGGCCCCGCGCCGCGACGCGATCGGCGCCGAGCTCGTCGCCCTCGCGACCCGGCACGGGCTGGTCAACTACGCGATCCTCGGGCATCTCATCCGGCTCCAGGCACGCTCGGCGCTCGCCGACTTCACCGCCGCCGACGAGCACGCCACCGCCGTCGACCGCCTCGCCGAACGGCACGAACGGCCGCTCGTGGCCGTCTTCACCGAGTGGTACCGAGCCCTGCGCCGGGCCGCCACCGGCAGCCCGTACGACAGCGCCGAGGCCGCCTACCGGTCCGCCGCCGCGGGGCTCGACGGCGCGGGGATGCCGGGCCTGCGACGCGGGCTGCTACCGCTCGCCCTGCTCGGTCTGCGCCTGGCCCGCGGACGGCCGGCGGAGGTGGACCCGCGCGCGGACTGGGGACCGTACCGCCCCTGGGCCGAACCGTTCGCCCTCCTCGCCGACGGCCGTGACGCCGAGGCCCGGACGGCGCTGAGGGCCCTCCCGGAGCCGCCGCCCGACCTCCTGTACGAGGCCCTGTGCTGCGCCGAGGCCGCACTCGCCCTCGAACTCGGCGACCGCGCGGCCCTGGAGCGGACGTACGGACGACTGCTGCCCGCGTCCGGTGAACTGGCCGGTGCGGGCAGCGGGTTGCTCACTTTCGGGCCGGTCGACGACTGGCTCGCCGCGCTCCGCCTGGCACTCGGTCCCGCCGCGGCGGGGGCGGACCCGGGAGGGGCCGGGGGCCAGGGATAGTACGTCGGCCAGGGGGCCGCCGGTATGCCCCGGCACGTCCCGGTCGCTGTGCGGGCCTTCCCCGGTCGCGACGCTCGACGCGGCGGACCGGGCCCCGGAGGCGGCCCCTGAGGCGGCCCCTGAGGCGGCCCCTGAGGCGGCCCCGGAGGCGGGGCGCCGACCCGGAGGCGGGACGCCGGCCGGGCGGGTTGCGCCGTCCCGTGCCGGGTACCCGGCGGGCATGAAGTGGCAACAGGTGCAGGACGGCCCGTCCGCGGTGTACGTGGTGGTGCTCGACCCCGGCGAGGACGCGGTCGCCGAACTCACCGCCTTCGCCCGTGACCGCTCCCTCGGCGCCTCCCAGATGACCGCCGTGGGCGCCTTCTCGGAGGCGGTCGTCGGCTGGTTCGACCGGCAGGCCAAGGACTACCGGCCCATCCCCGTGGAGGAGCAGTGCGAGGTGCTGTCGCTCATCGGTGACGTCGCCGTCGGCGACGAGGGGCCGACCCCGCACCTGCACGCCGTGGTGGGCCTGTCCGACGGCTCCACCCGCGGCGGCCACCTGCTGTCCGGGCGGGTCTGGCCGACGCTGGAGGTCGTCGTCCGGGACAGCCCGGCCGAACTGGCCAAGACCCACCGCCCCGACATCGGGCTGGCCCTGATCGACCTCGGCTGAGCCGACCGCCGGAGAGCGGTTTACCGGCCCGGGTGCGGGCTACGCGGCCCGCACGGAACCGAGACCCAGACCCCGGGAGGCGCGACCATGACACGGCGCATCCGAGACGTGATGTCACCCGCCGCGGTGGCCGTCGAGCCCATGACCACGGTGGCCCGGGCGGCCCGGCTGATGCGCGAGGAGGACGTCGGCGACGTCCTGGTGACCTACGACAGCGATCTGTTCGGTCTGCTCACCGACCGCGACATCGTGCTCCGGAGCGTCGCCGACGGCCGCGACCCCGACGACACCACGGTCGGTTCGGTGTGCACACCCCCGCCCGTCGTGACCCTCGAACCCGACGACACCACCGACCGCGCGGCCGAGCTGATGCGACGTCACGCGGTCCGGCGGCTCCCGGTCGTCGAGCACGGCGGCGTTCCGGTCGGCGTGGTCACCCTCGGCGACCTCGCGGCCGCCGACGATCCGCACTCCGCCCTGGCGGACATCAGCAAGGCCGCGCCCGACCACTGAGGCGTCCGACCGCTGGGGTGCCCGACCGCTGGGGGTGCTCCGACCGCTGAGGCGCCCGACCACGACCACCGAGGTGCCCGGGTCACCGAAATCCCCGGCCACCCACGTCCCCGACCGCCAGGGAGGACCGGCATGAATGACCGACGCCGCCCCGCCGGGGCCACGGAACCCGCCCCTCGCACGCGATCCGGCGCGATCGGCCGCCGCTTCCCGCGCACCGGCACCGAACCGGTCACCGCGCAGAGCCCGCTGCGGCTGCGACTGCTGCTGTCGGCCGTCTTCCTGCCACTCTTCGTCGCCGGGGCCGCGTTCTTCGGCGTGTGGGCGGCGGGCACCGGTCCCGGCGACAGCCCCGGACGCGGCACCCTGGTGGCCCTCGCCGCCGTGTGCGCGGCGTTCGTCCTGCTGGCGGCGGCGGACCTGATGGTCGTGTCCGGCCGCCTGCGGAGGGAACGGGGCACCCCCGCTCCGCACTGACTCAGGACTCCAGAAGGGGACGGAGGAACGACATGGCTCCCCTGGCACGAACCCCAACCCCCGCGGCGGGCCCCGGGGAGGACCGCCGGGCCCCCGCCCGCACCGCGCGGCTGCGCAACCGGATCCCCGAACCCGACGAGGAACCGGACCTGCTCGGCCAGTACCTGTCCCAGATCGGCGCCACCCCGCTGCTGACCGCCGAGGACGAGGTGCGCCTGGCCCGGCGCATCGAGGCCGGTGTCCGGGCCATGGAGGAACTGGAGTCGGCCGACACCGGCGAGCCCGCCCCGACGCCCGCACGACGCCGCGCACTGGAGGAGACCGTCCACGACGGCCAGGCCGCCAAGGACCACATGGTGCGGGCCAACCTGCGGCTCGTGGTGTCGATGGCCAAGCGCCACGCCCATCGAGGGCTGCCCCTCCTGGACGTCATCCAGGAGGGCAACCTCGGGCTGATCCGGGCCGTCGAGAAGTTCGACCACACCAAGGGCTTCAAGTTCTCCACGTACGCCACCTGGTGGATCCGCCAGGCCATCGAGCGGGGCCTGGCGACCCACGCGCGCACGGTACGGCTGCCGGTGCACGTCGTGGAACAGCTGCAGAAGCTGGCCAAGGTCGAACGCAAGCTACGTGGCAGCCTCGACCGCGAGCCGACCGCCGAGGAGGTGGCCGCGGAGAGCGGCATCGACGGGGACAAGGTCGTCTGGCTGCGCCGCGTCGGACGGGACGCCGTCAGCCTGGACACCCCGGTCGACGAGACCGGCGAGACCGTCGTCGGCGACCTCATCCCCGACGCCGAGGTGCTCCAGGCCCCCGAGGTCGCCGAGTTCCGGGCGCTCGCGGAGGAGCTGCGGGAGGCCGTCGGCACCCTCGCGCCCCGCGAGGCCCTGATCCTCAGCCTGCGCTACGGTCTGCACGACGGCCGCCCGCGCACCCTGCACCAGGTGGCACAGCACGTGGGCCTGACCCGCGAGCGCGTCCGCCAGCTGGAGAAGGCGTCCCTCGACCACCTCCGCGCCCCGGAGACCCGGGACCGCCTGCTGGACTGGGCGAGCTGACCGACACGCCCGTGACCGACGCCTCTACACGCGCAGCCGCGCCCCCTGGCGCAGCAGCTCGTGCTGGACCATCCGGTAGGGCAGGCCGCGCGGACCGCGCCCGTGCCGGACGGTCAGCGCCGCGCACACCCCGGCCGCCTGGCCGGTCGCCATGGCGATGGGCATGACCCGGTACGAGGAGTGCGCCACGTGCGTGCCGGAGATGCAGCGCCCGGCCACCAGCAGCCGCTCGGTGTCCCGGGGCACCAGACAGCGCAGCGGGATGTCGTAGAAGCTGCCCCGCGGAACCCGCTTGAGGACGGTGCCGGAGCCGCGCGGGTTGTGGATGTCGACCGGATAGGCGCCGTGCGCGACCACGTCCGGGAAGGTGCGCGCGGCCAGGATGTCGTGGCCGGTCAGCTGGTAGTCGCCGAGTACGCGCCGGCTCTCCCGTACGCCGATGTGCGTGCCGCTCTGCACCACGTACGCCTCCTCGAAACCGGGCACCCGGGTCCGCAGGAAGCGGTCGATCTGGGAGAGCTGGCGCCGGGCCGTGTACTCGGCGCGGGTGAGGTCCCACACGCTGGTGCCGAGCACCCGGTTGACCCGGGTGCTGTTGACCGCGACCTCGCGCGGGTGCGGGGTCGCGAAGAAGAGGATGTCCTCGCGCGGCAGCCTCAGCTCGCCGTTGGCCCTGGCCTCCTCGATCAGGTCCCACAGGCCGTGCACCCCGCGCCACTGGTCGGGGTGCTCGCGCACGTAGTCGGCGAAGTCCGGCCGCGCGAAGTCCGCGACGCGGAACATCAGCGTCATGGGCTGCACCAGCCCGTCCTCGGGCCGGCCGATCTCGTACGGCGCCCCGCAGGCCGTCGCCACGTCACCGTCGCCGGTGCCGTCCACGACCACCCCGGCGTCGATCACCACGGGCCCCGACTTCGTCTCGAACACCACCCGCCAGCCGGAGCCGTCGTCGAGGGGCAGCGCGCCGGAGGCGAAGGAGTGGAACAGCATCCGTACCCCCGACTCGTCCATCATCTCCAGCAGGGACAGCTTGAACAGTTCCGGGTCGAAGGGGACCGTGTACCCGGTCTTCGGCGAGGGCGGCAGACAGCCGCCGCGCCCCATGAGCCGGTCGAGCAGCTGCCACAGCACGCCCGCGACCACCGGCTCGCCCTCGCCGTGGTCGGTGGGCAGCAGCCGTGAGGTGTCCCCGGACTCGGTGAACGCGGCCTGCTTGTGCTCGTTGTGGAACGACATCAGCGGCATCACCAGTGCCACCGTCGCGTTGCCGCCGAGGAACCCGTACCGCTCCACCAGCACGACATCGGCCCCGGCGTCGGCCGCACCCACCGCGGCGGCGAACCCGGCGGGACCGCCGCCCACCACCAGGACGTCGCACCGCCCCCCGTGCCGGGCGGGCCGCGGGGGCAGGGTGACCGTGCGGGGCTCGCGGGGCTCTTCCAGGATCGGCATCGCTCTCCTCGGGGGTCAGGCGTGCAACGGCCGCGGCTCGTCGGCGTACGGCTCGGGACCCGCCGTCCGTGCCCGCGGTCCGTCGTCGGGCGCGTCGATCTCGTCCAGCAGTGAGCCGCAGCGCACGCAGGTCTCCCGGGCCGCCGCGGACAGCTCATGGATCCGGGACCGGAGGTCCTCCCGGCGCTGCGGATACTCGTCCCACAGCCGGTCCACCTCGGCCAGCAGCAGCCCGGCCTGCTCCCGCGCCACGCCCACCAGCGCCGGGGCGCCGAGCCGGCGCGCGAAGTCGAAGACCTTGCCGGAGTAGGGCAGCGGCAGCACCGGCACGCCGGTGAGCGCCGCGAAGATCACGAAGTGCAGCCGCATGCCGACGGCCACGTCCAGATGGCGCATGAAGCCGAGGACCTGCCCGGGGCTGTAGTCGCCGTGCAGGATCCGGCCCTGGTCCGGCGCGGTCATGTGGGAGAGCACGGCGTGCGCGTGCCGTACGTCGTGCCGCTCCATCGGCAGGAACACCACGTGCGCGTCCAGCCGCCGCACGAGGAAGTCCGCGACGTCGGCCAGCAGCGCGTGGTAGTCGCCCTCGTCGAGCTTTTCCGCGGCCCGCCCCGGTTCGCGCACCGACATCCCCACCAGCCGGGCACCGGAGGGGATGCCCTCGTCGCGCATCATGGCCTCGGTGAACGGTTCGGGCCCCAGCAGCAGAGCCGGGTCGGCGGTGACCGTGACCTCGCGCTCCAGGCCGACCTCCTCCAGCACCAGCCGGGACTCCTCGTCCCGCACCACGACGCCGTCCATGTCCGCCAGCACGGTGCGCACCGCGTCCCGGTCCTCGGCGTCCCTCAGCGGCCCGGCCCCGACGGCGTAGGCGAAGGTGGGCACGCCGCGGGTCTGCGCGGCGCGCACCAGCCGCAGATAGCGGCGCGCCTCACCGTCGTAGAGGATGCCGCCGCCGCCCAGCACCAGCAGGTCCAGGCCCGGCAGCGCGTCCAGGACGTGGTTGCGGCTGACGCCCTCCCAGGGGATCACCTCGTCCACGTCGGGGTGGTGGGCGCGGGTGTGCTCCGCGTTCCGGCTCAGGACGATCAGGTGCGCGTCGGGCCGCTGGGCCCGCAGACAGCTCAGGACGCAGGTCAGGATCGCCTCGTCGCCGATGTTGAAGCCGCCGTAGGAGCCGAGCACGCCGATGCGCGGGCCCGGCCGGGTGGGGCGTGGATGCGAGGGGGCAGTGGTCATCCGGGGGCTCCCGTCACGTCGGAGTCGGCCGGCCCGCCGGCCTCGGTGCGCAGGCCGCGCACGGTGCCGGGTTGCCTGGGCCGCTCAGCGGAAACACCCTGACCAAGAACGTGTACGTGATCCCCGTCCGTCGCCTGTCACAGGAGCACCGGTGAACGTCTCTCTCAGCGTCTGGCTGCTCACCGTCGCGGCCCTGTGCGTGCTGGTCGGCGCCGACTTCTTCATCGGCCGCAAGCCGCACGACGTGTCGATCCGGGAAGCCGGGATCTGGACGGCCGTCTGGGTGGTCCTCGCCTGCCTTTTCGGCGTGGGGCTGCTCGTGGTCGCCGGCGGCGGGCCCGCCGGCGAGTTCTTCGCCGGTTACATCACCGAGAAGTCGCTCAGTGTCGACAACCTCTTCGTCTTCGTCCTGATCATGGCCAAGTTCGCGGTGCCCTCGCAGTACCAGCAGCGGGTGCTGATGGTCGGCGTCGTCGTGGCCCTGGTGCTGCGCGCCGCGTTCATCGCGGCCGGCGCGGCGATCATCTCCGCCTTCTCCTGGGTCTTCTACATCTTCGGGGCCTTCCTGATCTGGACCGCCTGGAAGCTCATCCAGGACGCCCGCAAGGGAGGGCACGACGAGGAGTACGAGGAGAACAAGCTGCTGAAGTCGATCGAACGCCGTTTCGGTGTCGCCGACCGCTATCACGGCACGAAGCTGTGGATCGAGGAGAACGGCAAGCGGGTCATGACCCCGATGCTGGTCGTGATGCTCGCGATCGGCTCCACCGACGTCCTGTTCGCCCTGGACTCCATCCCCGCCATCTACGGCCTGACCCAGGACCCGTACATCGTGTTCACGGCCAACGCGTTCGCTCTGATGGGCCTGCGCCAGCTGTACTTCCTCATCGGCGGTCTGCTGAAGAGGCTGGTGCACCTCTCCTACGGCCTGTCGGTCATCCTGGGCTTCATCGGCGTCAAACTGATCCTGCACGCCCTGCACGAGTCCGGGTTCCACGTCCCCGAGATCGGCATCCCCTTCTCGCTCGGCTTCATCGTGATCGTCCTCGCGGTCACCACGGCGACGAGCCTGTGGGCCGCGAGGAGGCAGGGGCAGGGGCAGGGGCAGGGAGGGCCGGGCGTGTGACGCGGGCCCACTCGTGTGCGTACCGCTCGTCGGAGACGGAGTGCCGCCGCATCCGCCGCACCAGCCGCCTCCACCGGACGACAGCTCGACCGCCGCTGCGGCGATCGACCAGGACGCAATAGGCATTGGTGGCCACCGACGCCGCCTCGGCGGGCGCCGGATCCACCGCGGTGCGCATGCGGAGCGCGAGGGTCGCCGCCACTACGGCGGCGACCCAAGACCATCAGCGGTGTCTTCACGGCGCGGCGGGAGGAGCCGCACCGTAGGCTGTCATCGACGCCCGTCTTCGCGTGCGGGAGGCGTCATCAGGTGCGGGTCCAGCGTTGGTTGCTGCCGTTCGAGCAGGAGTAGAGCTGGATCTGGGTGCCGTTGGCGGTGCCGGCCCCGACGGCGTCGAGGCAGAGGCCGGACTGGGCTCCGACGATGGTTCCGTCGGAGTTCAGGCGCCACTTCTGGTTGTCGCCGCCCCAGCAACTGTAGATCTGGACCCGGGCTCCGTTGCCGGTACCGGCGGCGTCCAGGCACTTGTTGCCGTAGACCCTCAGCTCGCCCGCGGTGGTGTACGTCCACTGCTGGTTGGTGCTGCTGTGACAGTCCCACAACTGGAGCCGGGTGCCGTCGGCGGTACTGGCGTCGGGCACGTCCAGGCAGCGGCCCGAGCCGACGCCTTTGATCTGTCCGCCGTCCTCAGGGGGCGTGGAGGTGCCACCGTTGAGTGCGTCGAGGACGGCGGTGTAGGCGGGCTTCTTGCTGCCGTCACCGTTGAACAGAAGCGGTGTCTGCTCGGATCGCCAGGAGTCGGTGTCGCGCACCCCCCAGACGGTGATGCCGAGGCAGCGAGGGACGGCCAGGCAGTCGTTGACCACGCTGGCGTAGGTCGTGGGCGAGGCGCCCTGGATGTCGAGTTCGGTGACGGCCACGTCGACGCCGAGGGCGGCGAAGTTCTGCAGGGTGGTGCGGAAGTTGCTGTTGTAGGGGCTGCCGCTGTTGAAGTGCGCCTGGAAGCCGACGCAGTCGATCGGCACGCCGCGCTGCTTGAAGTCGCGGACCATGGCGTACATGGCCTGTGTCTTGGCCCAGGTCCAGTTCTCGACGTTGTAGTCGTTGTAGCAGAGCTTGGCGGCCGGGTCCGCGGCGCGGGCGGCGCGGAAGGCGACCTCGATCCAGTCGTTGCCGGTGCGCTGGAGGTTGGAGTCGCGCCGGGCCCCCGAACTGCCGTCGGCGAAGGCCTCGTTCACGACGTCCCACTGGGCGATCTTGCCCTTGTAGTGGGCCATCACGCCGTTGATGTGGTCGATCATCGCCTGGCGCAGCGCGCTGCCGCTGAGGCTCTGCATCCAGCCGGGCTGCTGGGAGTGCCAGGCCAGGGTGTGGCCGCGCACCTCCTTGCCGTTCTGCACGGCCCAGTTGTAGACGCGGTCGGCGGCGGTGAAGTTGAACTGGCCTCGCTGCGGTTGGGTGGCGTCGATCTTCATCTCGTTCTCGGCCGTCACCGAGTCGAACTCACGGTTCGCGATCGTCGTGTACGTCGAATCGCCCAGCCTGCCGGAGGCGATGGCGGTACCGAAGTAGCGGCCGCTCTGCGCCGCCGCGGCGCCGAGCGTGCTCTCCGCAGCGTGTGCGGGCGGCGGCGCGGCGAGTGTGGCGACCGCACTGAGGGCGCCGACGGCCAGCGCCAGCAGCAGGCCACGGATCTTCCCGCGGACAAAGGCTCTTGGAAGGGCGTACGAGCCCATGACTGTGCCTCCAAGGTAGGGATCACGTAGGGACTGAAGCAGTGGGGGTTGCGTCATCCGCTCCCATTCGGCAGACGGACGGGGTGAGCCAGGGCCCGGGCAGTGCGGAAGCGCCGGACACCGCGGTCATGGGGTGGGGCGGTCTTCGACACGGCACGGAGGACTCCTCGCGGCTCAGCCGGCGCAGGTGGTTCGGTGTGTGGGTCTGCCGTGCGGCACGGATTGCCAGGGCTGGTGCTGTCCGAGATATCGATCCGTGGCCGGGCTCCCAGGTAAGAGAGATTGAGGTATTGACGATGCATCGTCAACACTCCTCACGGAAAAAGTTTCTGCCGTATCCTCGAAACTTTCGAACATCTGAGGCGTGTCGTCGGCGTGCCCTTGTCGCCGCCGGTCCGCACGGACCGGCGCCCCTCGCGCGGCGTCAAGTGTGGCGCCACTCGGTCGCTTGCCGGTGTGACGTGCGACGTTTCCTGAGCGAGATCTTTCGAATGTTTCGGCTTCGAGAGCGACATGCGCGGAAACGGTTGACGGCGTTCGGTGGGTCCCTATCATTCAGGCTGCTCGACACTTCGACTCTCGTTCGAGATATCGAACGTAATGATGTCATGCTCCCGCCAGGGTTGTGCGGCCGTGACCGCAGGCCCGGGACGTCACAAGCGGTCTGCCGTGGTGCTCACGGGCCGCCGCACACGCATCACACCGACAGTCCGGACAGTCTCCGACGAGGCCGACCGGAACCGCTCACTCAAGGTTGAGGAAGTCCCCATGTGCAGAGGAAGTTCCAGCCGTTGGCATCCGTCCGCGGTGCTCGCCGCCATGGTCGCGGTCCTGACCGCTGTGGCGGCGATGCTCGTCGCCGCCCCGGCCCAGGCGGCTTCCAGCGGCGCTTTGCGCGGTGTTGGTTCCGGCCGGTGTCTCGATGTGCCGGGCGCCAGCCAGACCAACGGCACCTACCTCCAGATCCACGACTGCTGGAGCGGGACCAACCAGCAGTGGACGCTGACGGACGACAACCAGCTCACCGTGTACGGCGACAAGTGTCTGGACGTTCCGGGCCACGCCACCACCGCCGGTACCCGGGTGCAGATCTGGAGCTGTTCCGGCGGTGCGAACCAGCAGTGGCGGGTGAACGGCGACGGCACGGTCGTCGGAGTGCAGTCCGGGCTGTGTCTGGAGGTCGCGGGCGCCGGTACGGCCAACGGCACGGCGGTGCAACTGTGGACGTGCAACGGCGGCAGTAACCAGAAGTGGACCGGTCTGACGCCGAACCCGCCGACGGACGGCCCGTGCGCTCTTCCGTCGACCTACCGGTGGACGTCAACGGGTGTACTGGCGCAGCCGGCGAACGGGTGGGCCGCGGTGAAGGACTTCACCACCGTGACGCACAACGGCAAGCACCTCGTCTACGCGTCGAACGTGTCGGGATCGTCGTACGGCTCGATGATGTTCAGCCCCTTCACCAACTGGTCGGACATGGCGTCGGCCGGCCAGACCGGCATGAGCCAGCCCGCGGTGGCGCCCACGCTGTTCTACTTCGCGCCCAAGAACATCTGGGTGCTGGCGTACCAGTGGGGTGCGTGGCCCTTCATCTACCGCACGTCCAGCGACCCCACCAACCCCAACGGCTGGTCCGCACCGCAGCCGCTGTTCACCGGGAGCATCTCCGGCTCCGACACCGGCCCGATCGACCAGACCCTGATCGCGGACGGGCAGAACATGTACCTGTTCTTCGCCGGTGACAACGGCAAGATCTACCGGGCGAGCATGCCGATCGGGAACTTCCCGGGCAACTTCGGCTCGTCGTACACGACGATCATGAGCGACACGAAGGCCAACCTCTTCGAGGGCGTACAGGTCTACAAGGTCCAGGGGCAGAACCAGTACCTCATGATCGTTGAGGCCATGGGCGCGAACGGGCGCTACTTCCGATCCTTCACGGCCTCCAGCCTGAACGGGTCGTGGACCCCGCAGGCCGCCACCGAGAGCAACCCCTTCGCGGGCAAGGCCAACAGTGGTGCCACCTGGACCAACGACATCAGCCACGGTGACCTGGTCCGCGACAACCCCGATCAGACCATGACCGTCGACCCCTGCAACCTGCGGTTCCTCTATCAGGGCAAGTCCCCCGGCGCGGGCGGTCCCTACGACCAGCTGCCGTGGCGGCCGGGTGTCCTCACCCTGCGGCGCTGACCTTTCCGCGTTCACGGTGATCCCGATGTGGCGCGGCCGGCGAGCCTGCCGCTGCCATGACGGCGCCGGAGAGCAGCTCACCGCGGTGCAGTGGCTCCAGCGGCCGCAGCCGGAACCGGCTGCGGCCGCCGGGTCGCGGGGGGGGGTCGGGCCGGAAATTGTCGACGAAGTGATCGCCGGGGTGGTCGGGGCACTCCGGATTTCCTGCCCGACACCCACTCTTGTGATCAACTCTGTTGGTTTCATTGACACTTCACTGAGAGGGTCTAACGTTGGGAGCGCTCCCATCACAGCTTGGCAACTGGAAGGAGTTCCCCCCACATGCGCAAACAGAGTCCGTTGACCGGGCGTTCGCAGCCCTCCCTCCGTCGGCCTCTCCAGGTGCTCGTCATGCTGTTCGCCGTGGTTGTCGGCGCACTGACCTGGACGGCCCCCGCCCAGGCTCACGGCACCGTCGTGGGCCCCGCCACCCGTGCGTACCAGTGCTGGAAGACGTGGGGCAGTAACCACACGAACCCGGCCATGCAGACCGAAGACCCCATGTGTTGGCAGGCCTTCCAGGCCAACCCCGACACCATGTGGAACTGGATGAGCGCGCTCCGCGACGGCCTCGGCGGCCAGTTCCAGGCGCGGACCCCCGACGGGACGCTCTGCAGCAACAACCTCTCGAGAAACGCCAGTCTGAACAAGCCCGGGCAGTGGAAGACCACCACCGTCGGCAACAACTTCTCGGTCCACCTGTACGACCAGGCGTACCACGGCGCCGACTACTTCAAGGTCTACGTGAGCAAGCAGGGCTTCGACCCCAAGACCCAGACCCTGGGCTGGGGCGACCTCGACTTCATCACGCAGACCGGCCGCTTCGCCCCGGCGCAGGACATCACGTTCCCCGTCCAGACCTCCGGCTACACCGGACACCACATCGTGTTCGTCATCTGGCAGGCCTCGCACCTCGACCAGGCCTACATGTGGTGCAGTGACGTGACCTTCGGCTGAGCCGAGGAGCGCCGCACACGGCACCTGCCTCGGCCGGGCGCCGGTAACCCGCCGCCCGGCCGACCGAACTCCGTCGGGTCAGGGAGACCTACTCGGTCACCCTGACCCGACGGGGCTCCTCGCTTGCCGCGGCACGCAGGGGACCCCGCTCGGGTCGGTCGCGAGGCACCCTGGTGGTGCGGCGCCTCAGCGGCCCGCCGGGGAGGGCCTGCCGCGCGAGATGACGCGGGTGCCGTGATCGTCGACGACGCGGGCCTGGAGCGAACCGCAGGCGCACCGGGTCCACAGGGTGCCGCCCGCCGAGGTCGGGTGCGCGGACACCACCTGGAAGGGCTCGGCACCGTCGGGCCACCCGCAGTGCGGGCAGACGGCACCGGTCGTGCTGGGCATGGCGACTCCTCGTGCGTCGGTGGTACGTGCATCGGCGGTACGTGCGTCGGTGGTCGTCGGACGACCGGCGCGCGGCGGGTGACCGGCCGTCGCGCCACAGACAGAGTGCGGCCACGGATCCGTTCACGTCCAGGTTGACTTTACGGACTCCACCGTGAAGCGTGCACTTCATGATTGACCTGCGCAGGCTGCACGTCCTCAGGGCCGTCTCCCACTACGGCACGGTCACCGCGGCGGCCCGCGCCCTGCACTTCACCCCGTCCGCCGCCTCCCAGCAGATCCGCCAGCTCTCCCGTGACCTGGGCGTCGATCTGCTGGAGCCGCAGGGCCGCGGGGTCCGGCTCACCCCGGCCGCGGAGAGTCTGCTCGCGCACGCCGACGCCATCGAGGCCCGCTGGGACGAGGCCGAACTGGATCTGCGGGCGGGGGAGGGGACGCCCGCCGGGCCGCTGCGGGTGACGGGATTTCCGGTGGCCGTCTCCGTGCTGCTGGCGCCGATGGCCGCGCGGCTGCGCGAACGGCATCCACGGCTGTCGGTCCGGATCCGGGAGGTCGAGGTGACGGAGAGCTTCGACCTGCTCTTCGAGGGGGAGGCCGATCTGGCGGTCGTCGAGGCGACCCCGTCCAACCCGCCGACGGCCGACGCACGCTTCGACCAGCGGCCCCTGCTCGACGACCCCTTCGACCTGGTCGTCCCCGAGGGCCACCCGCTGGCCGGACGGGACGGGGTCGATCTCGCCCTCGCGGCCGATGAACCGTGGATCGCGCCGGTGCCGCGGAGCCCCTGCCGTCCGCATGTGATGTCGGCGTGCGGCGCCGCCGGTTTCACTCCCGACGTGGTCCATCACGCGCTCGACTGGAACGTCATCGCCCACCTGGTCGCCCACCGGCTCGGCGTCGCGCTGATCCCCCGGCTCGCCCAGCTGACCCCGCAGCTGCCGATCGTCCGGGTGCCCTGCGCCAACCGGCCGCACCGCAAGCTGCTCACCTGCACACGGAGCGGCGGTCACCGGCGTCCGGCGGTCGCGGCCGCACTGGAGGAGCTGCGCGACCTGGCCGCGTCGGCGGTGGCCTGACGCGCAGCGCCACGTACGCCGGGACGCGCGCGCCGGGACGGACGGCGGACCACACGCCGCCGTCACACACGCCGCCGTCACACACGGCGGGACCGGAGCTCGGCGGAGCTCCGGTCCCGTGCGCGCTCTGCGTGCCGGTCAGGCGGCGACGGCCTCGTCGGCGTGGCCGTGCAGCCGGGCGACGACCTCGGTCAGCTGGGCGGCGACCTCGGCGTCGTCGGCCGGGTGGATCTCCGCGAAGCGGGTCACCGAACCGGGGATGGACAGCTTGATGTCCTCGATCACCTTGCCGCCGGCGATGCCCACGGCCTTGCGGGTGTCGTCCTGCGCCCACACGCCGCCGTACTGGCCGAAGGCGGTGCCGACGACGGCGGCGGGCTTGCCGGACAGGGCGCCGGCGCCGTACGGACGGGACAGCCAGTCGATGGCGTTCTTCAGGACGGCCGGGATGGTGCCGTTGTACTCGGGCGAGAAGTACAGGAAGGCGTCGGCGGCCTGGGCGGCCTCGCGCAGCTTGGCGGCGGCGGCCGGGACGCTGCCCTCGACGTCGATGTCCTCGTTGTAGAAGGGGATCTCGGCCAGCCCCTCGAACAGCTGCACCTCGGCGCCCTCCGGCGCGAACTTGGCGGCCGCCTCGGCGAGCTGGCGGTTGTGCGAACCGGCGCGAAGGCTGCCGACGAGCGCAAGGATGCGGACAGACATGAGTACTCCCACTGACGGAGCAGAGGCTGCGGGAACAGACGCTGCTGAAAACACTGCCGTAAAGGATCCGGACCGAGGTCCGTTTAATTTCTAACATCCCAAACGGACCGCGGTCCAGTTTTCTTCCCGATGCTTTACGCTGGCGTCATGTCCGCCGCCCTGCCGCCCTTCCCGAAGCCACAGGAGACCGCCGGCCCTCCCGAGTTGCTGCAAGTCGGCACGGGGGTCGAGGAGGACGAGCCCTGCCTGCGCGCGGACGCCGCGCGCAACCGGGCCCGGCTGCTGGAGGCCGCCGCCCGGCTGGTCGCCGAGCACGGCGCGGCGGGCGTCACGATGGAGGCGGTGGCCGCGGCGGCCTCGGTGGGCAAGGGCACGGTCTTCCGCCGCTTCGGCGACCGCACCGGCCTGCTCATGGCACTCCTGGACCACTCCGAGAAGAAGTTCCAGGCCGCGCTCCTCGGTGGCCCGCCGCCCCTGGGGCCCGGGGCGCCGCCCGTCGAGCGGCTGCGCGCCTTCGGCTGCGCGATGCTGCGCCGCTCCATCGACGAACTGGACCTGCAACTGGCCGCGGAGCCCAGCGCGGAGCGCCGCTACACCGCCGCACCGCGCCGCTTCCTGCGCGGCCACGTCGCCCTGCTGCTGCGGCAGTCGGTCCCGGACGGGGACAGCGAACTCCTCTCCCACACGCTCCTGGCCTACCTCGACGCCGCCCTGGTCCACCACCTCACCGAACAGTGCGGGGTACCCCCGGCGCGGCTGCAGGCGGGCTGGCTCGACCTCGTCGCGCGGGTGACCCGCACCGAGCCGCCCGGGTGACCCGCACCGAGCACCCGGCCTGACCGCCGACGACCACTGCGCCCACGGGACGGGATTTCGTCCGATCCGGACGGCGTCGCCCCGCCCGCCGCCCCGTACCCGGCTTCTGCCAAGATGCCGTACGTCATGGTGCAGATACCGAAACCGCCCGCCCCCGAGCCCCCCGCACCGCGCTCCGTCCCCACGAGCGCCGATGTGGCCCGCCTGGCCGGCGTCTCGCGTGCGACCGTCTCCTACGTCCTCAACAACACCAGCGCCGTCCGGATCAGCGAACCCACCCGCCGCCGCGTCCACGATGCCGCCCGGGAACTCGGATACGTCCCGCACGCCGCGGCCCGCTCCCTGCGCGCCGGACACAGCCGTACGGTCCTGATGCCCGCGCCGTCCTTCCCCGCTGGCCCGCTCTACAGCCGGTTCCTCAGCGAACTCCAGGGGGCCCTCGGCCGTCTCGACTACACCGTCGTGCAGTACGGCACCGTCGGCCCGCACGACGACGAGGCCGCCCGGGCGTGGGCGGAACTGCGCCCGGTCGCCGTCCTGGTACCCGGTTCGGGACTCGGCCCGCGGGGCGTGGAGGTCCTCAAACGCTCCGGCGCCCGCGCGGTCGTCACCCTCGGCCCCGAGGCCGTCGAGGGAGCGCACGCACTGCTCATGGACCACGAGACCGTCGGCCACACGGCGGCCCGTCACCTCCACGACCGCGGGCGCCGCGCGATCGGCGTCGTCGTGCCCGCGGAGGAGGGGCTGGAGGTCTTCTCGGCACCGCGCCTGGCCGGCGCCCGCCGCGCCGTGCGCGACACCGACGCCACCGTCACCGAACTGCCTCTCGCCTACGAGGAGCGGGACGCCGCCCGGCTGGCCGCCCGCTGGCGCTCTCTCGGGCTCGACGCCGTGTTCGCGTACAACGACGAGTACGCGATGCTGCTGATGCGGGCCATGCAGGACGAGGGCCTCGGCATCCCGGGCGACGCGGCCGTGATCGGCGCGGACGACCTGATGCTGGGCCGCCTGCTGCGGCCCCGGCTGAGCACCGTCCACCTGGAGCTGCCCTCCGGCCGCGACCTGGCCGCCCTGGTCGACCGCGCGGTCCACGACCCGGGCGCCGCGCCCGAGCGCCACAAGGTGCTGGGCGCGGCGGTCGTGCACCGCGAGTCGAGCTGACCGGCGGCCGCTTTCGCTCCGCTGCTACTGGCCGTCTGCCACCGGTGCTACTGGCCGTCTGTCACCGCTGCTACTGGCCGTCCTGCCCGGCCTGGCCCTCGGCCTGCGCCTGCTGGTCGGCGACCGCCTTGCGAACCTCGTCCATGTCCAGCTTCCGGGCCTGGCCGATGACGTCCGTCAGGGCCTCCTCGGGCAGCGCGCCCGGCTGCGCGAACACGGCCACCTGCTCCCGGACGATCATCAGCGTCGGAATCGACTGGATGCCGAAGGCCTGGGCCAGCTCGGGCTGCGCCTCGGTGTCCACCTTGCCGAACACGAGGTCCGGGTTGGCCTCGGCCGCCTTCTCGTAGACCGGGGCGAACTGCTTGCACGGACCGCACCACGACGCCCAGAAGTCGATCAGGACGAACTCGTTGTCCGTGACCGTCTGGTCGAAGTTCTCCTTGGTGAGCTCCACGGTGCTGGTCATGGGTGATCCCTCTTCCTGCGTTCGGGGCGTGAACCGTCGGCACAACACTGCCGACCTGGTGGGTATTCCGCGCACGTACCCATGTGGCCACGTCGCACACCACCCACCAGACTGGCCCCATGACGCAATCGGATTCCATCGCGTACGACGTCGTCGTGATCGGCGCGGGCCCCGTGGGGGAGAACGTAGCCGACCGCACCCGTGCGGCCGGACTGTCCACCGCGATCGTGGAGAGCGAACTGGTCGGCGGCGAATGCTCCTATTGGGCGTGCATGCCCAGCAAGGCCCTGCTGCGCCCGGTCCTCGCCCGCGCGGACGCCCGCCGCCTGCCCGGTCTGAGCCGGTCGGTGCGAGACCCCCTGGACACGGCGGCGGTCCTCGCCCGCCGCGACGAGTACACCTCCCACTGGAAGGACGACGGCCAGGTCCAGTGGGTGGAGGGCATCGGGGCGGACCTGTACCGCGGCCGGGGACGGCTCGCCGGGCCGCGCACGGTCGAGGTGGCCGCGCCCGACAGCACCCGCCGGGTACTGACCGCCCGGCACGCCGTCGCCGTCTGCACCGGCAGCGGCGCCGCCCTGCCCGGCCTGCCGGGACTCGCCGAGGTGCGCCCCTGGACCAGCCGCGAGGCCACCAGCGCCAAGAGCGCGCCCGGCCGGCTGATCGTGGTCGGCGGCGGAGTCGTCGCCGTCGAGATGGCAACGGCCTGGCAGGCCCTCGGCTCCCGGGTGACGCTCCTGGTGCGTGGCGACGGCGGCCTGCTCGCCCGCATGGAGCCGTTCGCCGGCGAACTGGTCGCCGAGGCGCTCACCGAGGCCGGCGTCGACATCCGGACGGGTACCTCCGTCGAGTCCGTCAAGCGCGAGGGCGGCACGGTAGTCGCCGTCACGGACACCGGCGACCGCGTCGAGGCGGACGAGATCCTCTTCGCCACCGGGCGCGTCCCCCGCACCGACGACATCGGCCTGGAGACCGTCGGACTGGAACCGGGCTCCTGGCTCCCCGTCGACGACAGCCTCCGGGTCGAGGGCCACGACTGGCTCTACGCCGTCGGCGACGTCAATCACCGCGCCCTTCTCACCCACCAGGGCAAGTACCAGGCCCGCGTCGCGGGTGCCGCCATCGCCGCCCGCGCCTCCGGCGTGCCGGACCTGGACTCCGGCCCGTGGGGCGCGCACGCCGCGACGGCCGACCACGACGCCGTCCCCCAGGTGGTGTTCACCGACCCCGAGGCGGCGTCCGTCGGCCTGACCCTGGCCGAGGCCGAGCAGGCCGGCCACCGCGTCCGCGCCGTCGACGTCGACCTCGCGACGGTGGCCGGCGCGAGCCTGTACGGCGACGGCTACAGGGGCCGCGCCCGCATGGTCGTCGACCTGGAGGACGAGATCGTCCGCGGCGTCACCTTCGTCGGCCCCGGTGTCGGCGAGATGATCCACTCCGCGACCGTCGCCGTCGCCGGCCAGGTACCGATCAGCCGCCTGTGGCACGCGGTCCCGTCATACCCGACGATCAGCGAGGTATGGCTGAGGCTGCTGGAGTCCTACCGGGACAACTGACCGGCTCACCCGCACCGCAGCTGCCGCCGCAGCTGCGGGCGGTCGTGCCGCTGGGACGGCACGGGTGGGCGCGGCGGCACCCCGCGACGCCGGGCTGCCGCGCCCACCCCAGTCCAGCTCCGGCGGCCAGTCAGACCGCCGCCCCCGGAGGCCCCGCGCCCTCTGCGGTCCCCGCTCCCGCCACCCCAGGCAGCCCGAACCCCAACTCCACCGCCGCCCGCTCCGGCGTCACCTGCCCCCACAACTCCGCCATCGCCCGATTCGACGCCAGTGACCGCAACTCGGCCCGGTCCAGATACAGCGTGCCGTCCAGATGATCCGTCTCGTGCTGCACGATCCGCGCCGGCCACCCCGCGAACACCTCGTCCACCGCACCCCCGTGCTCGTCCCGCGCCAGCAGCCGCACCTGAGTGTGCCGCGCCACCACCGCCTGCCACCCCGGCACACTCAGACACCCCTCGAAGAACGCGGCACGCCCGGCGCCCACGGCCTCGTACGACGGATTGACCAGTACCCGGAACGGCTGCGGCACCCGCCCGCGCGCCACCCGCACCTCGTGCGGCACCGGAGCCGGGTCCTCGATCACCGCGATCCTGAGCCCCACCCCCACCTGCGGCGCGGCCAGGCCGACACCCGGTGCCGCGTGCATGGTGAGGCGCAGTGCCTCGACGAACCGTGCCAGCAGCGAGGGCTCCAACTGCCCGTCGAAGGGCGCGGCGACGCGCCGCAGCACCGGATCGCCGGCCGCGACGATCGGCAACGGCCCGTCGGCGGCGAGCAGTTCCTCGACCCGCTCGGCAAGGGGGCGACGATCACTCGGAGTTCCCATCGCGCCAGGATGTCACGGCGTACGGCATCCACTGGCCGACCACGACGGTGTGACACAGGCCACGTTCAGGGCCGGGAACCCGGCGCGCTCCCGCCCCGACCACTGGGACCACCCCGTCCCCACGACGTCCCCGGAGCGCCCGCAGATGACCACCACGTCCCCGACCCCCACGGACGAGGCCCCCGAACCGCCGCCCCCGCCGCCTCCGCCC
This sequence comes from Streptomyces sp. NPDC096048, assembly GCF_044763415.1. NCBI lineage: Bacteria > Bacillati > Actinomycetota > Actinomycetes > Kitasatosporales > Streptomycetaceae > Streptomyces > Streptomyces sp. NPDC096048. Next base: position 218,289 of record NZ_JBIWGG010000013.1, read on the forward strand.
GGCAACTGGTCCGCACTCCGCCCGCTCGTCCTGCGCCTGCACTTCTACGCCGGGCTGTTCGTGGCACCCTTCCTGCTGGTCGCGGCGGCCACCGGCTTCCTGTACGCCGCCTCCTTCCAGGCCGAGAAGCTGGTCTACGCCCACGAGCTGACCGTCCCCGAGGCAGGCGGGAGCAAGCTGCCGATCGCCGAGCAGGTCGCCGCCGCCCGCCGGGCGCACCCCGAGGGCACCGTGTCGGCCGTACGCCCCTCGCCCGGGGCCGACGCCACCACCAGGGTGCTGCTGTCCGGCGTCGAGGGTGTCGACCCGGACCACACGCTCGCGGTCTTCGTGGACCCGTACACCGCGAAGGTGCGCGGCGCCCTCGAACAGTACGGCTCGACCGGTGCGCTGCCGCTGCGCACCTGGATCGACGAGTTCCACCGGGACCTGCACCTGGGGGAAACCGGCCGCCTGTACAGCGAGTTCGCCGCCAGCTGGCTGTGGGTGATCGCGGGGGGTGGCCTGGTGCTGTGGTTCTCCCGCCGACGGGCCCGGCGCAAGCTGCGCGGCACCAGCGGCCGGCGCCGCACCCTCGGCCTGCACGGGACGGTGGGCGCCTGGGCCGCGGCCGGGTTCGTCTTCCTCTCGGCGACCGGCCTGACCTGGTCGACGTATGCCGGGGCGAACATCGAGGACCTGCGCGTCTCGCTCGGCCAGACCACCCCGTCCGTGTCGGCGTCGGCAGCCGGCGGAGGCGAGCACGCGGGCCACGGCGCGGCGACGGGCGCGGGCGGGGACGCCGCGCACGGGGTCGGTCTCGACAAGGTCCTGTCCGCCGCGCGCGCCGAGGGCCTGGGCGACCCCGTGGAGATCGTCCCGCCCGCGGACGCGTCCTCCGCCTACGTCGTCAAGCAGGTGCAGCGCAGCTGGCCCGAGAAGCAGGACTCGGTCGCCGTGGACCCGGCGACGGGCGAGGTGACCGACGTGCTCCGCTTCGCCGACTACCCGGTGCTCGCCAAGCTCAGCCGCTGGGGCATCGACCTGCACACCGGCAGCCTGTTCGGCCTGCCCAACCAGATCGCCCTGATGCTGCTGGCCGCTTCCCTCGTGCTGCTCATCGTCTGGGGGTACCGCATGTGGTGGCAGCGCGGCCGGGGCTCCGCGTTCGGCCGCCCGATCCCGCGCGGCGCGTGGCAGCAGGTGCCGCCCTTGCTCCTCGTCCCGCTGCTCGCGGCGGTCGCCGTCCTCGGCTACTTCGTGCCGCTGCTCGGTATCCCGCTGGCCGCGTTCGTCGCGGCCGACGTCGTACTCGGCGAGATCGCCCACCGGCGGGGGCGGCGGACGCACGCGGGCAGTGCGACCGCGGAGCGGTGACTCGCCGCGGCGGGGGGGGGGGGGGGGGGGGCGGGCCCCCCCCCCCCCCCCCCCCCCCCCCCCGCCCCCCCCCCGCCCCCCCCCCCCCCCCCGCCCGGCCCCGCGGGGCGGTGCACCCCGCCCCCCACACCCCCCCCCCAAACCGCACACATCAGTACCACCGGCAAGGGTCCCAAGACAG